>DASRAY010000065.1:0-5288 GCA_035637935.1 Sphingomicrobium sp.
CTTTCCACCCATCACCGACATTAACGCGTCCACGACTCCGGCTTCCCAATTCGTCCCCGGCGCTGGAGCAGGCGGCGAGCGGACCGATCGGGTCAATAGACATGCACCTCGCTCCGGGCCGCACAAAAACCTTGACAAATATTAACCTATTTGGTACAATATACCGATGAGCAAAGACGAATCGGAAATCGGCGGCGGCAAGGGCCGGCGCATTCAAGTGCGGGCGGCGCGAGGAACTGAGCGCGCGCTGCCGAGGCGACGGTCCTTCACCCTCCAACGACGGCAGCAATTCCTCGATCACTTTGCCGCGAGCTGCAATGCGACGGCGGCGGCCCGCGCGGTGAAGGTCTCTCGGGATTGCGTATACCGGTGGCGCAGGACCGATGCCCAGTTTCGCGCCGCGTGGAAGGATGCGCTCGACCAGGGCTATGCGGCGCTCGAGGCCGAGCTGGTGCTGGAGAGCAGGCGCGTGCTGAGCCCCCGGGCGAGCAAGCGGGCCGGATCCCGGATCAGTGGTATGGACGCAAAGACGGCGCTCGCCGTGCTCAATGCCTATCGGCGAAGCGGCGGCCGCGATCCCGGCACGGTATGGCCCCAGCCCTACGACGTCGAAGCCGTGCGCGCCCGGCTCGAGGCGAAGATGCGGGCGCTTGGAATAATCGAGGCAAAGAAGGATGGCGGCGGCAGCGATCCGGCTCGTCCACGCCAACTCCATCCCGTCGGCAAGCAGGATTGACCTTCGTCGACTTGGTCCTGGAATTGGCCAGGGCCTCTCCCGAACAGCGCCAGGCGCTCTTCGCCAGCCTCAGCGAAACCGATCGGCGGGCAATCGCTGAACTGTGGATCGCACTGTCGGGGCAGGAAGAGCCGCCGGGCGACTGGCGACTGTGGCTGGTGATGGCGGGGCGCGGCTTCGGCAAGACCCGGACCGGAGCCGAATGGGTGCTCGCGCAGGCACGCGCGATGCCTCAGGCGCGGATCGCGCTCGTCGGCGGAACCATCGACGAAGTCGGCAAGGTGATGGTCGAGGGCGAAAGCGGGATCCTGGCGTCGGCCCGGCTCCACGAGCGGCTCTCGTGGCGCCCGACCATCGGCAAGCTCAAGCTGCCCAACGACGGCCTCGCAATCGCTTATTCCGGCGCCAATCCCGGCCGGTTGCGCGGGCCGCAACATCATTTCGCCTGGGCCGACGAAATCGCCAAATGGGCACGCGCCGAGGAAACCTGGAACAATCTGCAGCTTGGCCTGCGGTTGGGCGAGCTGCCGCGGGCCGTGGTCACCACCACTCCGGGCACCGAGCCGCTGCTGAGACGCCTCCTCGGCGAAGCTGCGACCCGGACCAGCGGCGGAAGGACCGTCGACAATCCCTATCTTCCTCAACCTTTCGTCGACGCCGTCACCGCCGCCTATGGCGGCACCCGCCTCGGCCGCCAGGAGCTCGACGGCGAGCTGCTCGGCGAGGCGGAAGGGGCGCTGTGGACCCGCGATATGATCGAGGCGTGCCGCTGCCCGATGCCGGCGCGCGGCGCGCTCAAGCGGGTGATCGTCGCCGTCGATCCGCCCGCGACCGCTGCCGGCGACGCCTGCGGGATCGTCGTCTGCGCCACGCTCGGCGACGGCCTCGGCGTGGTGCTTGCCGACTGCAGCGTCGCCGGCTTGAGCCCGCGGGGCTGGGCGCGGCGGGTCGCGGCGACGGCGCGCGCGTGGGACGCCGACCGGGTCATCGCCGAAGCCAACAACGGCGGCGAGATGGTCGAGGAAGTTCTGCGCGCGAGCGATTCCGGGCTGCCGGTGCGGCTGGTCCACGCGACCCGCGGCAAGGGCGCTCGCGCCGAGCCGGTCGCGCTTCTGTTCGAGGCGCGGCGCTGCCTGTTCGCCGGCGCCTTTCCCGAGCTCGAGGACGAGCTGACGGCGATCACCGCCGACGGCCACGGCGGCCGCTCGCCCGATCGCGCCGACGCGATGGTGTGGGCGCTGACCGAGCTGGTGCTGCGCGCGCCCGCCGAGCCGCGCGTCCGCGGGCTTTAGGCGCGGCGCGAGGAGGCTGGTGCCGGATGCAGGATTCGAACCCGCGACCTTCGGTTTACAAAACCGCTGCTCTACCAACTGAGCTAATCCGGCCCGCGCTGGCGTTTGCTTTATAGCACGACGAAGGTCCAGCCTTCGAAGGCAGACGCCGACGCAGCGCAAACGCTCAGCGCACGCGCAGGCCGATCCACAAGGTGCGCGGGGTGGCGCGTTCGATCGAGCCGTCGCCGTTGATCGCCGCCATCACCAGCGCGTTGGTGAGATTCTCCCCGCGCGCGACCAGCTGCAGGCGCCGGGTCAGGGGCCAGGAGGCGGATGCGTCAAGCGTCGTCGCTCCCTTGAGCCTGCGCGAATTGAGGTCGTCCTCATACTGTGCGCCGACCCGCCGCAGCACGATCTCCGCCCCCTTCCCGTCCTGATCCCAGCCGGCGGCGAGCGTCGCCGCTAATTTGGGGGTCTGCGCCGGCCGCAACCCGTCGAGGAAGGCGGCCGTGCCGTCGGCCCGCATTCGCGCATGCGTAAGGCTCGCCCCGGCCCGCACCGACCACGGGCCGCGGGCCCATTCGGCCGAGGCCTCGATCCCGCGCACCTGCACCGCGTCGACATTCTGGCGCTGGCGGAAGGTGCCGCCGGCGGCGACGAAGCCGACCCCCGGAAAAACTCCGGGCCCGTGCCCGAAGGTTACGTTGGCGATGGCGTCCTTCAGCCGGTTGGCGAAGCCGGTCAGCGACAGGCGCAGCTCGCCCCTGGCATAGTCGAGACCGGCCTCGGCGCCGGCCAGCCGCTCGGGATCGAGCCCGGGGTTGGCCGCGGTTGCGTCGAGCCCGGCGCGGAACGGCCGGAACAGCTCGTTGAGCGTCGCCATCCGCCACCCGAGATAGGCCGCCGAGCGCAGGCTGACGCCGCCGCCGAGCGGCGCCAGCAGGCCCGCGCGCGCGGTCGGCAGCCACCCGTCGCGCGACCGGAAACGGTCGTCGCGCAGCACCGCGCCGGTGGCGATCGCCTGCTCGAACAGATGGCCGTCGCTCACCCGCCAATGGTCGAGCCGCCCGCCCGCGGTCAGGGTGATGCCGCGGAGGCTGGCGGTCGCCTCGGCGAAGGCGCCGCTGGTCCAGCTGGTGCCGCCGGCGCGGCGGCGCCGGGTCGGCTCGCCGGCGACATAGCTGAACAGCTCGCGCGACTCGCCGTCGGTGCGGCGGAAGTCGCCGCCGAGGCGCAGCTCGATGCCGTCCGGCAGCGGCGGCCGCAGCTCGAAGCTGGCGCCGAGGCCGTGCGACGGCACCTTGTCCTGCAGCGACACGCGGGCAGCGACGAGGCGGCCCGGGCTGACGTTGGCGAAGCTGCTCATGAGGTCGCGCCATTGCCAGTAGCCGACCGCGCTCCACTGCCAGCGCCCGCGCCCGACCAGCCGCAGCGACGCGTCGGCGCCGTCGGTCCGGTTGGAGGTGAAGTCGGTGCCGCGCGTCCGCCAGTCGTGGAACCCGGCGAGGCTGGCCTGGAGCTCGGTGTCCGCTGCGAGCGGGGCGACCCAGCGCCCGCGGCCGGTCCAGTCGCGATAGCGGGCCGGTTCGTCGGCCGGGCCGCGGGTCGCCGCGGTGACCGGGATGAAGCCGTCGCTGCGCCCGCCCTGGCCCGACAGCGTGACGATGCCGCTGCCGGCGACGAGGCCGACCCGCGCATGGCCGTCGAACGACTGGCGGCTGCCCCCGTCGAGCTCGCCCGAGACGCCGGCCTCGGCGCGGCTCGCCAGCTCGATCGTCCCGGCGAGCGCGCCGGGGCCGTTGGCGACGCTGCCCCCGCCGCGCACGACGCGGATCCCGGCAAGGTCCGCCGGATCGTAGCCCGGCCAGTTGACCCAGCCGCCGAACGGGTCGCTCTGCGGCACTCCGTCGAGCACCAGCAGCGCGCGGCTCGAGGCGTTGCCGCCGAGCGCGCGCAGGGTCACGCCCTGGCTGGTCGGGTGGCCGCTGCGCGCGTCGGAGCGGCGGAACAGCTGGACCCCGGGCACGTCCTTGAGCAGCTGGTCGAGCCCGCGGCTCGGCGATTGCTCGATCTCGCGCCGGCCGATCCGCTCGATCGCATAGACCCGCTCCGCTTTGGCTTCGGGCAGCGCCCGCCCGGTGACCACGATCGCGGCCGGCGGTGGATCGGGCGGAAGCGCCTGCATGGCGGTCACACCTCGACCTCGACCCACATCGGCGCGTGGTCGCTGGTCTTGTCCCAGCCGCGCGGGGTGCGGTCGACGCCCGCCGCCTTGAGCGCCTTGGCCAGCGGCGGGCTCAGGAGCGCATGGTCGATGCGGATGCCGGCGTCGCGCTGGAATGCGTTCCGCCAATAGGGCCAGAAGGTGTAGATCCGCTCGTCCGGGTGGAGCTCGCGGATCGCATCGGTCCAGCCCTGCCCGACCAGCTCGCGATATTTCTCCCGGCCCTGCGGCGAATAGAGCGCGTCCCTGACCCAGCGCTCTTCCTTGTAAACGTCGAGCGGGGTCGGGATGACGTTATAGTCGCCGATCAGCAGCGCCGGCAGCCCGCTGTCGAGCAGGTCCCGGGCATGGTCCTTCAGCCGGTCGAGCCAGGCGAGCTTATAGTCGAACTTGGGCCCCGGCCACGGGTTGCCGTTGGGCGCGTACAGATTGCCGATCAGGATCCCGGACACCGCCGCCTCGAGGTAGCGGCTCTGTCCGAGGTTGGGATCGTTCGGCAGCGCGCGCCGGGTCTCGACCGGCTCGCCGACGCGGCTGAGCAACGCGACCCCGTTCCAGCTGCGCGGCGGCTGGCCGTGCCAGATGGCCGAATAGCCGAGCGCTTCGATCGCCGCGATCGGGAAGGCGTCGTCGGTGCATTTGAGCTCCTGCAGCCCGACGATGTCCGGCGCGAACTCCTCGAGCCAGCGGGTCAGGACCGCGAGCCGCGAGTTGATCCCGTTGATGTTGTAGCTCGCAATCCGCAGCCGCCGCTTTTTCGCCATGGCCGTTGGAACCCCCCAGAAGCCAAACTGTTCTCATGCCCGTGCTTCGGAACCGCTGATGCGCGCCTCCGGGGCCGAACCCGGGCGATGAGCCTGCGGATCGGCCCTGTCGATGACGCGGACCATTGGATCGGAAGCATGGGAGCCTCGGCAACCTCGGTTGCCGGTGCTCTTTTCTTTCCGCTCTCCGGGCGAAGGGCGGAGGGGCCGCACCGAGTCGCACACAGGCTTATCCACAGCTGCATCCCCAACTATCTGATGCGCCCGCGCATTTAGGGCTGGAACAACCG
>DASRAY010000066.1:0-22979 GCA_035637935.1 Sphingomicrobium sp.
GGACCCCAGCAGCAGTGAATCGCACTGCGTGAAGTTGCGCACATTTTCCGCGCGCGGAAGCACGCGCACCAACCCGCGATAGGTGTTGTTCGACCTGCCGGCGCTGATGCCCTTGGAAACGATGGTCGAGCGCGTGTTGGCGCCGATGTGGATCATCTTGGTGCCGGTGTCGGCCTGCTGGCGGTTGTTGGTCAGCGCGACCGAATAGAATTCACCGACGCTGCCATCGCCCTTCAGAATGCAGCTCGGATATTTCCAGGTGATCGCGCTACCGGTCTCGACCTGGGTCCAGCTGACCTTCGAGCGGTCGCCCGAGCAGAGCGCGCGCTTGGTGACGAAATTGAAGATCCCGCCCTTGCCGTCCTTGTCGCCCGGATACCAGTTCTGGACGGTCGAGTATTTTACCTCCGCGTCCTCGTGCGCGAAGATCTCGACCACCGCGGCGTGCAGCTGGTTCTCGTCGCGCATCGGCGCGGTGCAGCCTTCGAGGTAGGAGACGTAGGCGCCCTTGTCGGCGACGATCAGGGTGCGCTCGAACTGGCCGGTGTTTTCGGCATTGATGCGGAAATAGGTCGAGAGCTCCATCGGGCAGCGGACGCCCTCGGGCACGTAGACGAAGGTGCCGTCGGAAAAGACCGCGCTGTTCAAACAGGCGAAGTAATTGTCGCGCTGAGGAACGACGCTGCCGAGATATTTCCTCACGAGCTCCGGGTGCTCGCGGATCGCCTCGGAGATGGAGAGGAAGATGACCCCGGCCTTCTTCAGCTCCGCGCGGAAGGTGGTGGCGACGGAAACGCTGTCGAACACCGCGTCGACCGCCACCTTGGCCGCGCCTTCGACGCCGGCGAGCACCTTCTGTTCCTCGATCGGGATTCCGAGCTTCTCGTAGACGCGCAGGATTTCGGGATCGACCTCGTCGAGGCTGCCGAGCTTCGGCTTGGCCTTGGGCGCGGCGTAATAATAAGCGTCCTGGTAATCGATCGCGGGGATGTCGAGCTTGGCCCAGCTGACTTCCTCCATCTCGAGCCAGGCGCGATAAGCTTTCAAACGCCAGTCGAGCATCCACTCGGGCTCGCCTTTCTTGGCCGAGATGAAGCGGACCGTGTCTTCGCTCAGGCCCTTGGGCGCGAACTCCTGCTCGATGTCGCTCGAAAAGCCCCATTCATAGTCCTGGGCGATCTTTTCCTTGAGCTCGCGGTTCTTGACGGCCTCGTTCATCGCGCGAGCTCCGTCAGCCTGACCGCGCCGAGCGCTCCGCGCACCGCATTGCCGACGACGCCCATGTGCGGCTTCACCCGGCAATGGGCGTCGAGGATGCAGTCATGGTTGGTCGAGTCCGAGCACATGGTGAGCGTGATTGGCCCCTCGACGGCTTCGACGATGTCGGCGAGGCTGATGTCGGTGGCGGGCCTGGCGAGCGCGAAGCCGCCGCCGGCGCCGCGCGCGCTCGACAGCAGCCCGGCGGTGGCGAGCTGGCCCATCAGTTTCTGGGTGGTCGGAAGCGGCACTCCGGTCTCGCCCGACAGTTCGGTCGCACTAAGGCGCGCGCCCGCGTCGCGGCGGGCGGCGGCGGTCATCAGCACGACCGCATAATCGGCGAGGTGGCTCAGGCGCATCTAATTCGGAGCTTTCCAGTCCGATTTAGGCGCTTATGCAGGGAAACTCAACCTCGCCGTCACCCTGAACTCGTTTCAGGGACCATTTTCGAGGCCCCGCGTCGCCCTTCTCGCAATGGATGCTGAAACAAGTTCGGCATGACGGTATGCGGGGGCCGTGCACCTCTATCCCTTCATCCGTCCCCTCGCCTTCGCGCTTGATGCGGAGACCGCGCATCGGGCGACGATCGCGGCGCTGAAATGGGTGCCGCCGCATCGACCGCCGAATCTCCCCGCTTCGCTTCGCACGCGGGTGGCGGGACTCGACTTCCCGTCCCCGATCGGCCTTGCCGCCGGGTTCGACAAGGACGCCGAAGTGCCCGAGCAGATGCTGGCCCTCGGCTTCGGCTTCGTCGAGGTCGGGACCGTCACGCCGCGCCCGCAGGCGGGGAACGACAAGCCGCGCCTGTTCCGGCTGGCCGAGGACCGGGCGGTGATCAACCGCCTGGGCTTCAATAACCAGGGCCAGCCCGCCGCCTTCCGGCGGCTGATCGAATGCGGTCCGAGCCGCGGCATCGTCGGGGTCAACATCGGCGCCAACAAGGACAGCGCGGACCGGATCGCCGATTATGTGAGCGGCGTGCGGGCGATGAGCCGGGTCGCCAGATATCTCACGATCAACGTCAGCTCGCCCAACACGCCCGGGCTGCGCCAGCTGCAGGACGAGGGGGCGTTGCGTGCGTTGCTCTCTGCGGTGGCCGAGGCCCGTGACCCGAAAGGGCCGCCGATCTTCCTCAAGGTCGCGCCCGACCTCGGCGCGGGCGAGCCGGAGCAGATCGTGCGGGTCGCGATCCAGCATGGCATCGACGCGATCATCGTTGCCAATACGACGGTCGCTCGCCCTGCGTTGAAATCGCGCTTCGCTGCCGAGCCGGGCGGGCTTTCGGGCGAACCGCTAAAGTCGCCGGCGCTTGAGGCGCTGCGCGACTTCCGCGCGGCTGCGGGCGGCGAGATGCCGCTGATCGGGGTCGGCGGGATCGCCAGCGCCGACGATGCGTGGGAGCGGATCCGAGCCGGCGCGAGCCTCGTCCAGCTCTACACGGCGATGGTCTATGACGGTCCCGGCATCGCCCGCCGCATCGCCGTGGGTCTCGCCGAACGCCTGAAGCGCGAAGGCTTCGCCAGCATCGGCGATGCGGTCGGTTCCGAAAAGCCCTAGCGCAGAATCAGGATTACGCCCTCGCGGCGCGGGTCGGCTGCGCCGTCGATCCGGCCGCTGCGCAGGAGCACCCCGGTCAGTCCCGAATCCTCACCCTGGCCGGGCTTGAGGTCGATCCCGCGCCGGCGCAGGCCGGCGAGAATGCCGGGTGAGAATTTGGTGACTTCGCCCTGGAAATTGGGCCCCCGCGCGACGAGGTTGGGCGCGGCGAGCGCGTCGGCCATGCTCATGTTCCAGTAGGTCGAGGCGACGAGCGAATGGGCGACGTAGGCGAGAATCGCATTGCCGCCCGCCGAGCCGATCGCGCCGGCGAAGCGGCCGTCCCGCGTGAGCAGGATCGAGGGGACCATCGACGAGCGCGGGCGCTTGCCGGGCGCGACCGCATTGGCGACCGGGCGGCCCTGCGCGTCCCTCGGGCTGAACGAGAAATCCGTCAGCTGGTTGTTGAGGAAGAAGCCGTCGACCATCCGCCCCGTGCCGAAGATGCTCTCGACCGTGGTGGTCATCGACACGACATTGCCGGCGGCGTCGCGGACGATGAAGTGCGAAGTGCCGGTCGGTTCGAGCGTGTTGTCCCTGCCGGCGACCAGCGCGCTCGCGGGGATTCCGGCGGCCGGCGGCGGGCCGGCGGTCGCGCCGATGCGCCTGGCGCGCTCGGCGACATAGGCCGGGTCGATCAGACCCGCGACCGGCACTTTCACGAACGCCGGGTCGCCGACATATTTGTCGCGGTCGGCGTACATCAGCCGGCTCGCCTCGGCGAACAGGAACCAGGCCTGCGGGTCGTTCGCACTGCGCGACGCAATGTCGGTGCGGTCGAGGATCATCATCAGCTCGATCAGCCCGACCCCGCTGGACGGCGGCGGTGGCGCGCAAAGGAGATAGATTCGGACCGGGCCGCACACCGGCTCGCGCTTGACCGGCTTGTAGGCGGCGAGATCGGCCATGGTCATGGTGCCGGCGAGCGGACCTTGGCGAGTCCGGGCGACGATCTTCGCGGCCGTGCTCCCCTTGTAGAGCGCATCGGGACCCTGCGACGCGAGCCGGCGCAGGAATTCGGCGTAGGGCTTGTTGACCAGCCGGTCGCCGGCATTGAGCAGGGTCCCGTCGGGCTTGGAGAAATAGGCGATCACGTCGGGCTGGTGGTTCTCGGCATAATCGGCGTGGATCATGCGGCTGAGCCGCGGCGAGACGGTGAACCCCTGATCGGCCGTCCGCTCGGCGTCGCCGAACAGGCTGCGCCACTGGAGCTTGCCGTGCTCGCCGTGGGCGAGCGCGAGCATCTTCACCGCCCCCGGCACCCCCGTCGCGCGTCCGCTGACGACGGCGGCGTCGAACGGCAACGGCTTGCCGGTCGGGCCGAGGAACATGCCCGAAGTCGCCTGCGCCGGAGCGACCTCGCGCCCGTCGTAGATGGTGATCTTGCCGGTCCGGCCATCGTAATAATTCAAGAACGCGCCGCCGCCGACGCCCGAGCTCTGTGGCTCGACCAGCGACAGCATCGCCTGGACCGCGATCGCCGCGTCGACTGCGCTGCCGCCGCGCTTGAGGACGTTGAGCCCGGCCCGCGCGGCGAGCGGATTGGCGGCGATCACGAATGGAGCGGCGTGCGGGGCAATGCGCGTGTGGGACGGCGGCGCCGCCGCCGGGACGACTGCGCTCGACCCCAGGCCAACCAGAGCCAGCGCCACGATGAGCTTGCGGACCATGATCATCGCCTAGCAGGACGAGTGGCGCTCGCAATCGTTTCCGCTAAGAAGCGCGCCGGGGAGTAGGGACGAATGGCGCGCCAGCTCGAGCATTTCGACAATCTCGTTTCGATGTTCCTGACGCGCGCCGCCGAAAAGGGCGACGCGCCGTTCCTGTGGGCCAAGCGCGACGGCGAATGGCGGCCGATCAGCTGGGCCGATGCGGCGCGCCGGGTCGCGGCGCTCGCCGCCAGCCTCAAGCGCATCGGACTCCGGCCCGGTGACCGCGTATGCCTGGTCAGCGAGAACCGGCCCGAGTGGCTGATTTCCGACCTCGGGATCATGGCTGCGGGCTGCGTCACCGTCCCGACCTACACCACCAACACCGTTCGCGATCACTCGCACATCCTCGAGAACAGCGGGGCGCGGGCGGTGATCGTCTCCAGCCAGAAACTGGCCAAGAATCTCATTCCGGCGGTGCTGACCCAAAACGAGTGCCACCATGTGATCGGCATGGAGCCGTTGCGCTCGGGCCAGGCGCCGGATTGGGTGACCTGCCACGACTGGCACAAGCTGGTAGCCGGCGAGGCCTCGATTGAAGATCTGCGCCAGCAGCTGTCGTCCGTCGGCCGCGACGACCTCGCCTGCATCATTTACACCAGCGGGACGGGCGGCGCGCCGCGCGGCGTGCGGCTCCATCACGGTGCCCTGCTCCACAATTGCGAGGGCGCGACGGACGTCATCTCGACCGATTTCGGCTGGGGCGACGAAGTGTTCCTGTCCTTCCTGCCGGCCAGTCACGCCTATGAGCATACCGGCGGGCAGATGTTCCCGATCGCGCTCGGCGCGCAGATTTTTTACGCCGAGAGCCTCGAGAAGCTTGCCGCCAATATCGAGGAAGTGCAGCCGACGATCATGATCGTCGTGCCGCGGCTGTTCGAGATGCTCCGGGCCCGGATCATGAAGACGATCGAGGGGCAGGGCGGGCTGTCGCAATATCTGATGACGCGCGCGCTCAAGATCGGCGCGGACAAGGCCAGGGGCGGAGTGAAGCCGTGGGACTGGCCGATGCACGGGCTCTTGTCGCTGACGTTGCGCAAGAAGATCCGGGCGAAGATCGGGAGCCGGCAGAAGGCCTGGGTGTCCGGCGGCGCACCGCTCAACCCGGAGGTCGGACTGTTCTTCGAAGCGCTCGGGATCACCTTCCTTCAGGGCTACGGACAGACCGAGACGGGGCCGGTGCTCGCCTGCAACCGGCCGAGCGCGGGCATCCGCCTCGATACCGTCGGCCCGCCCGTCAAGAACACTGAGGTCCGCATTGCCGACGACGGCGAGATCATGGTCCGGGGCGAACTCGTCATGCACGGCTATTGGCGCAACGAGGAAGAGACGGCGCGAGTGCTGGGCAAGGACGGGTGGCTGGCGACCGGCGATGTCGGGCACTTCGACGAGAAGGGCCGCATCAAGATCACCGACCGCAAGAAGGACCTGATCGTCAACGACAAAGGCGACAATGTCTCGCCCCAGCGGATCGAGGGGATGCTGACGCTGCAGAGCGAGATCGCCCAAGCGATGGTCTATGGCGACCGCCGGCCGCACCTCGTCGCCCTGCTCGTGCCCGATCCGGAAATTGCCAGGTCGCCCGACCTTCAGGCGCAGCTTCAGCGCGCCCTCGACCGGGTCAACGCCGAGCTGTCGGTGATCGAGCGGGTGCGGCGATTCATCCTCGCCGACGAGGCGTTCACGATCGAGAACGAGCAGCTGACGCCGTCGCTCAAGATCCGCCGCCACATCATCGGCAAGGTCTACGGCGAGCGCCTCGCCGCGCTCTATCCCAAATAGCCTCTACGGCTTCTGGTAGACGGTAAAATCGCCGAGCTCGCAGACACTGACGACGCCCTTGTAACTGAACTCGAGCCGGTTGCCGTTGCACATGCGCCCGACGCCATGCTCGGTCATGACGACGGTCTGGCGCTTGCCGACATTTCCACAACCGATCCCCATGCGAAGATCGTTGCGCCAAATGCGGGGCCCGTCGCGAAAGAGGACCGTGCGATCATCAACGCCGATGGGATTGTATGTCGCGCGCTCCGGCACGCAGGCGCGCCGCTCCCCGGCAACTCGTCCGCTGAGCCATTTGTCGAGTACGGCCTGGGCCTCCGGGGTGCGCGGCGGCTCGGCCGACTGGCCGGCTCCGATGAGAATCAAGCCCGTGGCTGCGATCGTCAAGCGACGCATGCTGTCCCCCCCATTGCCGGGGACAGTTATGGCGGTCAGCCGCCGCTTGGCAACCAGGTCAGGCGCGCGGCCGCGTGTAAGGAACGAAATCGCCGAACACGCAGCTGCCGACGGTGAAGTGGTTGGTGAGGTCGACCACCTGGCCGATGTCGCCGCGGCACAGCTGGGCGCTGCCGAACTGCTTCGTCACCAGCGCATAGGAACCGCCGAGGTTGCTGCACCCGCCCTGCATATGATTGACGTAGACCCGGTTGCTGCCCTGGCGGAAGGCGACGGTCTGCTCGTCGATCACCACCATGTCGTCCTGGTGGTAGGTCGGGAGGCAGCTGACCGGCGGTCCGGCGACCTTGCCGGCGAGCAGCTGGTCGTAGCGTTGCTGGGCCTTGGCGGTGCGGATCGGCTGCTGGGCCGCGGTGGTTGCGCAGCCGACGATGGCCGCGCCGATCAGCAGGAGAGCGATGCTGCGCATAGTAACCTCCAACGTTTCCTATCCGCCCGATGCTTTGGCGCTTCGTTTCATGAACGAAAGCTGTCTTTGGCGAGCCTCAAACGAGCGAACTCTTCCACATTAGTGGCTCGAACGAACGGATTGGTTTCACGCTCCTCGGCGACCGTGGTCGGCAGCGTGATCGTGCCGGCGTCGCGCAGCGCCGCGACCCCGGCGAGCCGGTCCGCGATCGCCGGATTGTCCGGCTCGGCCTCGGCCGCGAAGCGTGCGTTCGCCAGCGTATATTCGTGTCCGCAATAGATGCGGACGTCGCCAGGAAGCGCCGTGATCCGCTGCAGGTTCGCGTACATCTGGTCCGCGCTGCCCTCGAACAGCCGGCCGCAGCCCATCGCGAACATCGTGTCGCCGACGAAGATCAGGCCTTCGTCCGCGAAATAATAAGCGATGTGGCCGGCGGTGTGGGCCGGGATGTGCCAGACCACGGCCTCGGCGCCGCACACGCGCACCCGGTCGCCCTCGGCCACAATGCGGTCGACCGTACTGACCCGCTCGGCTTCGGCCGGGGCAGTGATGGGTGCGCCGGTCGCGGCCTGGATCCCGGCGTTGCCGCCGGTGTGATCGGGATGCCAATGGGTATTGAGCACCTGCGTCAGCCGCCAGCCCTTCGCCGCCGCAGCGTCGAGCACCGGCCCGGCAACGGACGGATCCACCGCCGCGGTCTCGCCGCTTTCGCTGTCGTGGAGCAGCCACACATAATTGTCGGTGAGGACCGGAATGGCGATGATCTCCATGCGCGCGCTCTACCCTTCGCCCGTAATGATCGCCAGCGCCTCGGCGGCGAGGCGGCGAGTCAGCTCGGCCGCGGGGAGGGAACTGCCGAGTGCCGCGGCCTGGCCGGCCCACATCGGACCGAATCCATATTCGCCCTGCCGCTCGGCCGCCGCGCGGATCGGGGCGAGCGCCGCGCTGGCGAGCGGGTAAGGCGGCGCCTCGGCGCGCACCGCTCCGAGCTCGTCGACCAGCCGGCCGTGCAGCCCGCGGGCGAGGCCGCCGGTCATGAGATTGGTGAACAGGGTCGCGCCGCCGCTCAAGGCGGCGCGGTGCGCGTCGCTGATCGGCGTCTCGGGCGAATGCAGATAGGCGGTGCCGAGCTGAACCGCGCTCGCCCCGAGCGTGAAGGCAGCCGCGATCCCGCGCCCGTCGGCGATTCCGCCGGCGGCAATCACCGGCACCGAGACGGCATCGGCGACCTGGGGCAGCAAGGCGAACAGGCCCATCGCTTCGGCCGGGTCGGAGCCGAGGAAGCGGCCGGTATGCCCGCCGGCCTCGAAGCCCTGGGCGACGATCGCATCGACCCCGCGCGCTTCGAGCCAGCGCGCTTCGGGGACGGTGGTCGCATTGCCGATGACCAGCGCGCCGCTCGCCTTAACCCGCTCGAGCAGCGGAGCTTCGGGGAGGCCGAAATGGAAGCTCACCACCGCCGGACTCAGCTCCTCGGCGACGGCGCACATGTCGGCATCGAACGGAAGCCGCAGTGCGCCGCCATTTCCGGGCTCCGCACCATATTTGGCGTAATAAGGCTGGAGCAGCGCGCGCCAGGCGCGGTCGTCGACGGGTTCCGGCATGCGATGGCAGAAGAAATTGAGGTTGAGCGGCCCGGCGCCGCGGGCGCGGACTTCGCTGACCTGGGCCCGCACCTGATCAGGCGTGAGCAAGGCGCACGGCAGCGAGCCGAGCGCGCCGCCGGCGATCGCCGCGGCGCACAGCTCGACTCCGCCGGCGCCGGCCATCGGCGCCTGGATGAGCGGATGCTCAGATCCGACCAGGTCGAGCCAGCGGCGGTCGGGCCAGCCTACCATTCGCCGCTGTTGGGCATCGACGACCACGGCTCCGCGACGGCCAAAGCCGCTCCCTTCTGCAGCAGCTCGATCGAGATATTGTCGGGACTCCGCACGAACGCCATGCGGCCATCGCGGGGCGGGCGGTTGATGGTCACGCCGGCCTCCATCAGCCGCTGGCAGGTCGCGTAGATGTCGTCCACCTGATAGGCGAGGTGGCCGAAGTTGCGGCCGCCGCCATACCCTCTTTCGTCCCAGTTCCAGGTCAGCTCGACTTCGCCGCCCTCGTCGCCGGGCACGCCGAGGAAGATCAGGGTGAAGCGGCCCGCCTCATTGTCCATCCGCCGCCGCTCCTCGAGTCCCAACAGTTGAAAGAATGCAACAGTGGCTTGCGGATCGCTGACGCGGATCATCGAATGCAGGAATTTCATTTCATCTCACTCGATTCGTCGCTATAATTGCACGGTTCGTCGCAGCCGTGACCGGCGATCGTGACCGGTGGCTGCTCGTATAGCGGACGAACGCACGGGTTTTCATCCCATGATCCAGAAGCTGCAGGACAGCCGCGCCGTCCTTTTGGGCGCGGTCGCGATCTTTGCCGTCGGTCTGACGACCAGCGGGTACGTGCTCGGCGACGGCCTCCGGCGCGCCAAGATGGCCGAACGGACAGTCACCGTCCGCGGGGTTTCGGAGCGCAACGTCACGGCCGATCTCGCGACCTGGTCGGTCGACTTCTCGCACCAGGGCAGCGAGCTCGGCCCGGTTCAGCAATCGGTCGACCAGCAGGCCCGGTCGGTCCGCGCTTACTTCGAGCGCGCCGGCTTCCGGCCCACGGAGATCGCCGACAACGACGTCGGCCTCAGCCGTGAACGGCCCCGCGAAGGCGACAACGGCCCGGACAAGCTGACCGTCCGCCGCTCGATCCAGTTGCGCACCAATGACGTCATGAAGGCGCGTCTCGCCTACGCCCGCCAGGCCGAGCTGCTGCGCGACGGGGTCGAGCTGTCGAGCAGCAGCATCAGCTACACCTTCACCAAGCTCAACGCGCTGAAGCCCGAGATGATCGCCGAGGCCAACCAGAACGCCCGCCGCAGCGCCGAGCAATTTGCCCGCGACAGCGGCGCGTCGGTCGGCCGGATCAAGACCGCGAGCCAGGGCTATTTCTCGGTCGGGGCGCGCGACGGCGACGTGTGCGAGGAGTGCAGTTCCTCGGGCGGCACCTCGCCGTTCCAAAAGGTCCGGGTGGTGACGACGATCGACTACGATCTGGGCTAGGGCATGGAGGCGCGGCCGCTCACCTGGGCGGTTGCGCCTCCGCCTTCACCATCGGAGTCACTCCGAGCATCTCCGCGGCCTTCGCAGCTGCCTTGCCCACCGGGCCGCCGGGATCGTTGCCGGCGGCCCGCATCCAGTAGCTGCGCGCCTTGTCCTCGTCGCCGGCGAAAAAGGCGACGTGTCCGGCTTCGAACAGGATCGTTGGGTCGGACGGAGCCAGGGTCAGGGCCTTGCCGATCGCCGCCTGGGCGGTCGCCTTGTCCTGCTCGCGGATCGCGAGCGCGGCCGAGAAATACCAGTAGAACGGGTCGGCGGTGATGCTGGCGGCGGCTTCGTTGAGCTTGGCGCGCGCGGTCTTGAGGTCATTCTGGGCTTCGGCGGCGCGGGCGCGGTCGAGCAGGGCCTCGCCGTGCTGCTCGGCCTCGAGCCCGGGAAGGGCCAGCGCGCGATCGAGCGCGAAGGCCGCCCTGCCCGGCTGCTTGGCCTCGATCCACAAATTGCCTGCTGCGGCGTAAAGGCGCGCGGTCTTCGGATCCTTGTCCGGCGACGCCTTGGCCGCTTCCTCGAACGCTTGCGCGGCCGACTGCGCGTCGCCGGCCTTTTGCGCCTCGAGCGCGCGGCAGACGAGCGCGTCGGGCGTGACGACCTCGGGACAGGCCGGGGCGGCAGGGGCGGCGACCGCGACGGCGGCGGAAATCAGCAGGTGGATCAAGCGTCAGGCTCCAGCAGGCCGGCGACGGTGCGCAGGATCGCCTCGATCTCATGCGGCTCCGACAGCCGGTGGCCCCCGCCTTTGAGGATCGCAAGCTGGACATCGGCTGAACGCAGCGCCCGCAGGGTGCGGAATGCGACGTCGAGCGGAACGTCGGGATCGGCCTCGCCGTGGATCAGCCGCACCGGGCAATCGACCGCGATCTCCTCTTCGAGCAGCCGCATGCGCTGGCCCGACGACCAGAAACCCGCGGTGGTGACTCGCTCGCCATAGTCGCCGTGGCCGCGCAGCGTTTCACCGGCACGGAGCCGGGCTTTCAGCTCATCGCGGAAGCCCCAGTCGGTGAAGTCCGGGGCGGCGGCGATTCCGACGATGGCCCGAACGCGATCCGGGCGAGCGACCGCGAGGTGGAGCGCGATCCACCCGCCCATCGACGAGCCGACGAGGGCCAGCGGCCCGTCGGTGAGCTCGTCCACTGCCGCGAGGACCTCTTCGAACCACAGTTCGAGCGTCCCGTCCGCGAAGGCGCCGGGGCTCGAACCGGTGCCTGAATAGTCCAGGCGGAGCAGCGCCTGGCCGCGCTCCCCGGCAAAGGCGTCGAGCGCCAGGGCCTTGGTGCCCTCCATGTCCGACGCATAGCCGGGCAGGAAGACGATCGTCGGCCCTTTGCCCCGGCGCAGCCGATAGGCGATCGAACGGCCGGCGACTTCGATGTAAGCAACTTCGGGCTGGCTCATGAGTCGAACCCTCTAGCGGAGGTGCCAATGAAATACCGCAAGCTCGGCGACAGCGCCCTCGAGGTCTCCGAAATCTCCCTGGGATCGTGGCTGACCTACGGGGTGGGAGTCGAGGCGGACAAGGCGCGCGCCTGCCTGGAGGAGGCGTTCGCGCAGGGAATCAACTTCATCGACACCGCCAACGTGTACGGCCGCGGGGCCGCCGAGAGCTTCCTCGGCGACGCGCTGCGGGGGCGGGCGCGCGACAGCTATGTGCTCGCGACCAAGGTCTATTTCCCGATGAGCGACACGGACCGCGGACTGTCGGCCGAGCAGATCGAGAAGCAGCTCGACGCGTCGCTGCAGCGCCTGCGGACCGACTATGTCGACCTCTACCAGTGCCACCGTTACGACTGGGACACACCGCTCGAGGAGACGATGGCGGCGCTGACCCGCGCGGTCGAGAGCGGCAAGGCGCGCTACATCGGTTTTTCGGAATGGCCGGCCGAGCGCATCCAGGCCGCGCTGGACATGACCGGGGTAACGAAGTTCGTCTCCAGCCAGCCGCAATATTCGCTGCTGTGGCGCGAACCCGAAGACGAGGTGATTCCATTGTGCGCCGCCAACGGCATCTCGCAGATCGTCTGGTCGCCGCTCGGCCAGGGCGTGCTTAGCGGCAAATATGATCCGGACCGGCCGCCGCCCGCGGACTCGCGCGCGGCGAGCGACAAGATGGGCGGCTGGATGGACCGGCTGATGCACCCCGACGTGCTGCGCGCGGTCCAGCGGCTCAAGCCGATCGCCGAGGACGCCGGGCTGACCCTGCCGCAATTCGCGCTGGCCTGGGTGCTGCGCGAGCCCAATGTCGCCTCGGCGATCATCGGCGCGTCGCGGCCCGAGCAGGTGCGGGAGAATGCCGCTGCGTCGGGCGTGATCGTCGACACCCGGGCGTTCGTCCGGGCCGAAGCGATCATCGACGAGGCGTTGGCGGGAGCCGCGGCCTAGGTCAGATCGCCTTCGAGCTGTGGCGCGACGGCGAGACGAAGATCTCTTCGATCGCCTGGTCGAACAGCTCGGCGATGCGGAAGGCGAGCGGCAGCGACGGGTCGTATTTGCCGGTCTCGATCGCATTGACGCTCTGGCGCGACACGTCGAGCCGCTCGGCGAGATCCTGCTGGCTCCAGCCGCGCTCGGCCCGCAGGATGCGGAGGCGGTTGTCCATCAGCAGCCGCTTTCGCCGAGGCTGAACCGATTGGCGAGCCCGCCGATGGCAAGGCCGAAATACCAGACCACCACGATCCAATAGCCGTCGATGTGACCGACCAGCTTGAAATTGTCGAGGAAGCCCCAGACCGTCGCCAGGCTGAGCGTGAAGCCGCTCGCCCACAGCGTCTGGCGGACCATCAGCATCCGGACATATTCATCCTGCTCTTCAACCAGATAGCGTCCAATCGCGCCGAAAATGCCGACGATCGGGAGCGCCGGCAGGATAGCGACGACATAGGCTGCCGGTCCGGTCACGAGCTGATGCTTGAAGCCGTAGACCGCGACGATCAGAAACACCGCGTAGGCCAGGCTGAGCCAGATAACGCGCCAGTTGTAGCGTTTCCACGCCGGAGTTCGAGAAACCATGACAAGCGTCCTTTTCATCATGTCAAGGACGCTTTACGTGTTATTCACTTGGATGTCAAGATAGCTTTACACGCCTTCCTCACGGCGCTCGCTGACTTGTCGATCCGCCGGCGCCGGACCGCGGTTGAGGCGCTGCGCGGGCATCGCTACATGCCCGACGGCAATGACCAGAATGTTCAAGATCGCGCTTCCCGACGGCTCGGTGAAGGATATGCCCGAGGGCTCGACCCCGGCCGACGTCGCCGCGGCGATCGGGCCGGGCCTGGCCAAGGCCGCGCTGGCGGCCAAGGTGGACGGCGAGGTTCGCGACATCGGCCGCCCGTTCGAGGGCGACGCGACGCTCGCGCTGATCACCGCCCGCGACGAGAAGGATGCGCTCGAGCTGGTCCGCCACGATTTCGCGCACATCCTCGCCGAGGCCGTCCAGAATCTGTTCCCCGGGACGCAGATCACCTTTGGGCCGGCGACCGACGACGGCTTCTACTACGATTTCGCCCCGACCGCGGCGCACGGCCCCTTCACCGAGGAGGAACTGCCGGCGATCGAGGCGGAGATGCGGCGCATCATCGCCGCCGACAAGCCGCTGGTCCGCGAGGTGTGGAGCCGGGACGAGGTGCGCGACTTCTTCAGCAAGTCGGGCGAGGCGTTCAAGGCCGAGTGGGTGATGGAGCTGCCCGAGGGCGAGACGATCAGCATGTACCGGACCGGTCAGGGCGAGGGCGCGTGGATCGACCTGTGCCGCGGGCCGCACCTCGCCTCGACCGGCAAGCTCGACCCGAGCGCGTTCAAGCTGACCCGGGTGTCCGGCGCTTACTGGCGCGGGGACCCCAAGAACCCGATGCTGTCGCGGATCTACGGCACCGCCTGGCTCAACAGGAAGCAGCTCGACGCCTACCTCGTCCGCCTCGAGGAAGCGGCCAAGCGCGACCATCGCAAGATCGGCCAGGAGATGGACCTGTTCCACCTCCAGGCGGAGGCCCACGGCAGCGTCTTCTGGCACCCCAACGGGTTCACCATCTACCGCGCGCTCGAGGCCTATATGCGGCGGCGGATCGACGCTGCAGGCTACCGCGAGATCAAGACTCCGCAGCTGATGGACGCCAAGCAGTGGGAGAAGAGCGGCCACTGGGGCAAATATCGCGAGAACATGTTCGTCGTCCCGGACGAGATCCCGAGCACCGAGGACGATGCGCCGATCCTGACCGGCGAAGCCGAGCTGATGGCGCTGAAGCCGATGAACTGCCCCGGCCACATCCTCGTCTTCAAGCAGGGCATCACCAGCTATCGCGACCTGCCGGTCCGCTTCTACGAGAACGGCAGCTGCCACCGCAACGAGCCGCACGGCGCGCTCCACGGCCTGATGCGGGTGCGGCAGTTCACCCAGGACGATGCCCATATCTTCTGCCGCGAGGACCAGATCGTCGACGAGGCGCGGGCGTTCTGCGAGCTCGCCGACCGGGTCTACCGGGATTTCGATTTCAACTATGAGATCAAGCTCGCGCTGCGGCCCGACAACCGCTTCGGCAGCGAAGAGGATTGGGACAAGGCCGAGGAAGAGCTGCGCCAGGCGGTGATCGCGGCGGGCATGGCGACGGATGAGTTCGGCTGGGAGGAATTGCCGGGCGAGGGCGCCTTCTACGCGCCCAAGCTCGAATGGCACCTCAAGGACGCGATCGGGCGGACGTGGCAGGTCGGGACCTTGCAATCGGACCGGGTGCTGCCCGGCCGGCTCGATGCAAATTACATCGGCGAGGACGGACAGAAGCATCTCCCGATCATGTTCCACCGCGCGATCTTCGGCTCGTACGAACGGTTCATCGGCATCCTCATCGAGCATTATGCGGGCAAGTTCCCGCTGTGGCTGGCGCCGGTCCAGGCCGTGGTCACGACGATCGTGTCCGATGCCGACGATTATGCGCGGACGGTCGCCGAGCGGCTGGCTGCCGCCGGAATCCGAGTCGAGACCGACCTGCGCAACGAGAAGATCAACTACAAGGTGCGCGAGCACAGCCTCGCCAAGGTCCCGCTGCTGCTGGTCGTCGGCAAGCGCGAGGCCGAGGACGGCACGGTCGCGCTACGCCGGCTCGGCAGCGACGAGCATCAGCAGATGCTGACCCTCGATCAGGCGGTGGCGATGATCTCGGCCGAAGCGGTCCCGCCCGATTTGCGCTGACGCGACTCGGCCACATGCTGCGGCAAAAATGACTCGCCTTGGGGACGCGAACCTTTTCAATCGGGCCTCAAGCGCCTAACTCGCCTTCCGTTCGATCAACCTTATTGGAGACTTGGCTATACCACCGCCCTATCCGCGCCGAGGAATGGCGCCGCCGCAGCCGATGTCCGGCCCCCGCTACAACGAGTTCATCCAGGCGCAGAAGGTCCGCGTCATCGATGAAAACGGCGAAAATCTGGGCGTGATGTATACCCGTGAAGCCTTCGAGCAGGCGCAGGAAGTCGGCCTCGACCTGGTCGAGATCTCGCCCAACGCGGACCCGCCGGTCGCCAAGTTCCTCGATATCGGCCGCTACAAATACGAGGCCCAGAAGAAGGCGGCGGAGCAGCGCAAGAAGCAGAAGACGCAGGAGATCAAGGAGATCAAGATGCGTCCGAACATCGACGACCATGACTATGACACCAAGATGAAGAAGGTGTTTGAGTTCCTCGAGGAGGGGGACAAGGTGAAGGTCACGATGCGCTTCCGCGGCCGCGAGATGGCCCACGGCGAGCTCGGCATGGCGGTGCTCCGCCGGGTCCAGGAGCAGACCGCCGAGCTGGCCAAGATCGAGGCCCATCCGCGCATGGAGGGCCGCCAGATGCTGATGGTGCTGGCGCCGAAGTAGGCGATGGCCAGCCGATCCCTCGATTGCCCGCGCTGCGGCGGCGGCATGGAGGCCGGCTACATGATCGACGTCGGCTACGGCACCAAGGCCGTGCCGAAGTGGGTCGAAGGTGAGCCGCAGAAGAGCATCTGGACCGGCCTGAAGCTCGCCGGGAAGGACCAGCTCGACGTCACCACCTACCGCTGCCGGCGCTGCGGCTATCTCGAAAGCTACGCCTAGGCGCGGGGGCAGGCCTACTTACACTGTTGCAATTATGCTGCATCGCGGCGGCGTTTGCGTCGCGGCCGCTTTCCTTGTCGAGCGAACGGCATTAGCCTCCCTCGCTGGAGCTTGCTCCAACAGGGGAGAGAGACATGCGCAAGTCGGTGTGGCTGCTGTCGGCAGCGTTCGTCACATTTGCATCGCCGGCCATCGGCCAGAGCACATCGCAATCCACCACGGACACCGACAAGAGTTCGGCCCAGCCGACCCCGGGGGCGACCGAAGGCGCGGCGGTCCAGGACCAGGCGACCGAGACGCAGCCGACCAACACCGGCGACATCGTGATCACCGCGACTCGCCGCAACCAGGCCCTCTCCGACGTGCCGATGGCGGTCAGCGCGGTCACCGCCCAGCAGCTCGAGAACACCGGCGCCAGCGACATCCGCCAACTCAACCAGGTGGCGCCGTCGCTGCTCGTCTCCTCGACCTCGTCGGAAGCCGGCGCGGGCGTCGCCCGCATCCGCGGCATCGGCACGGTCGGCGACAACCCGGGCCTCGAAAGCTCGGTCGGCGTGTTCGTAGACGGAGTCTATCGCTCGCGCGCCGGCGTCGCGCTGACCGAACTCGGCGCACTCGACCGGATCGAGGTGCTGCGCGGACCGCAAGGCACCCTGTTCGGCCGTAACACCTCGGCCGGCCTGATCTCGATCATTACCGCCAAGCCGCGCTTCCGGACCGAGGTCGCGGGCCAGATCGACGTCGGCAACTACGATCTGCGCCGCGCGGAGCTCAGCCTGACCGGCCCGATGACGGATACCGTGGCCGCCCGCCTCGACGGCGTGTTCCTGAAGCGCGACGGCTTCTTGAAGGACGACATTTCGGGCCGCCGGGTCAACGACCGCCATCGCTGGATGCTGCGCGGGCAGTTGCTGTTCCAGCCGAACGACGATCTGTCGGTCCGGGTCATCGGCGACTTCTCGAAGCGTGACGAGGAATGCTGCGCCGCGCCCTATTTGCCGGCCTTCGATGTCGCCGCGCTCGGCGGCGGGTCGACGACCCAGCAGCCGTCGACCATCGCCGGGATCGAGCGCGCGCTCGGCGGGATCATCAACGACGACCCGTTCCACCGCCACGTCTCGATTACTGCCGGCCGCAGCTATCGCAGCGACGTCAAGGACGGCGGAATTTCGGCTGAAGCCGTTTACGATTTCGGCGGCGCCGAGCTGACCTCGATCACCGCCTGGCGCTACAACAAATATGTTCGCGGCCAGGACGCCGACTTCAACAACCTCGACATCCTCTACCGCGACGACGACGGCAGCGCGTTCAACCGCTTCAAGACCCTGACCCAGGAACTGCGGCTCCAGGGCACTGCGTTCGGCGATCGGCTCGACTGGCTGGTCGGCGGTTATTACGCGAACGAGAAGCTGCGGCTCGACGACAATCTCGCGTACGGCGCGGATTACGCACGCTACGGCAACTGCCTCGTCGCGGCGAACTTCGCGGCGAGCGTGCCGACGATCATCGCTCCGGGCGTTTCGGCCACCTGCTTCAACACGGCAGTCGCGACTGGAACGCGGGCGGCGCTCGTTGCGCAGTACAATGCCGCGGTTGCCGCCAGCCAGTTCACGACTGCTGCCAACCTCGCCAGCCAGATCACCGTGCTGTCGGCCTTTGCCCGGCTCAACAATACGGGCGGTCCGGGCGTATCGGCCAACTTCAGCGTCGCGCCGTTCGGCAACAGCGGCTTCGCGAACCTGACCAGCCCGACAGCGCTGACCCTGAACGGTGCCGCACTCGACGACAGCTACCGCCAGACCAGCGACAATTGGGCGCTGTTCACGCACAATATCTTCACGATCACCGATGGCCTCAAGCTGACGGTCGGTGCGCGCTACACGCACGAGCGCAAGAAGCTGAACGTGGACCTCGCTGACAACAACACCATTTGCACCCTGCTTTCGGGCGGTGGCTTGCAGCAGCTTCCGTGCGTGATTCCGTCGGTTCCGGGCGGAGCGCTGAGCCTCGACGACCACCGGACCGAGTCGAAGCTGTCGGGCACGGTCGTGCTTAGCTACAAGCCGACCGATCGGCTGCTCACCTATGCGAGCTACGCTCGTGGCTACAAGGCCGGCGGGTTCAACCTCGATCGCTCCGCCCTGTGGCGCGCCCAGGCGATCCCGACGACGGTCCCGCCGACACCGGGAACGACCGTCCTCAGCAACCCGCCATTGTCGGGAAGCGGCGCCGTTTGCGTCAGCGCGGCGCAGACCGGGTGTCAGGGAATCGTCGCGTCAGGCGCCGATCTGCAGTTCAAGCCGGAGACCAATGACGCGTTCGAAGTCGGCGCGAAGTACAATGGCCAGTGGTTCGACATCAATCTCGCTTTGTTCCACCAGCGGTTCAAGAACTTCCAGCTGAACACCTTCAACGGGCTCAACTTCGTCGTCGAAAACGTCAACAGCTGCAGCGACGATCTGGGTGGAGCGGACGAGGATAATAGCGCGCTGACCGGGGCGTGCACCGGTAAGACCCGCGCCGGCGTCAAGAGCTACGGCTTCGAGCTCGAGGCCTTCACCCGGCCGCTGCCCGACGTGCAGGTCAACGCCGGCGTGGTGATGGCGAACACCAAATATCGCCACAATCTCGTCGGAGCCAACGGACGGGCGCTGACCAACGCCTTGTTCCAGCTGCCGGGCCGGCGAATCTCCAATTCAGCCGAATGGACCGGGACTGCGTCGATCGCCTGGACCCCGCCGATCGGCGGCGGCGGAATGCGCGCCTTGTTCTATCTCGATGGGCGCTTGATGAGCAGGTACAACACCGGCTCGGACCTCGACATCGAGAAGACCCAAAAGGGCTATTCGGTGTTCAACGGCCGAATCGGCGTTCACGGGCCCAACGATCTCTGGGCAGTGGAGTTCTGGGGCCAGAACCTGCTCAACGAGCATTATCTGCAGGTGGCGTTCGATGCTCCGGTGCAGGGCAGCGGCACGACGCGCGGCGTCGAACGCGGAGCCGCCGCCGGCTTCTACAATCGCTCGACCCAGCTGTACGGCGCCTTCCTTGGCGAGCCGCGCACGTTCGGCGTGACCCTGCGCGGCAAGTGGTCGGCACCGCCCGCAGCGCCGGCCTATGTGGCACCGCCCGCGCCGCCGCCCCCGCCGCCTGCGGCTCCCGCCACCCAGACCTGCCCCGACGGTTCGGTGATCCTGGCGACCGACGCCTGCCCGGCGCCGCCGCCGCCGCCTCCGCCGCCGCCCCCGGCGCCGGAACGCGGCAACTAGAGAGTTCAGAGCCCCGCTTCGGCGGGGCTCTTCTTATCGGGGGCTAGGCGGCCAGCGCGTGGGCGCCGCTGGCGGCGTGGAGCAGCTCGGCGCGCAGCCGGTCGACGTCCGGACCGTCGAGCTTACGGCCGTCGGCCCGGGTCAAATAGAAGACGTCGACCGCCCGCTCGCCGTAGGTCGCGATGTGGGCCGAGTGGATCTGGTGGCCGAGGCCGTGGATCGCCGCCGCCAGCGCCGCGAGCAGCGCCGGCCGGTCGAGCGCATTGACCTCGACCACCGTGGTGCGGTTGGACGCGCGATCCGCGACCGCGATCGACGGCGCCACCCGAAACGCGACATTGCGCGGCGAGCCGCGCTCGGGAGCGGGGAGCGGCGGCGGCTCCTGCGCGGTCAAGGCCGTCTCAACCGAGCGGACCAGGCGGTTGCGCAGCCGGGCGTCGGAATAGGGCCGGCCGCGCGCGTCGAGCACCAGCAGATTGTCGAGCGCCATGCCGTCGCGGGTGGTGTGGATGCGCGCGTCGATGATGTTCGCGCCGGCGGCCGCGAGCCCGGCGCAGATCCGGTAGAACAGCCCCTCACAATCGGGGGTGAAGACGCTGATCCGGGTCGCGCCGCTGTCGCGATCGTCCTCCGCGACCACGCTCGGCCGCGCATCGCCGATATGCGCCTCGGCGGTC
Source organism: Sphingomicrobium sp. (assembly GCA_035637935.1). Classification (GTDB taxonomy): domain Bacteria; phylum Pseudomonadota; class Alphaproteobacteria; order Sphingomonadales; family Sphingomonadaceae; genus Sphingomicrobium. The sequence continues at coordinate 20,367 of DASRAY010000066.1, forward strand.
GCGACCTGTTTCGCGTTCGCCGCCTGCCAGGCAAGCGGCTCGGCCAGCCAGTAGCTGTCGGGAAGCCGCCGTGCATGGGCGCGGAACGCGCTCGCCTTCCAGCCGAGCGCGGCGGCGAGCTCCTGCTGCCGGGTCACGACCAGCGCTGTCCGGCCATGCTGCTTGTGGCCGAGGCGGAGTCGTTCCTCGGCCGCCTCGAACAGGGTGCGCAGGAGCGAGCGCTTCCAGTCGTTCCACACGCCGGGCCCGACCGCCCGAATGTCGACCACGGTCAGGATCAGGAGCAGGCGCAGCCGTTCCGGGCTTTGCACCTGGCGGGCGAAATCCTCGATCGTCTTGGGGTCCGCGAGGTCGCGCTTGAACGCGGTCGAGGACATCAGCAAATGGTGACGGACCAGCCACGAGACGGTCTCGGTCTCGGCCGCGTCGAGCCCGAAGCGCGGGCCGAGCTTCAGCGCAATCTCGGCGCCGATCACGCTGTGGTCGCCGCCGCGGCCCTTCGTGATGTCGTGCAGCAGCACCGCGACATAGAGCAAGCGGCGCGAGGCGATCTGCCTGGTGATCGCCGACGACAGCGGATGCTCGGCCTTGAGCTCGCCGCGCTCGATCGCCGCGAGCAGCCCGATCGCCCGGATCGAATGCTCGTCGACGGTGTAGTGATGGTACATGTCGAACTGCATCTGGGCGACGACCCTGCCGAAGTCGGGAACGAAGCGGCCGAACACCCCGGCCTCGTTCATCCAGCGCAGCACCAGCTCCGGGTGGTGGACGCAGGTCAGCACCTCGAGGAACAGGGCATTGGCGCGCGCGTCGTCGCGCACGGCCCGGTCGATCAGCCCGGCATCGCGGGTCGCCGCGCGCATCGCATTGGGATGGATTTCGAGTTGCTCGCGCGCCGCGAGCGCGAACAGTTCGAGCAAGCGAATGGGGTCGGCGCGGAAGAAGTCGTCGGCGGGGATCGAGATCCGCCCGCGGTCGAGCGTGAAGCCGCCGAGCCGCTTCGGCCGCCGCCGGATGGTCGGCAGGGCGAAGCGGAAGCCCTTCTTGCCCAATTGCTCGTCGAGCTGGGCGAGGAACTGGCCGGTGAGATCGCCGACCGCCTTGGCGTTGATGAAGTAGAATTGCATGAAGCGCTCGACCGCGGATTTCCCGGGCCGGTCGGCGTAGTGCATGAGCTCGGCGATGCGCGGCTGATATTCGAAGCTGAGGCGCTCCTCGGCGCGGCCGGCGAGCAGGTGCAGGTGGCAGCGCACCGACCAGAAGAAGCGCTCGGCGCGGTCGAACCGGCGGAATTCCGCGGCGCTCAGCAACCCGGCCCCGACCAGGTCCGCCGGGCGCTCGACGCCATGCACATATTTGCCGATCCAATAGAGCGTGTGGAGGTCGCGCAATCCGCCCTTGCCGTCCTTGACGTTGGGCTCGACCACGTAGCGGCTGTCGCCCATGCGGATGTGGCGCTGGTCGCGCTCGGCGAGCTTGGCCGCGACGAACTCCGCCGCGGAGCCCGCGACCACCTCCTTGCGGAAGCGGCGCATGGCCTCGTCGAACAGCCGGTCGTCGCCCCACAGCCAGCGACCCTCGAGGAACGCGGTGCGCACCGTCATGTCCTTCCGGGCAAGGGCGATCAGCTGGCTTTGCGAGCGGACCGAATGGCCGACCTTGAGCTTCAGGTCCCACAGCAGATGGAGGATCGCCTCGGCCGCGCTTTCGGCCGCCGCGGTCGGAGCCTTCGCGGTCAGGACCATCAGGTCGAGGTCGCTGAACGGCGCCATCTCGCCGCGCCCGGTGCCGCCGAGGCCGACCATCGCCAGCCGATCGTCGAGCGGTTCATCGAGGAGACGCGCGACGACGAAATCATGCGCCAGCCGGACGAGCTGGTCGTGGAGATAAGCGGTCGCCTGCGCCGCCGCCCGGCCGCGTCCCGGCTCGTCGGCCAGCCGCCGCGCAATCTCCGCTCGGCCGGCCGCCAGAGCCTCGCGCAGGATGGTCGAGACTTCCGCATTGAGCTTCTTCCCGCCGCGCAGGCCGGCGATCCGGTCGGCGATCCCCCGTCGGTCGATGATCGATCGCCGGTGATCGACGTCGAGCAGGTTCATGGCTCGCGCTCGGCCGTCAGTCGCTTGAGGCGGTAGAGCTCTTCGAGCGCCTCGCGCGGGGTGAGCGAGTCGGGCTCGATCGCATCGAGCGCCGCGGCGAGCGGATCGGGCGCCGGCGCGGGCTCGGCCGCGCTCGCGAACAGCGGCAGATCGTCGAGGCCGGCGGCAATCCCGCCGGTCGCGTCGCGGCCGGCCTCGAGCTTGGCGAGGACGGAGCGGGCGCGTGCGACCACCGCGGGCGGCAGTCCGGCGAGCTTGGCGACCGCGATCCCGTAGCTGCGGTCGGCGGCGCCGCCGGCGACCTCGTGGAGCAGGACCAGGTCGCCCTTCCACTCGCGCGCCCGGACGTGATGGAGCGAGAGCGAATCGAGCCGCTCGGCGAGCCGGGTCAGCTCGTGATAATGGGTCGCGAACAGGGTCCGGCACTGGACCTGGTCGTGCATCGCCTCGACCACCGCCCAGGCGATTGCGAGCCCGTCATAGGTCGAGGTGCCGCGCCCGATCTCGTCGAGGATCA
>DASRAY010000067.1:0-31591 GCA_035637935.1 Sphingomicrobium sp.
GATTTTCTATTCGGCCGCGAGCGGCGTCGGCAATCCGATCGTCTATGTCGGCTCCAAGACCGGGCGCGACGGGATCCACGGTGCGACCATGGCCAGCGCCGACTTCGACGAGGACAGCGAGGAGAAGCGCCCGACCGTCCAGGTCGGCGACCCGTTCACCGAGAAGCTCCTCATCGAGGCCTGCCTCGAGCTGATGGCCACGGATGCGATCGTCGCCATCCAGGACATGGGCGCCGCCGGGCTCACCTCCTCATCGGTCGAGATGGCGTCCAAGGGCGGCGCCGGGATCCGGCTCGACATGAACAAAGTGCCGTGCCGCGAAACCGGCATGACACCCTACGAAATGATGCTCTCCGAAAGCCAGGAACGGATGCTGATGGTGCTGAAGCCCGGCCGCGAGGCCGAGGCCGAGGCCATCTTCCGCAAGTGGGAGCTCGATTTCGCGGTGATCGGCGAGGTGACCGACACCGGCCACATGGTGCTCGAGTTCGACGGCGCCGCGGTGTGCGACATTCCGCTCGGCCCGCTTGCGGACGAAGCGCCGCTGTACGAGCGGCCCTATGCGGTCCCCAGGCCGCCCGCGCCGCTGGCCGACATCCCCGAAAGCACCGACATCGCCGCGGACCTGCTCAAGCTGATGGGCTCGCCCAACCTCGCGTCGCGGCGCTGGGTGTGGGAGCAGTACGACCAGTCGGTTGGCGCCGACACCGTCCAGCGGCCGGGCGGCGATGCGGCGGTGGTGCGGGTCCACGGGTCGAAGAAGGCCCTGGCGATCACCACCGATTGCACCCCGCGCTACTGCCATGCCGACCCTTACGAGGGCGGGAAGCAGGCCGTCGCCGAGGCCTATCGCAACCTCTGCGCAGTCGGCGCGAGGCCGCTGGCGATCACCAACTGCCTCAACTTCGGCAACCCACAGCGGCCCGAGATCATGGGCCAGTTCGTCGGCTGCGTCGAAGGCATGGCCGAAGCCTGCCGGGCGCTCGACTTCCCGGTCGTGAGCGGCAACGTCAGCCTCTACAACGAGACCAAGAACGACGACGGCTCGAGCCTCGCAGTCCTCCCGACGCCGGCGATCGGCGGCGTCGGCTTGCTCGAGGATTGGGAGAAATCGACGACGATCCGGTTCAAGGCCGACGGGGAGTCGCTCGTCTTGCTCGGCCATTCGACCGGACATGCCGGTCAGTCGCTGTGGCTCGACGTCTGCCACAATCGCCGCGAGGGCAGTCCGCCGGCCGTCGACCTCGCGGTCGAACGCCGGCTCGGCGAGCTGTTGCGCCAGCTCATTGCGGCGGGCGCGGTCACGGCGGCGCACGACATCTCCGATGGCGGCGCGCTGGTCGCGATCGCCGAGATGGCGCTCGCCGGCGGCATCGGCGCCGAGCTGACCCTCCCCAACGTTCCCAACCCGGCCGCGATCCTGTTCGGCGAGGACCAGGGCCGTGCTCTGGTAACGACGACGGATCCGCAGAGCGTTATCGACGCCGCCACCGAGGCGAACATCTTCGCCGCGCCGATTGGCCGGGTCGGCGGCAGCGCCGTTTGCGGCCCCGGATTCAATGCGTCCCTCGCCGACCTCGGCGCTGCGCACGAAGGGTTCTTCCCGACGCTGATGCGGGGCGAGCTCGCCGGCGGGTGACGGCGGCGCGGCTGGTGGTGGCGGGGCTCGCCTGCCTGGCCGTGGAGTTGAGTGCCGCTCCGCCCCGGTCGGTCATCATCGCCGCCCATCGCGGCCTGAGCGAAGGCGCTCCCGAAAACACGCTCGCGGCGTTCCGCCAATCGATCGAGCGCGGGGTCCCGGTGATCGAGCTCGACGTTCGCGATACCAGGGACCATCAGCTCGTCGTCATTCACGATGAGACGCTCGACCGGACCACCGATTGCACGGGGTTCGTCAATCACTCCGCGCTCGAATGGGTCAGGTCCTGCCGTGTCGGCAACGGCGAAGGCGTGCCGACCTTCGGTGAGGTGATCGCGCTGGTTCGCGGCAAGCCGGTTCGGCTGCTCGTCGACGTCAAGCAGGGCACCCCGATCGATCCGGTCCTGCGCAACATCCGCAGGTATCGCGCGGAAGCCAAGGTCATCCTCGGCCTGCGCAGCACCGACCAGGTCGTACGCGCGCGGGCCGCGCTGCCGGACACGACGATCCTCGCCTTCGCGCCGCGGATCGGGGATGCGCCCGCGTTCGCAGCGGCGGGAGTGCAGATCATCCGGCTGTGGTCCGACTGGGTCGAGGCCGACCCGGCGCTGGTCGCCCGCACCCGCGCGCTCGGTCCCCAGGTGTGGGTCTTGGTCGGGCGTAAGCTGCCCAGGACACGATCCGAATGGCATGCGCTGCACGGCCGGATGCTGCATCTCGGCCCGGACGGGCTGATCACCGACCGACCCGAGTGGATGCCCACGATGACCGAGGCGGAGCGATGACCGCGGGCTATTCGGCAACGCCGCTGGCGCAAAAGCTGAACCTCAAGCACGGCATGCGCGTGTGGTGGGACGGAGTGCCCGACAGCGTCAGCGGCGAAATCGAGGCGGGCCTCGACGAACAGGGCGCGGCGATCGTGCTGCTCGACGCCCCTCAAGCGCCGATCGACGCGGCGCATATCTTCGTGACCGGCCGCGGCGAGCTGGAGGCCAAGCTCCACCAGCTGATGCCGCTGCTCGCACCGGCGGGGATGATCTGGGTGAGCTGGCCCAAGAAATCCTCCCGGGTCCCGACCGACATTACCGAGGACGTGATCCGCGAAATCTGCCTGCCGATGGGCCTGGTCGACGTGAAGGTGTGTGCGGTCGATGCGACCTGGTCGGGCCTGAAACTGGTCGTTCGGCGGCAGAATCGCAACGTTCGCCCGCAGCCCGCTGGACCGGCCTGACTCGCGCCGGGGAGAAAACGGCCATGCTTCGACCGATCGTCCTCGCGACCGCCGTGTCCGGCGCGCTCGACATCCTCCTCGCCATGATCCTGACCGTCACGATCGGGAAGGGGGATATTCCAAAGATGCTGCGCGGAGTCGCCTCCGGGCCGTTCCCGCGCGCAGGCGAATGGGGCGATGCCGGCGCGCTGCTGGGACTGGCCGTCCACTTCACCCTGATGGCCATTATGGCCACGGTCTTCGTCGTCGCCGCGCGGCGCTACCCGAATATCCTCGGCAGCCCGATCAAATGGGGCATCGTCTACGGCCTCATCACCTACGTCGCGATGAACTGGATCGTCGTGCCGCTGCGCTTCGGCACCCCCCTGCCGCCCAAGACGATCTCGATCTTTACACAATTGTTCGCGCACATCGTCCTGGTCGGAATCCCGTTCGCGCTGATCACCGCGCGAACGCTCAAGCCCAGCCGCGTGGCGGAGACCGCAACCGCTTAGTTGCGAACGCGTCGCAATAGCGCTATAGTGCGGGCATGATCGTCTGCGTCTGCAATGCCATCACCGAGAAGGAAGTGCGCGAGGCCGCGGGCAAGGGCTCGCGCACGCCCGAGGCGGCCTATGCGACCTACGATTGCGAACTGCAGTGCGGCTGCTGCCTCGATTATGCGCAGGAGATCATCGACGAGGAACAGGGCAAGCGCCCGAACCTGCGCATCGTCGCCTGATTGCGACTGACTCTCACTCGCATATTTTCCGCAGTTTTCCGCCAAAATTTCCGCTTCCCACAAGCCCCCGCGGGGAGTAAGGCGCAAGTCCCGACGCGACGGAGGCCGGCATGAAGGGGGATCCCCAGGTTCTCGAGCTGTTGAACGAAGCGCTCAAGAACGAACTGACGGCCATCAACCAATATTGGCTGCATTACCGGCTGCTCGACAATTGGGGCGTCAAGAAGCTCGCCGAGTTCGAGAAGGCCGAATCGATCGACGAGATGAAGCATGCCGACCGGCTGTCCGAGCGGATCCTGTTCCTCGACGGCCTGCCCAACTTCCAGGCGCTCGGCCGGCTGCACATCGGCGAGAATGTCGAGGAGATTTTGAAGGGCGACATGGAGCTGGAGCTGGAAGCGCTGAAACAGCTCAAGGGCGCGATCGCCCACTGCGAGAAGGTCAAGGATTATGTCAGCCGCGACCTCTTCTCCGACATCCTCGAAAATGAGGAGCGCCATGTCGACACGCTCGAGACCCAGTTCGAGATGATCAAGCGGATGGGGCTGCAGAATTACGTCCAGCTGCAGAGCGAGGCGGCGGAGGATTAATCAGAGTTCCTCCCCATCGCGCTGCGATGGGGAGGGGAACCATGCGCAGCATGGTGGAGGGGTCAATGGCGGAGGCGTTTTCTACCCCTCCACCATCCAATCTTCGTTGGATGGTTCCCCTCCCCGGCCTTCGGCCAGGGAGGAATCAAGACCTAGATCCGCCCGAACCCCTGGTTGCCGACCTTGCGGCCGAAGCCGGCCGGGCCGGGCTGGCCGCGGGTCTGCAGCGGGTTGGTCGCCTTGTCGAACAGGTCGACGGTCTCGCTGAACAGTTTCCGCAGCTGGACCACCTCGGGCACAAGCTCGTCGGGGAAACGGTGAGTCTCGATGCACAGGCGCGCGGTCTTTTCGATCAGTTCGGCGATCACCGCCAGCGGCTCCGCGCCGAGCTGCCGCGCCTCGCCCTTGATCGTGTGCGCGGGCAGCACCAGCGCAGTCGCATTCTCCTCGCGCATCGCCTGCTCGATCTGCGCCAGGGATTTGGCGCCATCCTCGCGGAAATAGCTGATGATCCGGATGAACCCCGGGCCAAGCTCGGTGCGATTCTTCTCGAATAGCGCCCAGTCGACGATGTCCGGCTTCTCGTCGCTCAATGCTCTTCCCTCGCTCCCGATCACCTCGGGCATGGTCCCACGGGCGCCTGTGCTAGCTCGAAAAGGGTAAAATTTGGCTTAGCGGGCCTTAAGACTTTTGCCGGTCGAAGGGATTGCCGCGGCCGCGCAGCTCGAGCCGCAGCGGCACCGCGCCGAGCTTGAGGTCGCGGCGCAGCGCATTGAGCAGGTAGCGCCGATAGCTTTCGGGCAGCTCGTCGGTGCGGTTGCCGAAGATGACGAAGCTCGGCGGGCGCGATTTCACCTGGGTGATGTAGCGCAGCTTGATCCGCTTGCCCTTGGGCGCGGGCGGCGGGTTGGCCTCGATGGCGGCCTCGAACCAGCGGTTGAGCTCGCCGGTCGGGACGCGCCTGCCCCACGCCTCGCGCAGCTCGAATGCGACCTTGAGGATCGTGTCGATGCCCTTGCCGGTCCTGGCCGAGACGGTGAGCAGCGGCACGTCGCGCAGTTGCGCGAGGCCCTCGTCGAGCGCAGCCTTGATCCCGTTGAACAGGGCCGACGCATTCTCGGCGACATCCCATTTGTTGACCGCGATGATGAGCCCGCGCCCTTCTTCAATGACCTGGGCCGCGATGCGCAGGTCCTGCGCCTCGAGCCCGCGCGTCGCGTCGAGCAGCAGCACGACCACCTCCGAAAAATCGATCGCGCGCTTGGTGTCGGCGGCGGACAGGCGCTCGAGCTTGTCCTCGACCTTGGCTCGCTTGCGCAGGCCCGCGGTGTCGACCAGGCGCACGGGGCGACCGTCCCATTGCCAGTCGAGGCTGATCGAATCGCGGGTGATCCCGGCCTCGGGACCGGTGATCATCCGCTCCTCGCCGATCATCCGGTTGACCAGGGTCGACTTGCCGGCATTGGGCCGGCCGACGACGGCAAGCTTGAGCGGCTCGTGGCGCTCGCCCTCCTCGCCTTCGTCTTCGAAATGCTCATGCTCGACATGCGGGCGGAGCGCTTCGAACAGGTCGGCGAGGCCCTCGCCATGCTCGGCGCTGAGCGCCACCGGCTCACCGAGGCCGAGCCGGAAGGCTTCGAAAATCCCGCTTTCGGCGGCGCGGCCTTCCGCCTTGTTGGCGACGACGATCACCGGCGTGCTTTCGGCCCGCAGCCAGCGCCCGATCTCCTCGTCGAGCGGAGTCAGGCCGTCGCGGGCATCGACCAGGAACAGGGCGGCATCAGCCTCGCGGACCGCGGCCTCGGTCTGGGCCCGCATCCGTCCCGGCAGCGTCTGCGGGTCCTCGTCCTCGAACCCCGCGGTGTCGATCACCCGGAAGTCGAGGCCGAGCAGGCTGGCCTCGCCCTCGCGCCGGTCGCGGGTCACGCCCGGCCGGTCGTCGACCAGCGCCAGGCGCTTGCCGACGAGGCGGTTGAACAGCGTCGATTTGCCGACGTTGGGCCGGCCGACGATCGCGACGGTGGGGATCATGGTGGCCGACTAGACGATGCCAACTGTCATTGCGAGGAGCCGCAGGCGACGCGGCAATCCAAGCGCCGACTGGATTGCTTCGTTACGCTCGCAAAGACGATCAGCGATACGCCGTCAGGCGACCGGCGTCGTCGTAGACGTAGAGGGTCGAATTGGCGACGATCGGCGTCTGGGTGACCCCGGCGCCAGCGCTGGTCTGGCTCTGGAACGAGCCGGTCACGGGATCGATGTTGATCAGCGTGCCGTTCGAACCGGCGACGATCAGCCGGTCGCCGGCGAGGATCGGCCCGACATAGTCGATCTCGCCCTTCTTGCCCTTGGGATGCTCGAACTGCGGGAGCTGGTTGATCCAGCGGATGTGGCCGTTCTGGCGATAGACGCACAGCAGCTTGGCATCGTCGGTGACGACGTAGATCCAGTCGCCGGCGACCCACGGGGTGGAGATCCCGGCGATGTTGAGCTCCCACAGCCGCTGCCCGGAGTTCAGCTCGAGCGCGACCATGCGTCCGCCCTGCCCGATCGCGATCACCTGGCCGTTGTCGATGACCGGGTCGGCGTCGATGTCCGACAGCGACGACACGCTGGTGCGGATGCTGGTCCGCTGCAACGCATCCTGCCACACCATGCGCCCGTTCTCGTAGCGATAGGCGTTGAGCTCGCCCGACGAGAAGCCGGCGACGACCGTGCCCTGCCCGGCGGCCGGCGAGGCCGACCCGAACACCCCGGCGATTTCCAGCGCGGCGGCCTGCGACCAGTTGGTCGAGCCGTCGGTTTCCTTGAGCGAGTAGATCTGGTTGTCGTTGCTCATCACGTAGATGGCGCCGTTGGCGATGGTCGGGGCGCCGCGCAGCGGGCCGCCCGGCCGCACCTTCCACACGATGCCGCCAGTGCGGACGTCGAGTGCGGCGACGTAGCCGAGCCCGTTGGTCGCGTAGATCCTGCCGTTGTCGTAGGCGATGCCGCCGCCGTAGAGCGACGCCTCATTGCCCCGGTCGTTCGGAGTCTGGCTCTCCCACAGGCGGGCGCCGGTGCGCGCGTCGAACGCCCGGACGGCGCCGAGCGTGTCGATCGTATAGACCCGGCCGTCGGCCACCACCGGCTCCGAGGCGAGGCGGGCGGTGAGGCTGCTGCCGCGGCCGGCGGCGACCGTGAACACGCGGGTCAGCGCCCGGCCGAGGGCGAGGTGGCCGACCGACTTGGAGGCCGCGCCGCCGGATTGGGTCCAGCTGGTGTTGGCGACCGCCGCCGGCAGGGTCATCGGGACCGAGGACAGCGCCGGATCGGTCTGCACGTCGCCCTCGTTGGTGAGGACCGGGATACGCTCCCCTATCACCGGCGTCTTGGGCCGGCCGCCGCGCTTGAGCAGGCTGCAGCCGCTGACCGCGACCGTCGCGGCCATCAGCAAGGCAATTCGGAATCTCAGGGATTTGGTCATCGTCGATCCTATTGAGCGGGCTGCGGCAGCGCGTCGCTGGCGTCGACGCCGAGCGTGCTGGCAATCTGCACGGCGCGGCCGCGAAGCGAATCCGGCGCCTGCTTGTCGTGGGCGATCTGGGCGAACAGCTGGCCGGCCCTGGCGGTCTGGCCCTGCTTGATCAGCGCCATCCCGGTCAGCTCCGCGGCGCTGCCGAACCAGGGGGTGCCGGGCTTGGCGGCTAGCGGCTGCATCCGGGCGATCACCTCCTCGGGCTTGAGGCTGTCGAACTCGAGCTCGGTCTGGCGGATCAGGGCCAGGTCGCGAAACGGCTTGGGCAGGCTGGTGTCGCCGGCGAGGGCGCGGAATTTGGCGGTCGCGAGCTTGGTGTCGTTCTGCGCGATCGCGACGGCGGCGCGACCGAACTCGGCCGAGGCCCGGACGGCCTTGGCATGCTCGTCGGTCAGGGCGTCGAGCCGCTTCGGCGCCGTATCGATCTTGCCCTTCTGGATGTCGGTGTAGATCTGGGCGAGCTGCTCGACCGCTTTTTCCGACTGCTTCTTCTGATAATCTTGCCAATAGAGGAAGCCGCCGCTCGCCACGAGGAACAGCACGACCGCGGCGATCAGCCAGCCGGCATACTTCTTGGAAACGTCCCGCAGCTCGTCGCGGCGGAGGTTCTCGTCGACCTCGCGAACGAAGGTTTCGCTAATGTCCGGGGGTTGCGCCAAAGACGTTCCTCAGTCCGTTCGCTTAAGGGATCCTCATGCCGGTCGCTCCCTTCCCCACCCTTGATGAACGGAAGCTGGCGGCGCTCGTCTAGCGGCAACAGTCGAAAACGCAAAGCGTGTTTAGGACTTCGGCCGGTAGGTTTGATCGGCGGTGGGGAAGCCGCGCCCGCGGACCTCGGCGGCGTAGGCGGCGGCCGCCTCGCCGATCTCGGCCGCGAGGTCGGCGTAGCGTTTGACGAAACGCGGCGTGCGCTCGAACAGGCCGAGCATGTCTTCGGTGACCAGCACCTGGCCGTCGCACTCGGCCGACGCGCCGATGCCGATGATCGGCGGCGCGACCGAGCGCGCGACCCTGGTCGCGATCTCCTCCATCACGCCTTCGACCACGATGCAGAAGGCGCCGGCCTCGGCCACCGCGGTGGCGTCGGCGACGATCTTCTGCGCCTCGTCGGCGCTCTTGCCGCGCGCGCCGTAGCCGCCGAGCACGTTCACCGCCTGCGGGGTCAGGCCGACATGGCCGATCACCGGGATCCCGCGGTGGGTCAGGAACTCGATGGTCGGGGCCATCGCCTCGCCACCCTCCAGCTTCACCGCGGCGCAGCCGGTCTCCTTCATCAGCCGCGCCGCCGACGCGAATGCGCTCTCGGGCGAGCCCTCGTAGCTGCCGAACGGCATGTCGACCGCGACCAGCGCATGCCAGCTGCCGCGCACCACGGCCGCGCCGTGGGCGCACATCATCTCCATGGTGACGGGGATGGTCGAGGGCAGGCCGTAGATGACCTGGCCGAGGCTGTCGCCGACCAGCAGCATGTCGCAGTGCGGGTCGAGCAGCTGGGCCATGCGCATCGTGTAGGCGGTCAGCATCACCACCGGCTGCTCGGTCTTGAAGCCGTCCGCATCCGGCGCCTTGCGGCCGCGGATCGACGGCACGGTCATGCGCTTGCCGGGCACTGGCGAGGGAGTCGCCCGGCTGGTCGAGGTATCGATGGTGAAGGTCGACATGCGCCGCCCCTTAGCCTCGCGGCGGTGCCGCAACCAGCCCCGTGGCAACCACAGCCCGCCGACAACGGCGCGTATTAACCGAGCCAGCGGCTAGTTCGGACGTTTCCGTTGCTTCCCCAGATCAGTGGAGAGGAACGACCATGAGAATCGTGCACCTGTCGCTTGCCGGGACCGCCCTGGCGATCGGAACCGCGGCGCTGGCCGAGCAGCAGCCGGCGACTCCGGCGACCCCCGCCACTCCGGCGACACCGGCTAACCCATCCACCGGCACCGCCGCGACACCCGCGACACCGGTGACACCGGCCGACCCGGCGACTCCGGCTGACCCCTCGGCCAGCTCAACCGACGCCGCGACTGCGCCGGCAACGCCTACCAAAAAGGTGAAAAAGACCAGGCCGGCCCAAGGCGCAGCCGCCGAAGGCGCCACCGAGGCGACCCCGGGCGCCACCACCAAGCCCAAGGACAAGCCGAAGAGCTAGGTCGAATCGAAAAGCCCCGCCTGGGGTTTAGGGGCCGAGCGATTGCCCCCCGCTCGGCCCTGCTTATCCCTTCTTCGCCGCCGCTCAGCCGTTGCCGAGTCGCTGCTCCCAGCCGGCGCCTTCGGCCAGCGAGATCGAATCGAGCACCGCCGTGCTCTGGTCGCGCAGGATGGCGAAGGCGCGGCGGATCGCGCACGTCGCCTCGTCGTGGCAATCGCCGCACGGCGCGTAATAATTGACGCTCGCGCACGACACGAGCGCGATCGGGCCTTCCATCGTCCGCACGACCTCGCCGAACGAAATCTGGTCCGCTTCGCGCGCGAGGCGATAGCCGCCCTTCGGGCCGCGGGCGCTTTTGACCAGCCCGGCCTTTTTCAGGTCGAGCATGATCAGCTCGAGATATTTGGGCGGCACCCGCTGGGTTTCCGCGATGCGCGCCAGCTGGACGGGGGCGCCGCCCTGTTCCTCCGCCAGGAACAGCAGCGAACGCAGGGCATAGCGGGTCTTTTGCGCGATCATCCTGGGTTCCGCACTAGCGGTGCGGCGGCCGTCCGCAAAGCGGGGCAGCGCATGAACATCTCTTAATTCTAACGAAAGCGGGCGGAGAGGCGGGCCCGACTAGTTGGCCAGGCCTGCGGGATCGCAACCCCGCGAACAAGGAGAGTTCGAAACCATGAAACGCCTCATTGCTTCGTTCGCCGCCCTCGGCCTCATCGCTGCCCCGGCGATGGCCGTCACCAAGTCGGCGAGCACCACCACCACGTCCAACGCCAAGCCGACCAAGGCGCAGGCCAAAGCCGCCAAGAAGTCGGCCAAGGCCGCCGCCAAGGTCAACAAGGCCGCTCCGAGCACGACCAAGAAGTCGAGCTAGTCCCAAGCTCTCCCAGACCGCCCGGCGCGCGATCGTTCCCCCGTCGCGCCGGGCGGGACCGCGGGAGGGATCACGATTGAAAGGCTTCCGCGCGGTGCGGCGTTCCCACGACTCCCTCCCCTACGCACCGCGCGGTCCAGCCATTGATGCACGTTCGACTTTGGACGTAAGAGCCGCAGCCGGAGACGCCATGGGCCGCAAGATCCTTCTCGTCGAGGACGACCCCGAGACCGCAGCCTATCTTTCGAAAGGCCTGGGGCAGGAGGGCCATAGCGTCGAGCAGGCGCCGAACGGCCAGGACGGCCTGTTCCGCGCCACCGACGGCAGCTTCGACCTCATCATCCTCGACCGGATGCTGCCGGTGCTCGACGGCATCTCGGTGCTGAAGGCGCTGCGCGCCGCGCAAATCGACACGCCGGTGCTCGTCCTGTCCGCGCTGGCCTCGGTCGGCGACCGGATCGAAGGCCTCGAATCGGGGTCCGACGATTATCTGGTCAAGCCCTTCTCGTTCGCCGAGCTGCTGGCGCGGGTGAACGCGCTGCTGCGGCGGCGCGAGGCCCGGGTCGACCCGGCCGAGCATCGCATCGCGGTCGGCGACCTCGAAATCGACCCGCTGTCGCGGACGGTCCGGCGCGGCGGCCGGAAGATCGAATTGAAGCCGCGCGAATATCTGCTGCTCGAATATTTCGCCCGCAACGAAGGCCGCGTCGTCACCCGCACCATGCTCCTCGAGCAGGTGTGGGACTATCATTTCGACCCCGGCACCAACGTCATTGACGTCCACGTCAGCCGACTGCGGCGCAAGCTCGAGGACGGCTTCGAACGGCCGCTGCTGCACACGGTTCGCGGCGCGGGCTACATGCTGGCCGCCTAGGGCTTTGCCGACCACCGTACGGATCGCGCTTCTCGCCGGCCTGCTCGGGCTCGTTTCCAACCTGATCGTGCTCGGCTTCATCCAGTGGCGGACCCACGACGAAGCGGTGTCCGAACAGCGCCGCCAGGTGATCGAGCAGGGCACCGTGCTCGCCGATATCTTTCGGACGGGCGGCATGCAGGCACTGACCGACGGGATCGAGGACACCGTCACTTATGGCGACCAGCAGACCGCCGCCGGCCTGTTCGACTCCGGCGGACGCCAGGTCGTCGGCAATCTCGCCGCACTGCCGCGGCCCAAGGGGGCCCTTCGCGAAGGCTATCAGACGGCCCTGATCCGGATCGATCACCAGACCGCGCAGCGCGAGGCGGCGATCGTCGCCCACCGCCTGCCGCGCGGCGAGTGGCTGATCAGCGGCCGGATCGTCGGCTACGGGCTGGCGCTGCGCGAGACGCTCGAACGCTCGCTGCTCATCGCCCTCGTCGTCGCCATCGCCCTCGGCCTGGTGTGCGGCGTGATCCTCGCCCAGTTCGTCGGCCGCCGGATCGGGCGGATCGTCGCGGTCACCGAGCGCATCTCCGCGCGCGACCTGACGCGGCGCATCCCGCTGTCGAGCGGCGGCGATCCGTTCGATCGCTTGAGCCAGCAGATCAACGAGATGCTCGACCGGATCACCGGGCTGATGGACGAATTGCGGATGGTGACCGATTCGCTGGCGCACGACTTGCGCTCGCCCGTCAGCCGCCTGCGCTCGGCAGCGCATTCCGCGGCCGAGACTGCCGACCCCGCCGAGCGCGACCAGCAGCTCGCGAGCGTCGTCCGCCAGGCGGATTCACTGATGCGCATCCTCACCACGGTGCTCGAGATTAGCCGCTCCGAGGCCCTCACCAGCCGCAGCCAGTTCAGCGGGTTCGACGTTGGCGCGCTCGGCGCCGAGCTTAGCGAAATGTACGAGCCGGTGGCGGAGGAAGCCGGGGCCGCACTCCGCTTCCGGCGGCCCGAGCATCCGATCGAGCTGTTCGGTCACCGCCAGCTGATCGCCCAGGCGGTCAGCAATTTGGTCGAGAATGCGATCCGCTACGGTGCGGCCGGAGAGGCGATCGACGTCACTGTCGGCGACGACGGACGGCAGCTGTCGATCGCCGTGGCCGACCATGGTCCGGGCATTCCGGCCGAGCGCCGGGAGGAAGCCTTGCGGCGCTTCGGCCGGCTCGATTCGAGCCGCTCGCAGGAAGGCGCCGGGCTGGGCCTCGCGCTGGCCCGGGCGATCGCTCATCTCCACGGCGGCGAACTGATGCTCGAGGACAATGGCCCGGGGCTGATCGCGGTCCTCCGGCTGCCGCTGCGGGCGGAACGCCCGGCGACTTAGAAGAGCGCGTCCGCCATCCTATATGGGGACGCGGGGCGATTCGGCGGCAGGAGCACGCAATGACCGATCAGCTCGATACGTCGGAAGCACGACCAGCCTCAGCCGGCGGGTCGCAGCGCCTGCAGACCATCGACCCGGCCACCGAAGCGCCCGGGCGCGCTTACGACGAGCACAGCATCGACGAGGCGCACGCCGCCGCCGCCGCCGCCCGGCAGGCATTCCTCGACTGGCGCCGGACGTCGTTCGCCGAGCGGTCGGGCGTGATCCATCGCGCCGCGGCGATCCTGCGCGAGCGCAAGGACGAGCTCGCCCGGCTGATGACCGACGAGATGGGCAAGACCCTCGACGACGGCCGCGCCGAGATCGAGAAATGCGCGTTCAACTGCGACTGGTTCGCCGATCACGCCGCGGCCTATCTCGCCAGGGAGCCGCGCGACATCGGCGGCACCGAGGCGTTCGTCACCTTCAACCCGCTCGGCGTCGTCCTCGCCGTGATGCCGTGGAACTTCCCCTTCTGGCAGGTCTTCCGCTTCGCCGCCCCGGCGCTGATGGCGGGCAACGGTGCGCTGTTGAAGCACGCCAGCAACGTGCCCGGCTCGGCGCTGGCGATCGAGCAGGTGCTGCACGACGCCGGGGTGCCGCGCGACCTGTTCCGCACGCTGCTGTTGCCCAGCAGCGATGTCGAAGCCCTGATCCGGGACGAGAATGTCGCTGCGGTCACGCTGACCGGAAGCGTGGCCGCGGGCCGCAGCGTCGCGACTGCGGCCGGGTCGGTGCTCAAGAAATGCGTGCTCGAGCTCGGTGGCTCGGATGCTTATGTCGTGCTCGAAGACGCGGATATCGAGGCGGCCGGCAAGGTCGCCGCGGCGGCACGCATGGTCAATGGCGGCCAGAGCTGCATCGCCGGCAAGCGCTTCATCGTCGTCCGCCCGGTGCTCGAGCAGTTCGAGAGCGCGCTGGTCGCCGCGATGCGCCCCTATGAAATGGGCGATCCGCGGCGCGAGGGCACCAGGCTCGGTCCGATGCAGAGCGTCAAGGCGCGCGACGAAATCCATCGCCAGGTCAGCGACAGCGTGCGCCAGGGCGCGCGTCTGCTGCTCGGCGGCAAGGTCCCAGACCGGCCCGGCGCGTGGTACCCGGCGACGGTCCTCACCAACGTGCTGCCCGGACAGCCGGCGCATGACGAGGAAGTGTTCGGCCCGGTCGCCGCGATCATCGCCGCAGAGGACGAGCAGGATGCGATCCGGATCGCCAATGCCAGCGAGTTCGGGCTCGGCTCGGGCGTGCTGACCGGCGACCTCGCCCGCGGCCGCCGGATCGCGGCCGAGGAGCTCGAGGCGGGCCTAAGCTTCGTCAACGAGAACGTCCGCTCGGACTCGCGCATGCCGTTCGGCGGGGTCAAGCATTCCGGCTACGGCCGCGAGTGCTCCGAGTTCGGGATCCGCGAATTCACCAACATCAAGAGCGTTCACGTGAAGGCGCTCGAGCATGCGGCTGGCACGGCGATCGAATGACGGATAGCGCCGTGCGGACCGGCGGGGGCGCGCACGGCTGCCGCAGCACCGGCTTGCCGTCGACGTTCCCCGGCGGCGAATAGCGGCACACCAGATAGCCCCATTGGGCGCCGCTCGCCTGGCCACAGCCGACGCTGGTCGTCGTCGCCCAGATCATCTGCGAAAAATGCGAAACGTCGCTCCATTGCCCGGTCCGGCTGACGTCGGGGAAGATGCCGGGGATGAAGTTGCGCTTCTCCTCGATCCAGTCCTGCATCATCTGGGTCGCCGTCCAGCCGCGCATGCCCATCGCCAGATTCTCGCGCTGGTTGGCGCGGCCGGCGCGCGAGGCGTGGGCCAGCGATCCGCCGCTCGCGAGCTGCCGGGCATAGGCTGCGGCCGCGGCCTCGAGTCCCGGGTCCCAGCGGAGCGCGGGCGAGCCAAGCCGCGCGCGCTCGCGGTTGTGCACGTCGAGGATGCTTTGCGCGAAGGAGCTGAGGGATGGCTTTGCCGCCTCCGCCGCGGTGGCAAGACCGGTCGCGAAGAGCGCTGCGAGGAACTGGAAGGTCGGTTTCACGCCGGTCGCCCAAATATGTTCGGGACCGAGCACCGCCTTGGTACCATCAATCGGCAGCACCCGGAACAACGGCTGGGCGCGCGGCTGCGCCGGTTCAGCCCTCGATGATGACCTTGGTCCCGACCTGGGTCAGGCCGTAGAGCCGCTCGGCGAACTTGAGCGGGAGGCGCACGCAGCCATGGCTCGCCGGATAGCCGGGATTGGGCCCGGCATGGAAGGCAATGCCCATCGGATCGTACATCTGCATGAAGGGCATCGGCGCATTGTCATATTTGCGGCTGTAACCCTTCACCTTCTTCAGCCGGACCGCCCAGAAGCCAAGCGGGGTTTCGCGCCCCTTCTTGCCGCTGGAAATGGTGGCGACGCCGATCAGTCGGTCGTCGCGATAGACGTAGAGCAGCTGGGTCAGCGTATCGATCACGACCTTGGTGTCGCCGGTCGCCGGCACGTCCGCGACCCAACGGTATTGGCCCGGCTTGAGGTAGAGCGGCCCGAACAGGGCGACCGCGTCCTTGTGCGCCTGCGGCGCATTGCCCTGGCTCCAGCGGTAGGGCAGCTCCTGCGCGACCGGCGCCGGAGCCGGCGGCGGCGCGTGCACCACTTTTGGAGCCGTCGCGCACCCGGCGAGAAGCGCCGCGCCGAAGGCCGCGGCAATGACATTTCTGATGAATTTCACTCTAAGATCCCCGAACCCGATCAGCCTCGCGCTGCTGAACATCCCAACTGCGGCCTGTGAGTCAATGTGGCGGTAAACGCGAACTTACCGGTTAAACGAGGGCGGTACGCGATTTACTCCTCAAAACGGCTCGTCGAATCACGGTCGCGCTCATAGCGGTGCCTGAGCGGGAACGGCGGAAGCCAGGACTCGCGGCGGATCGTCCACAGCTCATAGGTCGGCGTCAGCTGGTCCGGCGCATCCAGGGCGCCCAGCGACACCTCGATTTCGTCGCTCGTGCAGGAGAAGACCGACCCGCCGCAGCGCGGGCAGAAATGGCGTCCGGCATAGTGGCGCGTCTCGCCCTCGATCGTCACCGCATCCTCGGCGAAGATGGCGAAAGCGTGGAACAGGGCGCCATGATGCTTGCGGCAGTCGAGACAGTGGCACAGGCCGACCCGGTAGGGACGTCCCAACGCCGCAATGCGGACGTCGCCGCACAGGCAACCACCGGTGAAATGCTCCATGCCGCCCCTCACTCCCATTCGATCGTGCCGGGTGGCTTCGACGTATAGTCGTAGACCACGCGGTTGATGCCCTGGACCTCGTTGACGATGCGGGTCGCGACGCGGCTTAAGAACGCGCCGTCGAAATGGAAGGCGTCGGCGGTCATGCCGTCGACACTGGTCACCGCGCGCAGCGCGCAGACATAGTCGTACGTGCGATAGTCGCCCATCACCCCGACCGTGCGTACCGGCAGCAGCACCGCGAACGCCTGCCAGATCGCATCGTACAGGCCGGCGTTGCGGATCTCTTCGAGATAGACGGCGTCGGCCTTGCGCAGGATGTCGCATTTGTCGCGCGTGACCTCGCCGGGAATGCGGATCGCCAGGCCCGGGCCCGGGAACGGATGCCGCTGAACGAACGCTTGCGGAAGGCCGAGCTCGCGCCCGAGCGCGCGCACCTCGTCCTTGAACAATTCGCGCAGCGGCTCGACCAGCTGCATGTTCATCCGCTCGGGCAGGCCGCCGACATTGTGGTGGCTCTTGATCGTCACCGACGGCCCGCCGGTGAAGCTGACGCTCTCGATCACGTCGGGATAAAGCGTGCCCTGGGCGAGAAAGTCGGCACCGCCGAGCTTCTTGGCCTCGGCCTCGAACACGCTGATGAACTCCGCGCCGATGAACTTGCGCTTGGCTTCGGGGTCGGTGACTCCCTCCAGCCCGGCGAGGAACCCGGCTCCGGCGTCGACGTGGACCAGCGGGATGTTGTAGCTGTTGCGAAACAGCGCGACGACCTGTTCGGCCTCGCCCTGGCGCATCAGGCCGTGGTCGACGAACACGCAGGTCAGCTGCTCGCCGATCGCCTCGTGGATCAGCACCGCCGCGACCGCGCTGTCGACCCCGCCCGACAGGCCGCAGATCACCCGCCCGTCGCCGACCTGCTCGCGGATGTCGGCGATCTTCGCTTCGCGGAAGCTGGCCATGGTCCAGTCGCCGGCGCAGCCGCACACATGGCGAACGAAATTGGCGAGCAGCTTGCCGCCGTCGGGGGTGTGCACGACCTCGGGATGGAACATCACGCTGTAGCGCTTGGCCGCTTCGTCGGTAGCGATCGCGAACGGCGCCCCTTCCGACGCCGCGACCACCGTGAAGCCCGGAGCGAGCGTCTCGACGCGGTCGCCGTGGCTCATCCACACCTGATGCTTCTCGCCGACGCTCCACAGGCCGTCGAACAAAGCCGAGGGCGCGAGGATGTCGATATAGGCGCGGCCGAACTCCTTCTGGTCGGACGCGACGACCTTGCCGCCCAGTTGCTGGTGGAGCGTCTGCTGGCCGTAGCAGATGCCGAGCAGCGGT
Organism: Sphingomicrobium sp.; assembly: GCA_035637935.1. GTDB lineage: Bacteria > Pseudomonadota > Alphaproteobacteria > Sphingomonadales > Sphingomonadaceae > Sphingomicrobium. The sequence continues at coordinate 17,537 of DASRAY010000067.1, forward strand.
ACCCCGCTGTCGAACACCACCTGCGGCGCGCTCGGCGCATTCTCCCACATCACCGAGGACGGTCCGCCCGAAAAGATCACGCCCTTGGGCCGCATCCGCTCGAACGCCTCGGCGGCGGCGTTGAAGGGGACGATTTCGGAATAGACTCCGGCCTCGCGGATGCGGCGCGCGATCAGCTGGGTGACCTGGCTGCCGAAGTCGATGATGAGGATGGTTTCGGTGGGTTGGACCGTCATGGCGGGCCGATAGGGAGGCCGCGAGCAAGAGTAAAGTTAAGTGTTCGCTTAAGTGTCTTGACAGCCGAGCCGCGACTCGATAGTTAAGCGTGTGCTTAACGATTCGTCCCGGCTCGATCGCGCGTTCCAGGCCCTCGCGGACCCGGCGCGGCGCGGGATGCTCGCCCGGCTTGCCCGCGGACCGGCCACGGTCAGCGAGCTGGCGGGGCCGCTGACGATGAGTCTTCCGGCGGTGCTCCAGCACCTCCAGGCGCTCGAAACGAGCGGGCTGATCCGGAGCGAGAAGAAGGGCCGCGTCCGCACCTGCCGGCTGCAACCGGGAGTGCTGGCCTCGGCCGAGCAATGGCTGACCGACCGCCGTTCGGAGTGGGAAATCCGCCACGACCGGTTCGAAGATTATGTGATGAACCTGAAAGACGAGGAGAATGAGACATGACCGATAAGCTTGACCTGGTGTTGGAGCGGACCATCGACGCGCCGATCGACCTGGTGTGGAAAGCCTACACCGATCCCGCGCATCTCAAGCAGTGGTTTGCCCCGCGGCCCTATCAGATCACCGAATGCGAGCTCGACCTTCGGCCCGGCGGGATCTTCCGTATCCGGATGCAGGGTCCCGACGGCTTCGACACCGGCCACGGCAACGCCGGCTGCGTGCTCGAGGTGGTCGAGGGCAAAAAGCTGGCGTGGACCAGCGCGCTCGGCCCCAACTATCGCCCGGCGGAAATGGCCGCCGAAGGCTGCGAGAGCTTTCCGATGACGGCGGTCGTGACCTTCGCCGACGCCGGCGACGGCAAGACCGCCTACAAGGCCGTCGCGCTGCACGCCAACGCGGCGGATCGCGAGAAGCATGAGAAGATGGGCTTCAACGAGGGGTGGGGAACGGTCGCCGGCCAGCTCGAGGAATTCGCCCAGGGCCTCGCTGCCAACGCTTAGGCTGCAGCGCGCAGGGTCGGCCGCGCCGGCACCGTCGAATAAGCGATGCCAAGCTCGTCGAGCACGTCCTCCAGCTCGCCGAGCGTGAGGATGCCGGAGCAGGGGTACGCCCCGGGCTCCGGCGTCCAGCCGTCGCGCCGGCGCCGGATCAGCGCGAGCGCCGGGATGACCGGAACCAGCGGCCCCAGGTTGGTCGTCGCGTCGAGCGTCCATTTGCCGGCGGCGGCTTCGCCCAGAGCGTCCCGCCCTTCGGCCGCGACGACCATCGCCCCACGGTCGCTGCCCAACCGACGCAGCCGTTGCGCGACCCACAACAAGGCCGCGGACCATGGGCGGAGCGACCCGATCCAGCCCCACCGCACCGCGAACGACAGCAGCCACAACCCGAGGTGCAGGACCGGCAGTTCGAGCCCGGCGACGAACTCCGCCGACCGCGTCGGCTGGTAGCGAGCGACCAGCAGATCTTGCTCGAGCGTATCGCACACGCTCGCCCAGTGCTGTCCGGCAGAGCCGCAATCGACGCGGCCCTGAAGCTGCCAGCCGGGGACCGCACTCCAGCCGCCGCCCCGGAAAACCCGGACCGGCCGGCCGACATAGGACAGGATCGCCTCGACCACCGAGCGGCCGCGCGGCGCGCGATTGCCGGGGAAGATGCCGACGCGGATCGAATCGATCCTCCGCCAGCCTTTGGTGAGATCGTCGAGGACGGCGTGCGACAAGGCCGGAATCGAGCTGGCACCGGCCATGACCGCGATGCCGGCCCGCCTCGCGGCGGCATCGAAGCGTCCGATCGAACCGACGAACTCGCGGCCGTCGGCGAGGTCCGCGTAATCGATCCGCGCGGCAATGCATTGCTCGATCAAATTGGTGCGCGAGCCCTGGAACGGACCGGCACTGTCGATGACGAGATCGAAGTCGCCGAGTTCAGCGGCGGTCACATGGTCGCGGTCGAGCAGCGCCACGCCGCACCTGCCGAGCGTCGCGGCAAGCGCGTCGAGCGGCTCGCGCCGGCGTCCGCCGAGCGTCACCTGCACGCCGCGTTCGCGCGCCGCTAGCCGCGCCAGCCGCGAGCCGAACACGCCGCTTGCACCGACGATCAGGACCTGGACGGGGCGCTCAGTCGACATCGTCGAACAGGATCTCCTGATGGACCAGGGTGCCGGCGAGCGGGTGAGTCAGCTCCAGCCCGAACAGGAAGCTCGACCCGGCGACTTGGCGATGGGTGACCCGGGCGACGCCCGGGGCGAGCAGGCGCGGCAGCCGCAACCGCCGGCGGCCGAGCTCGAGAAAATAATGGTCGCTGACGAAGGCGATCCCGTCGTCGAGCGCCTCGACCCGGAGCGCCATCCCGAGGCCGCGGCCGAGATATTCCTCGAGGCCGGTCGGGCCGGCGAAGCGCTTGGCGCTGTGGATGACCTGCGGAAAGCGATCGGCCCGCGCGTAGATCCGGGTCCAACACTGGCCGCCGCCGGCGCGGTCCTCGCTGACGCTGACCAGCGCCCCGCCGCCGGCCGCCCCAGTGAGCGGCAGCGGCGCCCCGAACAGCCGGCACAAATGGCTGAGCAGCCAGCCGAGCCGCGACCGGCGCATGTCGACCACCATGCCGCGGTACAGCGCGACCTGCGCGCCGCTCAGCCGTTTCGAGAAGCGGCGCCGCACCTCGGCCGGAAGCGCGTCCCAGGCGTCGCTTCCGATCAGCGCCCGAAAGCGCAGGTCGTGGAGCGTCGCGTCCGGTGGCGCCGCGCGCTGCGGCAGCTGGAGCAGAGTTGCGCTCATCACTCGCCCCCTTTCTTCGATCTTCAGGCGGCGGACTTCCGTCCGAGGAACCGGGTGACCTTGGTGCCCATCTTGATCAGGGTCATGAGGGTCGACTTGGGCACCTGGAGCATTTCGTCGTGCCAGCGCGACATGATCATGACGAACTCGAGCATGGCCTTCAGCCGCTGCTTAGCGACCGGCGAAATGTCCGGGTCGCGCTCGGCCTCCGCGGTGCAGGCGCGCAAGGCGGCCTCGGCCGGGTCGACCTCGCGCGCCTTGCGGCCGCGCGCGATCCGGGTGACCATCTCCCAGATGTCGGTCTCGGCCGCGAAATGGTCGCGGCGGTCGCCGAGCACTGGCACGCGATGGATCAGCCCCCAGCCCAGCAATTCCTTGATCGAGTTGGAGACGTTGGACCGGGCCAGGCCGAGCTGGTCGGCGATGGCCTCGGCCGTCAGGGGCGTCTCCGACAGATAGAGGAGCGCATGGATCTGCGCGACCGAACGGTTGACCCCCCACTGACTGCCGAGGTCGCCCCAGTGCAGCACGAACCGCGTGACCGCGGCGGGCAACGGTTGCGGGTTGTCATTAATTTCTGTCATAACAGAAATATCTGTCACCAACGCCGAGTCGAGTCAAGGCGTAGAAAAAAGCGCGGACGCCGAGGCGCCCGCGCTCCCTATTCGTCTGCTCGCGACCAGGACCTAGTAGCGACGGTAGCCGTACTGGCTGTAGTCGTACGGCGAATAGCCGTTGGTGCCGTACCCGTAGTTATAATTGTTGGTCAGGTTGGCGCGGTCGATGTCGATGTCGCTGATGCGACCGCTCGAGCCGACCTTGCACTTCCAGGTCAGGTCGACCTGGCCCTGGCCGTTGTAGCCATAGCCGGCATTCATGCCGCTTGAGGCGACGCCGCGAACGGTCAGTCCGCCGCCCGAGCGCTGCTCGACCCGGCTGATCCCCAGCACCCGGGCATTGCCGTAGCCGCTATAGCCGTTGTTGTAGCCGTACGGAGCATAGCCGCCGCCATAGGCGCCATAGGCGCCGTAACCGCCATAGCCGCCGCTGAGACGCTGCTGCACCGCGGCGGCGCACTGGTTGACCACCGCCTGCTGGTTGTAGCCATAGCCATACTGGTTGTAGCCGCCATAGCCGCCATAGCCGCCGCCGAGCACCTGGCTCAGCACCTGGCCGATGACGTTGCCGCCACCGTAGCCGTAGCCCGGATAGCCGTAGCCGGGGTAATATTGCGCGGCAGCGGGCGCCGCACTGATCAGCGCAGCCGCGGCGACGCCGCCCGCAATCATAAACTTGAAAGCCCTCATGGCCCCTCTCCTCGATACGCGACTCGCCGTCACACGCACGGCGGTCTTATAGCACGCCAACTATCGTTACGGGGCTGCACGGCGGCTGAACCGGATCGCCGCCGTTCGTTCAGAAAGATTAAGGAAAGCCGCGCCGCTTCAGGCGGTTAGAGGCGAGCGCCAACCGGCCATCAAGGCCGCATGACCAGCATCGGAACAGCCCCGCTGATCGATGCACGCTGGTTGATGTTGGTCATGACGAGGACAGCATCGGGAAGATCGAAGCTTACCCAATAATCCCCGACATTGCGGAATTTGGGCAGCGGGACGAATTCGGGCTCACCGGTTCCGCGCAGCCGATACAGGCCGTCGATGCCGACGGCGATCAAGCCGTCCGAACCGCGGGCCAATCCGAAAAAAGCCACTGTCGAATAAGGCTCGCCGTCGAGTCCCAGCTTGTTGCTGCCCTCGCCGTCGGCGAACGGTTTGAAATATAGTCTCTCGACCGACTTGCCGCAGACCTCGACGAGGCGGCCGTGCGGCATGAAATGAACCAGCCCGACGGCCGCGACGAGGCAGTTCGGCTTCCACGGCTCGACGGCCACGGCATGGACCGGATCGCATTGGGTATTGAGCGGACCGTCGCAGAGACCGCCGGTGGAATTGCGCTCGATGGTCTCGACCTTGCCGCTTGTGCGGTCGATTCGCTTGAGCCCGCCGCCCCATTCCCCGGCATTGACTCCGACCAGCAATTTGCCGTCGACCGCGAAGGCGGTGCTGGTCACCCGCCCGCGCCACAGCCTCTGCGACAATGGCACTTCGCGAGTTGACCCGTCCTGCAGCTCGATCAGCCGGTCGTTGGTCAAGAGCGCCACGCGATCGCCGCTGCAGTTCAGCGCCACCAACCCCTCATCCTCGACCGGGACGGTCGCCACCCATCTCCATTTTCCGGCGTCGTATTGACGGACCGTCCATTCGCCCGCTTTCGGTTTCGCCGCGACCACCAGCGGTGCTCCCTGGCGAAGGCAGAGATCCTTCGCCGGTTCCGGCAGGTCGACCTGCGTTGGCAGTTCGTCAGTCGCGCCGATCGTGACGAGCTTGCCATCGTCCGACAGCAGCCACAGCCGATCATTCGCGAAGACCGCGCGCATGATCGCGCGGAACGGAGGCTCCTTTTCGGCCGCGTCCGGTGCCGTCGACGCCGCCGGCTCCATTCCGATCGTCGCCGCAGCCAGTGCTGCGACCAGCAGCAGGCTCATGATCCCTACTTCTCCAAATTCAGCCCGGTGAAGTGCGCCAGGAAGGCGTAGACGTCGGCTGCTTCCTCGATGATCTTGGCGGTCGGCTTGCCCGAGCCGTGGCCGGCCCGGGTCTCGATCCGGATCAGGTGCGGGGCACCGTTGGGGTCGGCCGCCTGCAGCTCCGAAATATATTTGAAGCTGTGGCCCGGGACGACGCGGTCGTCGGTATCGGCGGTGGTCGCCAGCAGCGGCGGATAATGCACGCCGGGCTTGAGGTTGTGGTAGGGCGAATAGGCCAGCAGCGTTTTGAAGTCGGCTTCCTTGTTGGGATAGCCGTAGTCGTCGACCCAATAGCGGCCGGCGGTGAAACGGTCGAAGCGCAGCATGTCCATCACCCCGACCGCCGGGCTGGCCGCGTCGAACAGGTCCGGGCGCTGGTTGACCACCGCGCCGATCAGCAGCCCGCCGTTCGAGCCGCCGTTGATCGCCAGGCCGTGCGGCGCCGTAATCCCCTGCGCCTTCAGATATTCGCCGGCGGCGATGAAGTCGTCGAACACGTTCTGCTTGTGCGTGAGCCGCCCGGCATCGTGCCAGCTCTTGCCATATTCGCCGCCGCCGCGGAGGTTGGCGACGGCATAGACTCCGCCTTTCTCGAGCCACGCCAGCCGCGTCGCCGAGAATGCGGGGGTGAGCGAGATGTCGAACCCGCCGTAGCCGTAGAGCAGGGTCGGGGCGGGACCGGTCACCGTCTTCTTGCGGACCACGAACATCGGCACCCGGGTGCCGTCCTTCGACGCGTAGAAGCGCTGCTCAACAGCATAATCGTCGGGATTGAACTTGAGCCTGGGCGCCGCCCACACGGTCGCCTGCCCGGTCGCTGCGTCATAGCGGTAGATGGTCGTCGGGCGGTTGAAGCTGGTGAAGGCGAAGAAGGTCTCGGGATCCTCGAACCGGCCGTTGAACCCGGCCGCCGTGCCGATCCCGGGCAGCTCGACCTTGCGCACCAGCGTGCCGGCAAGGGTGTGGACCCGGACCTCGGTCTTGGCGTCGGCAAGGTAATTGGCGATCAGCTTGCCGCCGACCAGGCTGACGCTGTCCAGCGTCGCCGCGTCCTCGGCGACGATCGTGCGCGGCACGGGCTTCGCCGCGGCGACGTTGAGGCTGACGATCTTCTGCCGCGGCGCGCCCTTGTCGGTGAGGAAATAGAAGGTCGAGCCGCGGTTGCCGACATAGCCCCAATTGTTGTCGAACCCCGGGATCAGCACGCGCGGCTTCGCCTTTGGGTTCTTGAGGTCGACGAGATTGATCTCGTAGCGGCTGTCGGTGCCGCTCGACGAGTAGACGATCAGCCAGCGTCCGTCGTCGCTCACCTGGCCGGCATTGTTGAGGTCGGGCCGCTTCGGCGTCGAAAAGACCAGCCGGTCGGCGGCCTGCCTGGAGCCGAGCTTGTGGAAGTAGATGTTCTGATGCTCGTTGAGCGACTGGTAGGTGGCATCGCTCTTGGGCGCGGGGAAGCGCGAGTAATAAAAGCCGCTGCCGTCCTTCGCCCAGCTGAGGTTCGAGAATTTCACCCATTTGACCTCGTCGGCGAGGTCCTTGCCGGTGGCGACGTTGCGCACCTTCAGCGTGCGCCAGTCGGTGCCGCCGTCCTGGATCGCGTAGAGCAGCTTCGTCCCCTGCTCGTTCGGTTCCCATTCGGCGAGCGCGGTGGCGCCGTCCTTCGACCACGGGTTGGGATCGATCAGCACCCGTCCCGCGCCGTCGACGGAATCGCGCACGAACAGCACCGCCTGGTTCTGCAGCCCGCTATTGTGGGTGTAGAAATAATGCCTGCCCTTCTTCTCGGGCGCGGCGAACCGCTCGTAATCGTAGAGCTCGGTGATCCGCTTCTCGAGCGTTTCGCGGCCGGGAAGCCTGGCCAAAAAGGCGTTGGTGACGCCGTTCTGGGCATCCACCCAGGCGCGCACCTGCGGGTCGTTGCGCACGTCATTCTCGAGCCAGCGATAGGGATCCGCGACCGGCGTCCCGAACTCGGTCTCGACGAGGTCGACGCGCTTGGTCGGCGGATAAGCGATCGTTGGCGCCGAAGCGTCCGGCTGGGCCGCGCGGCCCGCATCGAGCGGGATCATCGCAACGGCCGACGAAAGAAGGGCAACACCAAGCAGGCTCCGACGCATTTTTCCCCACCCAAGAAAGAAACGGACGCCACTGGCTAGCAGCGACGTCCGTTCATTCTCAAGCTAGATGATGTCGTGCAGCGCGAAGAGCGCAGCGCCATGCTCGAACCCCTCGCCGCCGAACGCCAGATTATGGTCGAAGCTCGGGGCATTCAGCGACTCCTTCGAGACCAGCTGCGCGGCCGCGACAGAGGACGCCGAGGCGGTGAACTCGAAGTCGCTCGCGTGCAGTTGGTTGGGCTTGTAGCCCTCGACCGTCAGCGAATCCGTCGTTCCCCAGGTGATGACCGTGTTGCTCCCGACCTTGGTCAGCGTGAGGTCGCTGAAATCGTCGACTCCGGCGACTCCGGAGAACACGATCCGGTCGGTGTGGCCGAAGTCGGTGATACGGTCGTCGCCGCTGTTCGTCTCGATGATGAACCGATCGTCGTTCTGGTTACCAGTCAGGACGTCGTCGCCGCGGCCGCCGTAGAGGGTGTCGTTGCCCTTGCCGCCGATCAGCGTGTCGTTGCCCGAGGTGAAGTCGGGGTCGCCGGGGTTGATCCCGGGCTCGTCGGCCTGCTGGCCGAACAAAGTGATCGGGCCTGAACCGCCGACGGTGCCGGTGATGTCGACCCACAGCCGGCCGTCGCCGTAGAGCGTGTCGTTGCCGTCGCCGCCCGACAGCGTGTCGCTGCCGAGGTCGCCGAGCAGCATGTTGGCCCCGCTGTTGCCGGTCAGCACGTCGTCGAACAGCGAGCCCGAGACATTCTCGAACCCGGTGGTGGTCATCGACCCCTGCTCGGTCGCCTGGGCGAAGCCCTGCAGCGCGAGGCTGTAAGTCACGCCGGCGGACGATATCTCGACATGGCCGCCGAGGAACGACAGCGTGTCGGTGCCGGTGCCCCCTTGCAGGTTGTCGTTGCCGCCGCCGGTTTCGATCAGGTCGTTGCCGCCGCCGCCGACGATCGTGTCGTCGCCGGTGCTGCCCCCGGCGACGCCGTCCGAGCCGTCCCACAGCCAGTTGTCGCCGGAATTGCCGGTCAGCGTATCGTTGAGCGTGGTGCCCGAGGCATGCTCGATCCCGATCAGCGTATCCATCCCCTGACCGGTGTCCTGGGCAACGCCCTGGATATTGAGGTCGAAGTGGATCCCCACCACCGGGGTCGGGACGAACGACGAGACGCGGTCGAACCCGGCCCCGCCGTCGAGGATGTCGGCGCCGTCCGACCCGCGCAGGAAGTCGTTGCCGTTGCCCCCGATCAAAGTGTCGGCGCCGCCGCGGCCGAACAGGGCATCGCCCCCGTCGCCGCCGGTCAGGACGTTGTCGGAATCGTTGCCGAGCAGATTGTCGCTGAACGCCGAGCCGCTGAGGTTCTCGATGCTGATCAGCGTGTCGTTCTCGGTTCCAGCGTCATTGCTGGCGAAGCCGTTGCCCGTCGGGCCCAATCCGGCGGTCACCCCCTCGGACCAGGACGCGAAGCTGGCCGTGTCGATCCCGGCGCCACCGTTCATGATATCGTCGCCGGCGCCGCCGTCGAGCGTGTCGTCGCCGGAGACGAAGTCCGGAGTGCCGTCGCCGTCCCGATCCAGGTCGTCGGTCTGGCTGAACGTGGTGATCGGGCCCGACCCGCCGGTGCCGTGGAAGTCGATCTGGATGCGGCCGTCGCCGTAGAGCGTGTCGTTGCCGCCGCCGCCCGACAGGACGTCATTTCCGAGATCGCCGGCGATGACATTGTCGTTGCCGTCGCCAGTCAAACTGTCGTCGTAAATCGAGCCCGAGAGATTCTCGAACCCGGTCGCGGTCATCATCCCTTGCTCGGTGTTCTGGGCCGCGCCCTGGAGCGCTAGGCTGGCCGTGACGCCGGCCGCCGAAATCTCGGTCGTTCCGCCGAGCAGCGACCAGGTGTCGATGCCGGTCCCGCCGTCGAGCGTGTCGTTGCCGTTGCCGACCTCGACCACGTCATTGCCGCCGCCGGCGCTGATCGTGTCGTCGCCGCTGGCCGCGACCGCCGGGTCGCCGTCGGCGCCGTCCCACAGCCAGTTGTCGCCGCTGTTGCCGATCAGCGTGTCGTTGAGCACCGTTCCCGAGGCATGCTCGATGCCGATCAGCGTATCCATGCCCTGCCCGGTGTCCTGGGCGACGCCCTGGATGTTCAGGTTGAAGCTGATGCCGCCGGTCGGAGCGACCACGAACGAGGATACGCGATCCCAGCCGTCGCCGCCGTCGAGCGTATCGGCGCCGGCGCTGCCGCGCAGGAAGTCGTCGCCGGTGCCGCCGATCATCGTGTCGTCGCCGCCGCGACCGAACAGATTGTCGTGACCATCGCCGCCGGTGAGGACGTTATTGCTGTCGTTGCCGTTGAGCGAATCGTTGAACGCCGAGCCGGCCAGATTCTCGATGCTGGTGAGGGAGTCGAACTCGGTGCCCGACGCATTCTCGGCGGAGCCATTACCGCTGTTGCCGAGGCCTGCGAACACGCCTTCGGTCGATGAGGCGAAGCTCGCGGTATCAATCCCGGCGTCGCCGTTCAGCGTGTCGTCGCCTGCCCCACCGTCGAGCGTATCGTTGTCGTCGCCGCCGTTCAGCGTGTCGGTGCCGTCGAGCCCGAACAGCTCGTCGTTGCCGGCAAAACCATTGATGGTGTCGTCGCCGTTGGTTCCGACCAGCGCCGTAGCGCCCGCGTCGTCGCCGGGAGTCCCGTTGATCGTTGGCATAGCTATGTCCCCTGTTGGCCGGCGAATGCGCCGGCTGCCGCGCTCAGGGGTAGTCGAAATTCAAGACTGCCGCGTGACTCGGCGGCGCCCCCGAGACTCGTCTGGGGCTACTAACGGCGGTTAATCAATTCGCAAGTGCAGTGAGAACTGACGCCGGCTTAGCAACCGGCGTCGGTTCATTCTCAAACAGTCGTTCGCCGAACGCCGATCAGATGATGGTCGCCCCGGCGTCGTGATGCACCAGGACATGGTCCGACCCGGACATGCCGAGGTCCGGGCTGAACTCGAAGTGGATGGCCGGCGAGTTGCCCATCGCCACCTCGGCCGGCTGCGCGATCGCCCCGAAGTCGGCGCTGAACGTGCTGGCAACCTGGTCGGGGCCATGCAGCGCCGTCGCAGCCGGCGCGATCCGCCCGACATCGAACAGCTGATCGGACGACGACAAGGTGCTGAGCGCGACCGGCGCCAGCGCCTGGTCGTGCAGCGCGCTCTCCGCCGGGGCGCTCTTGGCGACCAGCGGAGCGGCGGCGGCCGCGAACGAGGCACTGCCGAACTGGAAGTCGGACGCAGTCAGGTTGCTAGCCTTGATGCCCTGCAGCAGGACTGAATTACCGCCCGCCCAACTGACCAACGCATCGCCGCCGACCTTGGTGATGGTGAGCTGGGCAAAGCTCGTCACGCCGCTCGACGGATCGAATGCGACCTTGTCGGTGCCCAGGGCAAAGTCGGTGACCGTGTCGTTTCCGCTGCTCGCTTCCATCACGAAGCGGTCGGCGCCCTGCTGCCCGGTCATCACGTCATTGCCGGTTCCGCCGTAGAGCGAATCGTCGCCCTTGCCGCCGAGTATCGCGTCGACTCCAGCGCCGCCCTTCAGCACATTGGCATTGTCGTCGCCGCGAAGCGTGTCGGCGAATCCCGAGCCGGTCACATTCTCGATCGAGCTCAGCGCGTCACTGCCGTCGGCGCCGGTTGCGCTCCCGGTGCCGAGATTGACGCTGACCGAGCCGGTCGCATTGGCATAGCTCGCCGTGTCGGTGCCGTTGCCGCCGTTCAGCGTGTCGTTGCCGGCGCGGCCGTCGAGCGTGTCGTTGCCGTCCCCGCCATTGAGGACATTGGCACCAGCGCTGCCGGTGATCGTGTCGGCGAACGCCGAGCCGGTGACATTCTCGATCGAACTCAGCGTGTCGCTGCCGTCGGCGCCGCTCGCCGTGCCGGCCGTGAGGTCGACCGTGACCGAGCCGCTGGCGCTGGCGTAGGTCGCCGTGTCGGTTCCGTTGCCGCCGTTCAGCGTGTCGTTGCCGGCGCGGCCATCCAGAGTGTCGTTGCCGTCGTTGCCGTTGAGCGTGTTGGCATTGGCGTCGCCGGTGATCGTGTCGGCAAACAGCGATCCGATCACATTCTCGACCGAGACCAACGTGTCGCTGCCGTCGGCGCCGCTCGACGTGCCGGCACCGAGGTTGACCGTGACGCTGCCCGCGGCGTTCGCGTAGGTCGCGGTGTCGGATCCGCCGCCGCCGTTCAGCGTGTCGTTGCCGAGCCCGCCCTCGAGCGTGTCGTTGCCGTCGACTCCGCCGAGCGCGGCGACGTCGGCGTAAGTCGTGATCGGACCGGAACCCCCGGTGCCGTGGCTGTCGATGCCGATCTCGCCGTCGCCGTAGAGCGTGTCGTTGCCGGCGCCGCCGACCAGAGTGTCGCTGCCCTGGTCGCCGAGGAGGACGTTCGCCCCGCCATCGCCGGTCAGCGTGTCGTTCCCGCTCGAGCCCGAAAGGTTCTCGAACCCGGTCAGCGTGTAGCTGCCGAAGCCGGTCGCCTGAGCTCCGCCCTGCAGGGCCAGGGAAACCGTGAGCCCGGGGCTGGTGGCATTATCGTTGAGCGACAGGGTATCGATGCCCGAGCCGCCCGAAGCGGTCAGGTTGCCGGCCGCACCGGACTGGATCAGGTCGTTGCCGCCGTTGCCGGTGAGGACGTCGTTGCCGCCCTGGCCCCAGATCCAATTGTCGCCGCCGTCGCCGGTCAGCGTGTCGTTGAAGCTCGTGCCGGAGACGTGCTCGATGTTGAGCAGCGTATCCATCCCCTGGCCGGTGTTCTGGGCAACGCCCTGCAGGTTGAGGTCGACCGTGACCCCGGCCACCGCGCCGGTCGCGAAGGTGGCGCGATCCCAGCCGGCGCCGCCGTCGATCGTGTCGTCGCCGACGTTGCCGTTGAGGAAGTCGTCGCCGTTCCCCCCGAGCAACGTGTCGTTGCCGCCGCCGCCGCGAAGAGCGTCATGGCCGTCGCCGCCGTCGAGGACATTGGCCCCGCCATTGCCGACCAGCTGGTCGTTGAACGCCCCGCCGGTGAGGTTTTCGATCGACACGAACGAATCGTTGCCGTCGGCCCCCGATGATCCCCCGCCGCCGCCGGCGGAAATGGTCGCCTGGACGTCGCCGCTGGCGTGCGCATAGCTCGCCGTGTCGGTGCCGCCGCCGCCGTTCAGCGTGTCGTTGCCGAGCCCGCCCTCGAGCGTGTCGTTGCCGTCGACGAAGGCGGGGTCGGCGGTCGCGCCGTCCGCGAAGGTCGCGATCGGTCCCGACGTGCCCGGCCCGCCGGCATAATCGATCGCGATGCGCCCATCGCCGTAGAGCGTGTCGTTGCCGGCGCCGCCGACCAGCGTGTCATTGCCCTGGTCGCCGGCCAGCACGTTGTCGTTGCCGTCGCCGGTAAGGCTGTCGTTGTTGGCCCCGCCCGACAGGTTCTCGATGCCATTGAGCGTCCAGCTCCCGGCCCCGGTCGCCTGCGCGATGCCCTGGAGCGCGAGCGAAATGGTGACGCTCGGGTCGGGGATGCCGCCGTTCTCGGTGAACGAGACCGTGTCGATGCCGGTCCCGCCGGTCAGCGAATGGTTGCCCGTGCCGACGGTCAGCAGGTCGTTGCCGCCCCCGCCGTCGAGCGTGTCGTTGTTCGTTCCGGTCGGCGGGTTCACACCGTCGGTCGAGGGCGAACCCCACAGCCAGTTGTTGTTATTGTCGCCAATCAGCGTGTCGCCGTAGGCAGTGCCCGAGACATTCTCGATGTTGAGCAGGGTGTCCATCCCCTGCCCGGTGTCCTGCGCTACGCCCTGCAGGTTGAGATCGACATGCACTCCGGCCAGCGCTGCGGTGAAGAACGTGGCGCGGTCGTAGCCGGCGCCGCCGTCAATGGTGTCGTTGCCGTTGCCGCCGTTCAGGAAGTCGTTGCCATTGCCGCCGAGCAAAGTGTCGTCGCCGACTGCCAGGCCGTTGTCGCCACGCAGCGTGTCGTTGCCGTCGCCACCGTCGAGGGTGTCGTTCCCCTGAAGGCCGAGGAGGTTGTCGTTGCCGCCAAGCCCGAGGAGGATGTTGGCACCGTTGTTGCCCGAAAGGATGTCGTCGAACGCCGAGCCGGTCAGATTCTCGATGCTTTGCAGGAAGTCGCTGCTAAGCAGGGTCACGCCGTCGGCGGCATATTCGTCGGCGCCGCCGAAGCCGGAATTGCCGAGGAAGGCCTCGACGCGGCCTGCGTTATGCTCATAGCTCGCGGCGTCGCTCCCGCCGCCGCCGTTCAGGGTATCGTTGCCCGCCCCGCCTTCGAGCGTGTCGTTGCCGTCGACCAGCGAGGGGTCGAAGGCCGTGACGTCGGCGAAGAAGGTGATCGGCCCGGAGCCGCCCGCGCCCGAGCGCGTGTCGGCGATCATCGCGCCGTCGCCGTACAG
>DASRAY010000068.1:0-4085 GCA_035637935.1 Sphingomicrobium sp.
CGCTGGCCTCGCCGGTGATGCTGCTGTCGATATGCAGGATGGTCACTATTGCCTCCTAAGTATGGATTTGTTACCGAGGCACCCTAAATAACCAGGAGCGAATCACCCGCAAGAACGCACTTTTTTGTGGTCGACGAACAAATTTGTGGGACAGGAACAGCGAAGGAACCGAGGCGATGAAAGACCCCAGCAACCCGGTGTGCCGGACAATCAGCACGCTGCTGTCGCGGATCGGCGACAAATGGACGGTGCTCGTCGTCCAGACGCTCGGCGACGGCTCGAAGCGCTTCAACGAGCTCCGCCGCGAGATCCCGAGCGTGTCGCAGCGCATGCTGACCCTGACCCTGCGCAACCTCGAGCGCGACGGCCTGGTCAAGCGGACGGTGACCCCGACCATCCCGCCGCGGGTCGACTATGAGCTGACCGAGCTCGGCCGGTCGCTGGAAAAGCCGATCTGCGGCCTCGCCAACTGGGCGATGGACAATGTCGCGGCGATCCACGAGGCGCAGGCGCGCTTCGACGACGAGCACGACCGGGCCGCGGCCGCATAATCCCCTCCCTGCAAGGGAGGGGCCAGGGGTGGGTGCGCGAAGCGCTCGAAACAGCTACGCTCGTGGGTGCGCGAAGCGCCTATTTGCATTACGTCCGCCCGCATGAGCACGGCGCCGGTCCAGCCCAACGTCCAGACCCTCCTCGCGCAGGGCGACGACTATGCCGCGAGGGACGATGTCCGCGCCGCGGCGAGCTATTACCAGGCGGCGCTCAAGGCCGCGCAGCAGGGCGGCGCGATCGATGGCGCCCTGCACGCGCGGCTGACCGCCGCGGCCGGCTACGTCCGCCAGACCGCCGAGGCCTATAAGGAATCGCTGCGGTCGGTGATCGCCGGCCGGCCGAACGTTCCCGGGCGCACCGACCGGCTGCGCCACGCGGTCGAGATCCTGACCGGCGAGCGTGAGCTGTTCCTGCAGGGGCCGAGCGTCCTCTATTTCCCCTACCTCGCCAACCGCCAGTTCTTCGAGCGCGACGAGTTCGACTGGGCGCCCACGCTCGAGGCGGAGACGCCGGCGATCCAGGCCGAGCTCGAAGCGATCATCGCGGCGGGCGCCGACTTCCGGCCCTACGTCGAGGACGACCCCGACCGGCCGCGGCGCGAGTTCCACGGCCTCCACGGCGACCCGAGCTGGACCGCGCTCTATTTGTGGCGCGACGGCCGGGTCGTCGAGGAGAATGCGCGGCGCTGCCCGCGCACCATGGCGGCGCTGGAGAAAGTGCCGATGACTCGCATCGGCGCCAAGACGCCGTCGGTGCTGTTCTCGAAGCTCACCCCGGGCGCGCACATCCCGCCGCACCGCGGGATGCTCAACTGCCGGCTGATCGCGCACCTGCCGTTGATCGTCCCCGACGGCTGCTGGCTGCGCGTCGGCAACGAGACACGCCGCTGGGAGGAAGGCAAGTTGCTGATCTTCGACGACAGCTTCGAGCATGAGGCCAGGAACGAGAGCGGCGAGACGCGGATCGTGCTGCTGTTCGACCTGTGGCGGCCCGAGCTCGGTGACGACGAGAAGGCCGGCATCTCCGCCATCTTCGACACGATCGACCGCTTCGCCGGAGTGCCGGCCGAGGCCTGATCAGAGGCGGAGCACGATCCGGCCGGTGAGCGCGCCTTGCTCCATCCGCCCGAGCACATCGTTGACCGCCTCGAGCGGCTCGACCGCCACTTCGGCCTTGACCTTGCCGGCCGCAGCGAAGGCGAGCGCTTCGGCGAGGTCCTCGCGCGTTCCGACGATCGACCCGCGCAGCGTGATCCGCTTGAGCACCACAGGCATCACCGGAGTCGCGAATTCGCCCGGCGGCAGCCCGTTGAACACGACCGTGCCCTTGCGCCGGACGATCCCGATCGCCTGACTGAAGGCGGCGGTCGAGACGGCGGTGACCAGCACCCCGTGCATCCCGCCGGTCTGCTTGACCAGCGCCTTCACCGCGTCGGGGTCGCGGCAATCGACCGCGAGGTCCGCGCCGAGCTTTTGCGCGAGCGCGAGCTTCGCCGGATCGACATCGAGCGCGGCGACGGTGAAGCCCATCGCCTTTGCATATTGGACGGCGACATGGCCGAGCCCGCCGATGCCGGAGATCGCGACCCACTCGCCGGCCCGGGCCTCGGTTTCCTTGAGCCCCTTGTAGGTCGTCACCCCGGCGCAGAGGATCGGCGCGATCGTCTCGAGGTCCGCCCCGGCCGGCAGCCGCCCGACATAGTCGGCCTTCGCCCGCACATAGTCGGCGTAGGTGCCATCGACGCTGTAGCCGGTGTTGTGCTGCGCCGGGCAGAGCGTTTCCCACCCGGTCAGGCAATATTCGCACTGGCCGCAGGCGTCGTGCAGCCACGGCACCCCGACCGCATCGCCCTCGCGCAGGTGAATCACGCCTTCGCCCACCGCCGCGACATGGCCGGTGCCCTCGTGCCCCGGGACGAGCGGCAGCGCCGGCTTGGCCGCCCAGTCTCCGCGCACCGCGTGGAGGTCGGTGTGGCACACGCCGGTCGCGGCCAGGCGGACGACAATCTCGCCCGGGCCGGGCTCGGGCACCGGCAATTCATCGATCGTCAGCGGCTCGCCGAAGGCGTGAACGACCGCGGCGCGCATTGTCTCTCCCACTTGGGACCACTCCTCTGCTAGGCGACCGTCATGCTGAAGCCGGCGACCACCGACATCGAATCCCTGCGGGTCATCGAGGAGCGGCTCCGCTGGCTGTCGGCGTGGACCATCCACCACGCGAACCATATCCGCAAGAACGCCGACGGGCTGAAGGTCGGCGGGCACCAGGCGAGCTGCGCCTCGATGACCGCGATCATGGCCGCGCTCTATTTCCACGCGCTGGGCGAAAACGACCGGGTCGCAGTCAAGCCGCACGCCGGGCCGGTGCTCCACGCGATCCATTATCTGCTCGGCTCGCAATCGCTCGAGGCACTGCAGAACTTTCGCGGGCTGGGCGGCGCGCAGAGCTACCCGAGCCGGACCAAGGACAAGATCCCGGTCGACTTTTCGACCGGCTCGGTCGGCCTCGGAGTCGCGATCACGCTCTTCGCCAGCCTGGTGCAGGACTATCTGACCGCGCACGGCCGGATGGACGAAGCGGACCGCGGCCGCTTCGTCGCGCTGATCGGCGACGCCGAGCTCGACGAAGGCAATATCTACGAAGCGATCATCGAGGGCGCCAAGCACGACGTGCGCAACCTGTGGTGGATCGTCGACTACAACCGCCAGAGCCTCGACGCGACCAGCGCCGACCGGATGTTCGAGCGGTTCGACGAGATTTTCCGCAGCTGCGGCTGGCGGGTGGTCGAGCTCCGCTACGGCAAGACATTGCAGGCCGCGCTCGATTCGAGCCCGAAGCTCAAGGCGTGGTTCGAGCGCCTCTCGAACGCGGAGCTGTCGGCGCTCCATTACCAGGGCGGGGCGGCGTGGCGGACGCGGATCGCAGCGGACGTCGGCAAGCCCGCCGCGACGTTCCTGAAGCAGCACGACGATGCAGCGCTGGCCGCGCTGTTCACCGACCTCGGCGGGCATTGCATTGACAGTCTGGTCGAGGCGTTCGACGCCGCCGATGACGACGTCCCGACCCTGTTCATCGCCTGGACCATCAAGGGTTACGGTCTGCCCTTCGCCGGCCACAAGGACAATCACGCGGGCCTGATGAACCCGACCCAGATGGCCGCCTGGCGCGACGCGATGGCGGTCGCCGAGGGCCGCGAATGGGAGCCGCTGGAAAGCGTCGGCGACAATGTCCGGCCCGGGGTCGAGGCGGTGCTCGAACGCAGCCGGATCGCGCGCGACAAGCGCGGCCGGGCGTTCGGGAGCGTCCCCGTCCCGCCGATCCCGGCGCCGGTCGGCGACGAGCAATCGACCCAGGCCGCATTCGGCCGAATCCTGCTCGATCTGTCCAAAGCCGGCGGCGAGCTCGCCGAGCGAATCGTCACCACCTCGCCCGACGTCACCGTCTCGACCAACCTCGGCGCCTGGGTCAACCAGCGCGGGCTGTTCCGGCGGAGCGAAATCGCCGATATTTTTGCGAACGAAAAAATTGCATCT
>DASRAY010000069.1:0-42243 GCA_035637935.1 Sphingomicrobium sp.
TTCTGGGCAGGGCACGCCGATCACGGCGCATTCGGCGACCGCGGGGTGCGACAGCAAAGCATTCTCCACTTCCGGAGCGCCGATGTTGTAGCCCGAGCTGACGATCATGTCGTCGCTGCGCGCGAGGTACCAATAATAGCCGTCGGCGTCCTTGCGGTAGGTGTCGCCCGTGACGTTCCAGCCGCCCTCAACATAGTCGCGCTGGCGTGGGTCATCGAGATAGCGGCAGCCGGTCGGGCCCTTGACCGCGAGGCGGCCGACGCCCTCCTTCACCTGCACGCCGTCGGCATCGAGGATGGTCGCAGTGTAGCCGGGCACCGCCCGGCCGGTCGCGCCCGGACGGATGGCGTCGCCCGCGGCCGAGACGAAGATGTGCATCATCTCGGTCGAGCCGATGCCGTCGGTGATCGCGATCCCCGTGCGCTCCCGCCACGCCCGCCAGGTCGCCTCGGGAAGATGCTCGCCGGCGGAGATGCAGTAGCGCAGGGTCTCCAGCGCCTTGTCCAGCGACGGCTGCGACAGCATCGCCTTGTACGCGGTCGGCGCGGTGCCGAGGTGGGTGACGCCATGCCTGGCGATCGCGTCGAGCAGCACCGGCGGGCTCGCCTGCTCGAGCGTGGCGCTCGCCGCGCCGAAGCGCAGCGGGAATAGCGGCGTGATGCCGAGGCCGAAGGTGAAGGCCATCGGCGCGCTGGTCAGGAAAACGTCGCCCGGCTTGGGGCCGACGAGGCGGCGGGCGAACGTGTCGCACGGCGCGAGCAGGTCGCGGTGGAACTGGACGCAGCCCTTCGGAACCCCGGTGGTGCCGCTGGTGAAAGCGACCAGCGCCGGGTCGTCGCGGCCGGTGTCGGCCGGCGACAGCGGTTCCAGCGACGCGGTCCGCGTCTCCAATTCGCCCTTCCCGTAGTCGCCGTCATATTTGACGATTGAGCGGACGCTGTGGGTCTGGTCGACGGCTTGCCGAAAGTCGCCGATGTAGCGGCTGTCGACCAGCGCGTGGCTGATCTGCGCGCGCTCGATCACCGTCGCGATTTCGCCGGGGCGAAGCAACGGCATGGTCGCGACCACCACGCCGCCGGCCTTGAGCACGCCGAGCCAGGCGGCGAACATTGTGTAGCAATTGGGCCCGCGCAGCAGGACTCGGTTGCCGGGGATCAGGCCATGCTGCTCGACCAGCAGGCGCGCGATGCGGCCGGAGAATTGGTCGAGCGCGGCATAGGTCCAGCGGCCGTGGTCGTTGACGACGGCCAGCGCGTCGGGCGCGCCGCCCTTGAGCAGCTCGGCCGCCGCGTTCAGCCGTTCGGGATAGTGCAGCTGGGGCAGGTCGAAGCGGAATTCCGGAAGCAGCTCCGGCGATGGCAATCGGTCACGAACGAAGGAATCGTACGCCACCTACCTCCTCCCCGGGACGGGGAGGTGGCAGCGCGAAGCGCTGACGGAGGGGGGTCCGAGACCTGCACCACGCCCCCTCCACCATTCGCTCTTCGGCGAATGGTCCCCCTCCCCGTTCCGGGGAGGAGCTGTCATTCCGGCACCACCGCCGTCGCCTCGATCTCGACCAGTGCCTCGGGCTCGACCAGGGCGCTGACCGCGACCAGCGCCATCGCCGGATAATGTCGTCCCATGATCGCCTTCCACGCCTCGCCGATTTCCTTGAGGCTCGCGCGATAGGCGTCGATGTCAACGACGTAACAGGTCAGCCGCGCAATATTTGGTGGCCCCGCGCCATCGCAGGCGAGGATCGCGAGGATGTTCTTGAGCGCCTGCGCGAACTGGCCGGGCAGGGTGTCGGACGTGAAGGCGCCGGTCTCATCCCAGCCGACGATGCCGGCGGTAAAGATCACCCGGCCGCGTGCTGCCATGCCGTTGGAATAGCCCTTGGGCCGCGGCCACCCGGGCGGTTGCAGCACCTTCATGCGCGGACCTCCTTGAGCAGGTCGCGGGCGATGATCTGCCGCTGCACCTCGCTCGCGCCTTCGTAGATGCGCAGCGCGCGGATATCGCGGTACAGCTCTTCGACCTTGACGCCGCGTGTGACTCCGGCACCGCCGTGCATCTGCACCGCCGCGTCGATCACCTCCTGCGCGGCCTCGGTCGCGTGGAGCTTGGCCATGGCCGCGGCGCGGCGGTGATCGGTGCCGCCGACGTCCTGCTGCCAGGCGGCGCGGTAGACCAGCAGCGCCGAGGCATCGACCGCGAGCGCCATGTCGGCGAGCTTCGCCTGGGTCACCGCATTGTCGGCGAGCATCCCGCTGCCGAGCCGGCGGCTGGTCGCCCATCCCAGCGCCTCGTGCAGCGCCCGGCGGGCGAAGCCGACCGCGGCGGCGCCGACGGTCACGCGGAACAGGTTCAGCGTCTCCATGCCGATGCGGAAGCCCTCGCCCGGTTCGCCGACGATCGCATCGGCCGGGATGCGGACGTTGTCATATCTGATCCGACCGAGCGGGTGCGGGGCGATGACGTGGATCCGCTCTTCCACCGCAACCGCGTCGGCGGGCACGATGAACGCCGACAGGCCGCGTGCGCCTTCGCCCTCGCCGGTGCGGGCGAAGGTCACGTAGAAGTCGGCGATGCCGCCGTTCGAGATCAGCGTCTTCTCGCCGACCAGCACCCATTCGTTGCCGTCGCGCATCGCCGACGTCGCCATGTTCGCCGCGTCCGAGCCGCATTCGGGCTCGGTCATGGCAAAGGCGGCGATCGCCTCGCCGGCCGCGACCTTGGGCAGCCATTCGCGTTTCTGCTCGACCGTGCCGAACAGGCTGATCGCGCCCGAACCGAGGCCCTGCATGGCGAAGGCGAAATCGACCAGTCCGTGCCACCGGGCGAAGGTCTCGCGGCAGAGAGCGAGGCTGCGGACGTCGGGCCGCTCCTTGCCGTCCGATACGGCCAGCTTGAGGAAGCCGGCCTTGCCGAGTTCGGCCACCGTCGCCCGGACAGCGTAATCCGGGTCCGACGGCTCGGCATCATGGATCGTCGCCGCGCACCACGCGTCGAGATCCTTCGCCAGCTCGCGATGGCGCTCCTCGAAGAACGGCCAGGAGAGGTCAGTCACCGTGGAACTCCGGCGTGCGCTTTGCGGCGAACGCCTCATAGGCGCGCTGGAAATCCTCGGTCTGCATGCACTCGGCCTGGGCCTCTGCCTCCATGTCGAGCGCGGTTTCGATCGGGACGTGCCATTCGGCGTCGAGCTGGCGCTTGGTCATGAAATGGGCCAGCGTCGGCCCGCTCGCGAGGTCGCGCGCGAGGGCCTGCGCGTCGACCAGCACGTCGGTGCTAAGCCGGTTCCAGAAGCCCCATGTCGCGCCTTCCTCGGCGCTCATGTTGCGGCCGGTGAACAGCAGCTCCGCGGCGCGGCCATGGCCGACGATCCGTGGCAGGATCGCGCACGCCCCCATGTCCGCGCCCGACAGGCCGACGCGGGTGAACAGGAAGGCGGTCTTTGCCGTCGGCGCGGCGAGCCGCAGGTCGCTGGCCATCGCCAGGATCGCGCCCGCGCCCGCGCACACGCCCTCGACCGCGGCGATGATCGGCTGCGGGCAGGCGCGCATTGCCCGGACCAGGTCGCCGGTCATCCTGGTGAAGTCGAGCAGGCCCTGCTCGTCCATCTTCGTCAGCGGGCCGATGATCTCGTGGACGTCGCCGCCCGAGCAGAAATTGCCGCCCGCGCCGGTGATCACGACGACCTTGACCGTGGGCGTCGTTGCCAGCGCGCGGAAGGTGTCGCGCAGCTCGGCATAGCTGTCGAAAGTCAGCGGATTCTTGCGTTCGGGCCGGTTGAGGGTGATCGTCGCGACGCCATCCGCGAACGCCCACAGGAAATGTTCGGGCTCGAGGGTTGTCGGGTCGAGGCTCACGCGCTCGTCGCCCCGTCGATGGTGACCGCGGCGCCGTTGATGTCGCGGCTCTGCGGCAGGCACAGGGTCAGGATCATGGTCGCGATCCCGTCCGGATCGACCAGCCGGCCGCTGGCATTCATGTTGGTGATCGCGCCGCGCGACTCCTGCTCGCTGCGCCCCGTAATCTCCGACACCCGGGCGATCGACTGGTCGGTCATCGGCGTGTCGACATAGCCGGGGCAGACCGCGTTCACGGTGAGGTTGGTCTTGGCGTATTCGGCCGCGAGCGAGCGGGCGAGGCCGAGCAGGCCGTGCTTCGAGGCGGCGTAATGCGCCGCGTAGGGGACGCCGCGCAGGCTCGCGACCGAAGCGACGAACACGAGGCGGCCGTTGTCGTTCTTGAGCAGGTCGGGCAGGGCCGACTGGGCGCAGTCGAATGCTGCAGTAAGGTTGGTGGCGATGATCCGGTCCCAGCTGTCGCGGGTCATTTTGTGGAACGGCGCGCTCTCGGCGATTCCGGCATTGACGATCAGCAGCCCGATCGGCCCGTTCGCCGCCCGCGCCTCGTCGAAGGCAGCGGTGATGCGGGCGCGGTCGGTGACATCGCATTGGACGGCGCTGCCGCCGACCCGTTCGGCGACCGCCTGAATCGGTTCGAGCCGCCGCCCGGTGACGGTGATCTTCGCGCCGGCGGCGTGAAGGTGCGCGGCGGCGGCGGCGCCGATTCCGGTCCCGCCGCCGGTGATCAAGGCATGGCGGCCCTCGAGCCAGTTGTTCGCGGCCATGGCGCTCCCCTTTCGCTTTGCCATTGGCCGAACGGCCATGAGGTGGCAAGGCGGAGGCCGTGAAGCTTGCCATCCTCGAGACCGGCCGCCCGCCCGGTGACCTCGCCGAGCGCTTCGGCGATTATCCGACCATGTTCGAACGGCTGCTCGGGCCCGATTTCGCGGTCGAGAGCTTCGACGTTCAGGCCGGACGATATCCCGAGCCGGGCGTGCATTGCGCCATCCTGATCACCGGTTCGCCCGCCGGGGTCTATGAGCCTCTGCCGTGGATCGGACCGCTGATGGAGTTCATCCGCACCGCCAAGGCCAGCCGGATGGTCGGCGTCTGCTTCGGCCATCAGGTAATGGCCAAGGCGCTCGGCGGTCAGGTCGTGAAATCGGACAAGGGCTGGGGGACGGGACTGCATCATTATTCGGTCGTCCACGCCGAGCCGTGGCTGGACGAAGCCAAGGACATCGCGATTCCCGCCTCGCACCAGGACCAGATCGTGGTCCAGCCGCCCAACACCGAGATCGTTGCCGCGTCCGGCTTCACGCCATACGCGGGACTGGCGTGGACCGATCGCCCGGCCATCTCATTCCAGTTCCATCCGGAATTCACGCCCGACTTCGCCAAGGCGCTGATCGCCGAGCGCTACGACCGGGTGCCGAACCCGGACGCCGCCATCGCCTCCCTCGACGCGCCCAACGACAATGCGCGCGTCGGCGGGTGGATTCGGCGCTTCCTGTTGGGCTAAGCGGCCCTCCGAACCGGGAGGAGCCGTCATGAAAACCCGCGCCGCCGTCGCCTTTGCCGCCAAGCAGCCGCTCGAGATCGTCGAGGTCGACCTCGACGGGCCCAAGCCGGGCGAAGTGCTGGTCGAGATCATGGCGACCGGCATCTGTCACACCGACGCCTACACGCTCGACGGGTTCGACAGCGAAGGCATCTTCCCCTCGATCCTCGGCCATGAGGGCGCGGGCGTGGTCCGCGAAGTCGGGCCGGGTGTGACCAGCGTCAAGCCCGGCGACCACGTCATCCCGCTCTACACGCCCGAATGCCGCGAGTGTAAATCGTGCCTGTCGGGCAAGACCAACCTCTGCACCAAGAACCGCGCGACCCAGGGCAAGGGGCTGATGCCCGACGGCACCAGCCGCTTCAGCTACAAGGGCGAGACCATTTTCCATTACATGGGCTGCTCGACCTTCTCGAACTTCACCGTCCTGCCCGAAATCGCGGTCGCCAAGATCCGTGATGACGCGCCGTTCAAGACCAGTTGCTACATCGGCTGCGGGGTCACCACGGGCGTCGGCGCGGTGGTCAAGACGGCCAAGGTCGAGCCGGGCGCCAACGTTGTCGTGTTCGGTTTGGGAGGGATCGGGCTCAACGTCATACAGGGCGCGAAGCTGGTCGGCGCCAACCGCATCGTCGGAGTCGACATCAATCCGGGGCGCGAGGAATGGGGCAAGAAGTTCGGCATGACCGACTTCATCAACGCGAAGGACAAAGACCGCGCGGCGATCATCGAGGAAGTGCTTGCGCTGACCGACGGCGGCGCCGATTACACCTTCGACGCGACTGGCAACACCGAGGTGATGCGCACCGCGCTCGAATGCTGCCACCGCGGCTGGGGCACCAGCATCATCATCGGCGTCGCCGAGGCGGGGAAGGAGATCGCCACCCGCCCGTTCCAGCTGGTCACCGGGCGCAACTGGCGCGGCACCGCGTTCGGCGGCGCCAAGGGCCGCACCGACGTGCCGAAGATCGTCGACTGGTACATGGAGGGCAAGATCGCGATCGACCCGATGATCACCCACACGCTGACGCTCGACGAGATCAACCGGGGCTTCGACCTGATGCACGCCGGCGAGAGCATCCGGTCGGTTGTCGTTTATTGAGCAGGCGTTATGAAGGCAGGCTGGTTAGGGGATGACAAGGAGACTTGACATGTCCGAAGACCGCGCGCCCACTCACGTCAATCTCGTTGAAAAGCTTGGCGCTTTTTCCGAGCATTGGGCGCCCAAGATCGTCGCCCGCTACAATGACAATGAAGTACGGCTCGTGAAGACCAGCGGCGAGTGGATCTGGCACAAGCATGACGAAACCGACGAGCTGTTCCTGATCCTCGAGGGCGAGTTCGACATGGATTTCCGCGATCGCACCGTAACCGTCCGGCCGGGCGAATTGCTGATCGTCCCGCGCGGCACCGAGCATCGGCCCGCGGCGCGGCGCGGCGAGGTGAAATTGCTGCTGATCGATCCGAACCACACGCCGAACACCGGCGACACGGAAACGGCGACTCACGCGGTCGAGCTTTAAGGAGAGCGAATATGTACAGCCACGTCATGGTCGGTTCGAACGACTACGACCGCTCGAGGCGCTTCTACGACGCCCTGTTCGGCAAGGAGGCGCGGGTCGACGACAAAGGACGCCTCCTCTACGGCCGCAAGGGCTCCATCTTCATGGTCTCCAAGCCGATCGACGGCGAGGCCGCGTGCCACGCCAATGGCGGCACGATTGGATTCGCCTTCGACACGCCCGAGGAAGTCGACGCCTGGCACACGGCGGGGGTCGAAGCCGGCGGAACTTCGATCGAAGATCCGCCCGGCTATCGCGAAGGCGGCTTCGGTAAGCTCTACCTCGCCTATTTGCGCGATCCGGACGGCAACAAGCTGTGCGGGCTGCATCGACCTCCCGAGTGAGCATGGAGATCATTTCCGAGAACAAGGCGCACGACGGACGGCAGCTGGTCGTGAAGCATGCATCGCGCGCAACCGCGACCGACATGACCTTCTCGATCTTCCTGCCGCCGCAGGCCGAGAGCGCCGCCCGCCTCCCGGTCGTCTGGTACCTGTCCGGGCTGACCTGCACCCATGCCAACGTGACGGAGAAAGGCGAATATCGCGCGGCCTGTGCCGAGCACGGCCTGATCTTCGTCGCGCCCGACACCAGCCCGCGCGGGGAGGATGTGCCCGATGCTGACGGCTATGATTTCGGCAAGGGGGCCGGCTTCTACGTCGACGCGACCGAGGCACCGTGGTCGAGCAATTACCGGATGTGGAGCTACGTCACCGAGGAGCTTCCGGCCCTGGTCGTCGGCGAGTTCCCCGTCGACGGCTATCGCCAGGGGATCACCGGCCATTCGATGGGCGGGCATGGCGCGCTGACCGTCGCGCTCAACCAGCCCGACCGCTTCCGCAGCGTCTCGGCGTTCGCCCCGATCGTCGCGCCCAGCCAGGTGCCGTGGGGCCTGAAGGCCCTGACCGGTTATCTCGGCGCCGAGCGGGCGGCGTGGCGCAAGCATGATGCAATCGCCCTGATCGAGGACGGGGCGCGCGTCTCCGAGTTGTTGGTCGATGTCGGCGGCGCCGACCAGTTCCTGGAGCAGGAGCTCCGCCCGGAGCTGCTCGAGCGCGCCTGCGCCGACGCCGGAATCGCCCTGACCCTGCGCCGCCAGCCTGGCTACGATCACAGTTATTATTTCATCTCGACCTTCATGGCCGATCACCTCCGTTGGCACGCGGAGCGACTCCGCTGAACGGCGAGTGGTACTGGCAGGCGCTGTGCGTCGCGACGGCGCTTGCCTGCGGATTGCTGGTCGGGATCGAGCGCGGCTTTGACCTGCGCGGGCTGCGCGCCGGGACGCGCGTGGCGGGGGTCCGAACCTTCACCCTGGTCGGCATCGTTTCCGGGCTCGCCGGCCTCGCGGGCCAATTCGGCCAGCCCCTGGCCGCCGGCGCGCTCGTTGCCGGGACCGCGGCCATCCTCGCAATCGGCTATGCGCACCGGCCGGGGCTGAAACAAAAGCCCGACGCGACAACTCCGATCGCGGCACTGACGACCGTCGCGCTCGGCTTCGTCGCCGGATTCGGCCAGCCCGGCTTTGCAATCGCCGGCGCCGCCGTCGTGACGCTGCTGCTGGCGCTGAAGGCCGAGTTGCACGGGTTCGTCGACAAGCTCGACGAGGACGACGTCAAGGCGCTCGCACGCTATGCCGTGATCGCCGGGGCGGTCCTGCCGTTCCTACCGAGCGGCACCTATGGCCCGCTGGGCGCCTGGAACCCGCAGAGACTGTGGCTGGTCGTCGTCCTGGTCACCGGCTTCTCCTTCTTGGGCTATGTCGCCAACCGCATCTTCGGCGAGCGCCACGGGACCATCGCCACGGCGCTGATCGGCGGCGCATACAGCTCGACCGCGGTCACCCAGTCGCTCGCCCAGCGCCTCGGCAGCACCTCTCAGCGCGGCGCGGAAAACGCCGGGATCGCGCTCGCCACCGCGGTCATGTACCTGCGCGTGCTGCTGCTGATCGCGCTGCTCGCAACGCGCGTGTTCGTTCCCTTTGCGTTGGTCGTCCTGCCGGCGCTGGCGGTCGCCTGGGGAGCCGGCTTCTGGCTCTATCGTCGGGCGCCGAAGTGCGACGCGCCCGTGCCGCCCGGCAATCCGATCGCCTTGCTCCCCGCCTTCGGCTTTGTCGCCTTTGTCGCGATCGCAGCGGTCGGCGCCAAATGGGCCGCCGGCCGGTTCGGCGAACAGGGGATTGCAGTGCTGCTGCTAATCGTCGGCTCGAGCGATGTCGACACCGCCATCATTACCCTCGGCGGCCTCCCCTCGTCGGCGATCGCGCCGCTGCTCGCCGCCATCGCCATCGCCGGGACGATCATCGCCAACATGGCGGTGAAGATCGGCATTACGCTGGTCTATGCCGGTCGCGGCGGTCTTCCCGCCGCGGTCGCCATGGCGGCAAGCGTCGCGGCGCTCAGCGCGGCGATCGCCGTTGCCCTGATACGGCTGTAGCGCTGGTGACCCCAACGGGACTCGAACCCGTGTTTTCGCCGTGAAAGGGCGACGTCCTAGACCGCTAGACGATGGGGCCGCTTGTCGAAGCGGTGAGCCGTTAAGCGAGGGGTCTTGAAGCGTCAAGCAAGCGCGGCATCCTCGACGTGCATCTCCGCCGCAGTGCCGCCGTTCCACTCGTCGCGCTTGATAGATCCGGCCAGCCACCAGCGCCGGTCGCCGGTCGATTCGAGCAACGCCTGGCCGAGCGCGGTGGCGGCGCTGCGGAACGCGATCCACTTGAAGCTCTTGCCGTCGTCGCCGCAAGCGAAGCCGCGGACATGGCCGTCCCCGACAATCCCGGTTTTCAGCAGCCGCGCCGGGCCGGCCGCCACCTTGGGGCTGGGCCAGCCGGCGCCGTATGGCCCCGCGGCATCGAGCGCGTCGCACAACGACCCGACCACGCCGCCCGGCGCGAGCAGTGCGTCGAGCAGCAGGGCACGGTCGCCGCGCGCTTTCTCGACGTCGGTGGCGAGGCGCGCGTTGATGAACTCCCGAAACGGCTCGAGGCCGCCCGGCGCGAGCGTCAGGCCCGCGGCCATCGCGTGGCCGCCGCCGGCGATCAGCAGTCCACTCTCCTTCGCGGCCAGCACCGCCGCGCCGAGGTCGACTCCGCCGATCGAGCGGCCCGAGCCCTTGCCGGTGCCGTCCTCGCATTGGGCGATCACGATCGCGGGCTTGCCGAAGCGCTCCTTGAGGCGCCCGGCGACGATGCCGATCACGCCTTGATGCCAGCCGGGGCTCATCACGCTGATCACGGCATCGCCGGCGCGCTTCGCGGCTTGCTCTTCGGCCTGCTCGCAGACCAGCATCTCGATCGCCCGCCGCTCCTCGTTGAGCCGGTCCAGCTCGGCGGCGATGCCGCGCGCTTCGTCCGCATCGGTTGAGGTCAGCAGGCGCACGCCGAGGTCGGACTTGCCGACGCGGCCGCCGGCATTGATCCGCGGGCCGAGCGCGAAGCCGAGGTCGCGGCTCGACGGCGCCTTGGTGAGGCGCGACGCCTCGATCAGCGCGGCGAGACCGACGTTCTGCCGCGTCGCCATGATCTTGAGGCCCTGGGTGACGAAGGCGCGGTTGAGGCCCTTCAGGCGCGCGACGTCGGCTACCGTGCCCAGCGCCACGAGGTCGAGCAGGTCGAGCACCCTGGGTTCGGCTTCGGGCGCGAACGCGCCGCGCCCGCGCAGCTCGCGGATCAGCGCCACCCCGAGCAGGAACGCCATGCCGACCGCGGCCAAGTGGCCGTGGGCCGCGCCGTCGGCGTTTTCGTCGAGCCGGTTGGGGTTGATCATCGCCAACGCGACCGGCAGCAGGCTGGCGCATTGATGATGGTCGACGACGATCACGTCGAGCCCAGCCGATCGCGCTTCTTCCAAGGCCTCGAAGGCCTGCGCACCGCAGTCGACGCACACGGCGACGGCAGCGCCGCGCGCCTTCAGCTCGACCAGCGCCTTCCCCGATGGGCCATAGCCCTCCATCAGCCGGTCGGGGATATAGACGATCGGCTCTGCGCCGAGCCGCCGCAGCAGCAGCATCAGCAGCGCCGCGCTGGTCGCTCCGTCGACGTCATAGTCGCCGAAGATGGCGATCCTCTCGCCGGCCTGGACCGCGTCGGCGAGGCGCCGCGCGCCCCGATCCATGTCGCGGAAGCTGCTCGGATCGGGCAGGAAATCGCGGATCTTCGGTTCGCGATGGCGGGCGAGGTCGTCGCGCGGCACGCCGCGGGCGAGCAGCAGTTCGTCGACCAGCTGATCGAGGCCCGAGCCGGGCTCGGTCGCGCGGCGCCAGCGCCACGGCTGGCCGCCGGCCGACTGTTCGACTCCAAGCGCGAAGGTCATGCGCCAGTGCCTAGCAGCTCGTCGCGCAATTCGCGCGCCGCCGCCCTGGGGATTGCGGGGATGGAATGGCCGGTCGACCCGCCGCCGGCGACCCCGAAGCGCAGGGTCGCGGTGCCGAACCAGCGGGTGATGAAATTCTCCTTAAGGTCGATGCTCTGGATCTTGGCGACCGGGAGGATGGTCAGGCTCCGGCGCCACCAGCCGCCGCGGATCAGCAGCCGGTCGTCGTCCAGCGCGAAGGCGGTTCTGCGCCAGGCGAGCCAGCGCAAGGCGATCACCGCCAGCAGGCCGACGCCATAGGGGATCGCCAACGGCCAGACGAACAACGCCTGGACGGCCGCCGCGACGACCAGCGGCGAGAGGGCGATGGCAAAAGCGGAAACATAGGCCAGCGAGATGGGCTGCCACGGCGCCGAGACGGCGAGCCGCCGCCAGCCGAGCTGCGCCAGGATCGCGTCCACCTCCCGGTCCTTCGCCAGCGGCGCGAGCACATGGTCGCCCTTGCCGTTCTCGTCGCGGGCGAGGCTTTGCAGCTTGAGCTCGCGCCAGCCGAACCGGTCACGCACCGGGCCGGTGCCGACGACCACAGCCTGGGCGCGCCGGACCGGCAGGGTCACGTCGGTGCGCGTGAACAGGCCGCGCCGGCGGCGCAGCCCGACGTCGGTGCGGTCGAGCCGGAAGCCGAATTCGCGGATGATCGTCCGGACGAGTCCGGTGGCGAAGCCGATCAGCACCAGCAGCAACGCTCCGGCGATCGCAGCAGCGGCGCGATGCTGCTCCGCGTAACGCGCGACCGGATCCTCGGCGCTGAGCGCGCTGCGCCAGAAGGATTCGCTCAACGGATCGAAGCCGGCGGTGTCGCCGACGGTCTGGGTGAGGCCGAACAGCACGCCGAGAACGGCGAGCGAAAAATTGAACGTGCCGGCGAGGAGCAGCCGCGAAAAGCTCATCGCATAGACCGGTTCATCTCCGACCGATTGGGCCGCGGATGCGGCCGGCACGGTGGCGGCGCGCTGACCGCGCGAGCGGACCAGAACCCGGATCTGCTCGGCGCGTTCCAGGGTGATCATTTGCAGCGCGCCTTCCTCGGCATGCCGGCCGGCCGAGCCGCCGCCGGTTTCGAACGTCACCTTGGCCAAGCCGAGCAGGCGCTGGAGCGGCCCCTGGGTGATGTCGACGTCCTGGATCCGGTCGAACGGGATCGAGCGATGGGTGCGGCTGACGATCCCATGGTCGATGCGGATCTCGTCCGCGCCGACCCTAAACTCAAACCTGGTCCAGTAGATCACGACCCCGATCAACCCGAACAGCAGCAGCGCGAGGGCGGCGAGCACCGCAAGCCACGGCCCCTTGGTGAAGGCGAGCCAGGCGATCAGCGCATAGGCGCCGGCGAGGCTTCTGAGCGACCGGGTGAGCCCGCTAAGCAGGAACAGCGGATGGAGGCGCTCGGGCGGGCCGACGGCCCGGTCGTCAGGCGAAATCGCTTCGGACATGCTCGCGGATGATGTCGCGCATCTCGGCCGCATGCTCGGGCGACAGGCCCGGCAGGGCGACCATGCTGTTGTGGGTGCCGGCGGTATGGACGACCAGGCTGGCGGTGCCGAACATCTTGTCGAACGGACCGCGGATCACGTCGAGATGCTGCACCCGCACCAGCGGGACGACGGTGTCGGCGTGGAACAGCCAGCCGCGCAGCACCTGCAGCACCTGCCCGGTCAGCCGGTAGCGCAGCCGGCGATAGATGCGCTGCGGGGCGATGATCACGACCGCCGCCGCGATCGCCAGCGCGACGAGCGGCAGGAACCCGCCAAAGCCGAGCTGCCGAAGGAGGGAGCGATCGAGAATCAGCGCGCCCGCTGTGGTGAACAGCCAGACAATGCCGAGGCGGAACCGCAGCACGTTCTTGTAGCCCGGCTCGACGGCCAGGAAGGCCGGTTCGTCATCCCCCATCTTCGCGACATTAGCCAAACCGAGTCGGCGGTCTAGAGGCCGCGGTGGGCGAGGTCGTGATATTGGGTCGACACGCGACGGATGGTCCGGGTGCTCGCGCGCATCACGATGCTCTCGGTGGTCACGAAGCCCTTGCGGCGGTGCACGCCCCGGAGCAGCGAGCCGTCGGTGACCCCGGTCGCTGCGAAAATGCAGTCGCCCCGGGCCATGTCCTCGAGCTTGTAGACGCGATCGAGGTCGTCGATTCCCCAGCGGTGGGCGCGGGCGACCTCGTCGTCGTTCCGGAACACCAGCCGCCCCTGCATCTGCCCGCCGACGCAGCGCAGCGCGGCCGCGGCGAGCACGCCCTCGGGCGCTCCGCCGGTCCCAATGTAGACGTCGATCCCGGTGTCCGGGTCGGTGGTCGCGATCACCCCGGCGACGTCGCCGTCGGGGATGAGCTTGATCCCGCAGCCCAGCGCGCGAAGCTCGGCGATGATCGCCTCGTGCCGCGGGCGGTCGAGCACGCAGGCGGTGATCTCGCCCGGCTCGGCGCCCTTGGCGGCGGCGATCGACCGGATATTGTCGGCCGGCGACTTGGCGAGGTCGATCACGCCGTCGGGATAGCCGGGCCCGACCGCGATCTTCTCCATGTAGGTGTCGGGGGCGTTGAGCAGGCAGCCTTCCTCAGCGATGGCGAGGACCGCGAGCGCGTTGGGCCCGGCCTTGGCAGTGATCGTCGTGCCCTCGAGCGGGTCGAGCGCGATGTCGATCTTCGGGCCGTCCTGCGAGGAGCCGACCTTCTCGCCGATGTAGAGCATCGGTGCTTCGTCGCGCTCGCCCTCGCCAATGACCACCGTGCCGTCGAACGGTAGCTCGTTGAGCGCGGCGCGCATCGCTTCGACCGCGGCCGCGTCGGCCGCCTTCTCGTCGCCGCGGCCGATCAGCCGGGATGCCGAGATTGCCGCAGCCTCGGTCACCCGGACCATTTCGAGGACGAGCAGGCGGTCAAGGACGCTGGAGGCGGAGGAGCAAGCCATGACGCAGCCCGATAAGGGCGCTACTCGCCCTCGTCCACCGTGTGTTGCAGAAGTTCCGAGCGCACCCGGACAGCGCGCCCGGCGATGGTCGTTTCGAGCAGGAACGCGGCGAAGCCGGCGCCGATCGCCAGCATCGAGGCGATGAACAGCAGGGCGATGGCGTCGCCGAAATGGCTGCGGCTCAAGGTCGCCGCGAACAGCAGCACCACGACCAGACAGGTGAGCACCGCCGACACGACCGCGAGGCCGGTCGCCCAAGCGATCAGCCGCAGCCGGCGGTCGAGAATCTTGAGGTCGCCGACCCAGCGGTCGTGCTCGGCGCCGCGGGCGGCGAGCAACAGCGGCTCGACCGTGCGCGAGCGATCGACGATCCGGGACTGGCGCGCGGCGAGGACGTTGAGGAACGCGCCGATGCCGCTCAACAGGAAGACCGGCGCGAGCGCCAGCCGCACGATCTCGGCGACAGTCGAAACGCTAAGGTCGGTCTGCGGCAGGACGTCGATCATGCGCCCGCATAGCCGCTCCGTTCGCAACTCGCGACCTCGAGCAGCAGCAGGCCGTTGACGACGAAGCTCGCCGCGAGGACCCAGGAGAAGCTCGCGATCAGCTGCGGGGTCGGGCCGAACAGGCTGACGATGATGGTCGCGATCGACAGGCCGGCGATGAGCAGAGCGGCGAGCAGGAAATCCATGCCGGCGGACACGCCCATCCAGGTCCGCACCGAACCTGTGAGATGGGTGCTGGCGTAGCCGAGGATCAGGCTGCGGATCAGCAGCCAGCCGATGATCGGAGTCACGATCGGGAAGAAGTGGGTCTCGGGGTTGATGATGAACAGCAGCCCGGCGAGCGCGGTGACCCCGCCGCCGGCCATGGCATAGGGCTTGAGCTCGCTGCGGAGCGAGCCGGCGACGGTCTCGACCAGCCCCGCCGCGACCAGCAGTGCGCCGATCATGTCCGACGAAATGGAATCGGCGGCGGGCAGAAGCGCCGCGCCGACCCCGAGCGCAATGATCGCGAGGCCGGCAACGCGGATCCCCCGCGCCCGGCCGCGGTCCGAAAGCTGTCGCAAAGAGCGGCTCGCCATGAAGCCGCAACTCGCGACAGGTGGGCCGGTTCCTGAAGCGCTCCAGCCGATTGCCCGCCGGTCGGTCCAGCGATATGGTCCGGCCGCTCGGTCCATTTGCGGAGTCGGTCCATGGCCCGAGGCTCTCCACGCCGCGCAATCGCGCGCAACGCCGCGTTCTCCGCTGCAGGGGCCTCGACGAAAGTGGAACCGCCGCCGACGAGGAAACTAACGATCGTCGCGAAGGACCCGGGCCTGCGTCTCGGCGCGGCCGACGGACCGATGGCCTTTACCCAGGTCGCCATCCCCGCCGAACTGCTGGGGAAGGGTCCGACCGGATATCGCATCAAGGTCGTCGACTATAACGCGACCGAGCGCGTCGCTTATTTCGACAACCAGGACTATCAGCGCCGCGACGGCGCGCTCCTTGACCCGTTCGCTCCCCTCGACGGAAATTTCCTCGACCGCGCCTACCAGGAGCGCTGCATCGGCGATCCGAACTTTCATGCCCAAAATGTCTACGCGATCGCGATGCGCACCCTTGGCCTGTTCGAGCGGGCGCTCGGTCGCCGGGTCGGCTGGAGTTCGGGCGGGCACCAGTTGCACATCGCGCCGCATGCCTTCGCGCAGGCCAACGCATTCTACTCCGAACCGGATCGCGCTTTGCTGTTCGGCTATTTCGAGCGGGCCAACGGCACCCGGGTCTTTACCTGCCTGTCGCACGACATCGTCGCCCACGAGACGACTCACGCGCTGCTTGACGGCCTGCGCTCGCGCTTCACCGAAGCCTCGGGTCCGGACCAGGCGGCATTCCATGAAGGCTTTGCCGACATCGTCGCGCTACTCTCGATCTTTTCGCTTGAGGAGATCGTCGCCGCCGCCATCGGCGAGGACGGCGCCGTCGCCCGCGGCGATGCCAAGATCGCCCTGGTCGACGCGAGCAAGCTCGACAAGGACGAGATCCTGAAATCGATCTTCCTCGGCATCGCGAAGGAAGTCGGCGGAGAGATCGAGCCGGGGGAGCTGGGAGCTCTCCGGCGGTCGGTGATGATCCCGCCGGAGCGCGGGAAAGTAATGCGTTCAGACACCGACGAGCATGCACGCGGCGAGGTTCTCGTGGCGGCGATGCTGAACGCCTTCGTCGACCTGTGGCTCGCGCGGATCGCGCAGCTCGGTGAATTCGAAGGCCACCGGTACAATCTGGCCGCCGTTGTCGGCGAGGGCGCGAAGGTCGCGAGCCACCTCCTCAACATGGCCATTCGCGCGATCGATTATTGCCCGCCGACCGACATCGATTTTTCGCAGTATCTCGCGGCCTTGCTGACAGCTGATCGGGAAGCGGTTCCGGACGACCGCGAGCACAAGTACCGGGAGATCATCAAGCGCGGGTTCGAGGCTTACGGGATTCCCGCGTCGGGACCTGGCTGCAATGACGACGGCACCTGGAAAAGGTTCGACCGCAACAAGGAGCTGACCTACACGAGGTCAAACTATTCCGCGATGATGCGCAACCGCGACGAGCTGTTCCGCTTCATCTGGGAGAATCGTTCGGAAGACAGGCTTGATCTCGACGAACGCGCCTACACCGAGGTCCTCTCGATCGATCAGGTGGCACGCGTCGGACCTGACGGAATCACCCTGTACGAGACGATCTGCCAATATACCCAGCGGCTCGACATCTTCGGCGCGGAATTCAAATCGCTGCTCGGCGTCGAGCGGCCCCGGGTGATGCTCACGACGGACAAGTTCACGGCCTTCGGCGGCGGCGTCCTGGTCCTCGATCAATATGGCCAGGTGAAATATCACATCGCGAACCGGCTCCGGGATCCGGAACGTCAGTTCGCGCGGGCGGAATATTTGCTCGAAACCAGCCAGTTCACCGATCTGGACCCGAACGATCGTCTGCGGTTCGCAGTCCTCCACCAGCAGCGAATGGGGGCCTGACATGGCTAACCCACCCGTCGCAGCGACCATCTTCGCCTACCATGTCGGGTTCGGCGACTGCTTCCTCCTGCGCTTCACCTACGCCGACGGCAGCCGGCGGCACCTCCTGATCGACTTCGGGACCACGAGCCTTCCCGACGACGCCGGCGCGGACTGGATGCGGAGCATCGCCCGCGACATTCGCGACAAGTGTACCGAGGGCGGTGGCGCGCTCAACATCGTGGTCGCGACCCATCGCCACGCCGACCATATCAGCGGGTTCGCGACGGCTGCGGACGGCAAGGGCTCGGGCGACATCATCGCTGCGCTGAAGCCCAGGCTTGTTGTTCAGCCGTGGACCGAAGCGCCCAACGCGCCGGTCAGTTGGCGCGGCCCAGTGATCAAGGACAAGCACGCCTTTGCGGCCCGCCGGAACTCGCTCGACGCCATGCACCGAACCGCGGAACTCGCGCTCCAATCGGTCTACCGGTCCCGCAAGCGCCTGCCCCAAGCGCTCGTCGACGAGATCGCTTTCGTCGGCGAGGACAATTTGAAGAATCTGTCCGCGATCAAGAACCTCCAGGCGATGGGCCCCAATGTCTACGTCTACCACGGGAGCGATACGGGAATGGCGGCCGAGCTTCCGGGGATTGACGTGACGGTGCTCGGTCCGCCGACCCTGACGCAGACCGACGCGATCAAGAAGCAAGCGTCGACGAGCCAAGCCGAATTTTGGATGCTCGCGCCCAAGCGGATGAGCGATGCCGGCGGGCTCGGTGACGCCAGGCCGCTGTTCCCGGGTGCTAAGACCATTCGCGGAAGCCGGCTCTTCACCGAGCAACGGTGGCTCGCGCGCCGGATCGATCGGGCGTCGAGCGAACTGATGCGGAACCTGGTGCGCGCGCTCGACAATCAGATGAACAATACCAGCGTCATCCTGCTGTTTCGCGCAGGCACCAAGAGTCTGCTGTTCCCCGGCGACGCCCAGCTCGAGAATTGGCAATATGCGCTTCAATCGAAACTCGCGCCGCTGCTCGACGATGTCGATCTCTACAAGGTCGGCCATCACGGCAGCCGGAATGCGACGCCCAAATCGATGTGGAAGCTGTTCACCAAGCGCGGCGGCAAGAAGCGGCCCGATCGCCTGACCTCGGTCATGTCGACCAAGCACGGCAAGCACGGATGCGTGAAAAAGCACACCGAAGTGCCGCGCGTCTCTCTGGTCGATGCGCTGAAGGTCGAATCCAACCTTCATTCTACCGAGGACCTGGCGGCGGGCGAGCTTTACGAGGAGATCAGCATTTCGCTGACCTGACGGCGCTCAGCCTGCCAGCATCGCCTTCACGCCGCGCGCGGCCTGGCGCAGCCGCTGCTCGTTCTCGACGAGGGCGAGGCGGACGAAGCCTTCGCCTTCCTCGCCGAAGCCGACGCCGGGCGCGACCGCGACATGCGCCTCGGTGAGGAGCTTCTTCGAAAATTCCATCGAGCCCAAATTGTGGAACCGTTCGGGAATCGGCGCCCAGGCGAACGTCGAGGCCTGCGGCGGCGGGATCTTCCAGCCGGCGCGGCCGAAGCTTTCGACCAGCACGTCGCGGCGCTTGCGATAGAGGTTGCGATTGGCTTCGACCACGTCCTGCGGCCCGTTGAGCGCCGCGCAGGCGGCCGCCTGGACCGGGGTGAAAGCGCCGTAGTCGAGATAGGATTTGACCCGGGCGAGCGCCTCGATCAGCCGGGCATTGCCGACCGCGAAGCCGATCCGCCAGCCGGCCATCGAATAGGTCTTGCTCATCGAGGTGAACTCAACCGCGACCTCCTTCGCGCCGTCGACCTGGAGGATCGAGGGGGTCGGCGTGTCGCCGAAATAGATTTCGGCATAAGCGAGGTCGGAGATGACGATCAGCTCATGCTCGCGGGCGAAGGCGATCAGCCGCTCGTAGAACGAGAGGTCGGCGATGTAAGCCGTCGGGTTGGACGGATAACCGATCACCAGCACCTTGGGCCGCGGCACGGTGTAGCGCATGGCGTTGGCCAG
Source organism: Sphingomicrobium sp. (assembly GCA_035637935.1). Classification (GTDB taxonomy): domain Bacteria; phylum Pseudomonadota; class Alphaproteobacteria; order Sphingomonadales; family Sphingomonadaceae; genus Sphingomicrobium. The sequence continues at coordinate 19,257 of DASRAY010000069.1, forward strand.
GCGCTCGAAGAAGGCGTCGCCGGGCGCTGCCGGGATCGAGCGGACCGCGGCGCCGGCGATGATGAAGCCGAAGCTGTGAATCGGATAGGACGGGTTGGGGGCGAGCACGACGTCGCCCGGAGCGGTGATCGCCTGGGCGAGGTTGGCGAGGCCCTCCTTCGAGCCGAGGGTGACGATGACCTCCCTGTCGGGGTCGAGCGTCACGCCGAAGCGGCGTTCGTAATAAGCCGCCTGGGCCTTGCGCAGGCCGGGAATGCCACGGCTCGCCGAATAGCGATGGGCGTTGGGCTTGTTCGCGACCTCGGCGAGCTTGTCGATGACGTGCTTGGGCGGAGATCCGTCGGGATTGCCCATGCCAAGGTCGATGATGTCCTCACCACGCGCCCGGGCCGCGGCCTTCATCGCGTTGACTTCGGCGAAGACGTAGGGCGGCAGCCGGCGAATGCGGTAGAATTCGTTGTCCATGACCCGTCATTGCGAGGAGCGCAGCGACGAAGCAATCCAGCTTTTCGAGCGCAGTCCTGGATTGCTTCGCTACGCTCGCAATGACGAAATCAGCGCGGCAAGAGCGCGTAGGTGCGGCGGAAGGCGCGCGCCTCGGCGGCGGTGAAGGCGCTGCGGTCGTCGCGCTGCGCCTTATCGGGCACCCCGGTGACGAAATAAGCGATGCCACGGCCGCGGGCGCGATCGAGCCACAGGCCGGCCTTCATCCCGTAGGCGTCGCCGGCATGGCCGACCAGCAGTCCGCCGCGCGTCCCCATGTCGTCGGCGCAGCCGGCGGCCCGCGTCGGGATCTGCTGCGTCGCGAGGCCGAAGCTGCAGTAGAAGCCTTTCTCGGTCTGGCCGTTGGCTCCGTCGAAACTCCACACCTGCTTCACAAGCGTGTCGACGGATTGCTCCGAAATGATCCGTACGCCGTCGAGCGTGCCGCCATTGAGGAGCATCCGCCCGATCCGCGCGAGCCCGCGCGCCGACGTCCGCAGGCCGCCCTGCGGCGCGAACAGCGAGCCGTTCTCGCCCGGTTTCCAGCGGCCGAGGTCGCACGGCTCGCCATCCTCGACGAGCACGGGGCAGTCGGGGCGGCGGCCGCGGAGGTCGTCCTTGACCGGTTTGCCGCCCTGGTCGAGCTCGACCGCCCGAGCCACGGCCGCGTCGCTGCAGGTGGGCCAGTTGTAGCAGGCGTCGAGCGCCATCGGCTCGAGCACCTCGCGCCGCATCCAGACGTCGAACCGCTCGCCGGTCACCTGCTCGACGATCGAGCCGACGATCGGGAAGTTCATGTTGCCGTAAGTGAAATAATTGTCGCCCGGGCCATGCTGCGCGTCCCACGAGCGCGGGTCGGCCATGGTCGCCTGCACGGTCTGGCCGAGCGGGATCGCATATTGGTCGTCATGGTCGCGCACCGAACTCGTGTGCGACAGCAGCATGCGCAGCGTGATCGCCCGTTCGGGAAAGGCGGGATTGCGCAATCGCCAGCCGAGCCAGCGCGAAACGTCGCCATCGAGGTCGAGCTTGCGCTGCTCGACCAGCTTCATCACGCCGACGGCGACCACCAGCTTGCTGATCGAGGCGACTCGAACCGGATCGTCGGCGCTCACTCGGCGGCCCGACTGCGGGTCGGCGACACCCTCGGCAAAGCTGGCGAGCTCGCCGGTTCGGTCGAACGCGACCCCGACCTCGGCCTTCACCGGCGGCTCGCGCGCCGGCATCGTCGCGCACGACGCAAGCAGCAATGACAGGAGCACGATGAACCGCATCATCCGCAGCCTAATCGCGATAGGCGGGCAATGACCAGCCGCGGGCGATTGCGACACCGCGCAGGCCGAAGCCGGCGGCAATTGCCACGGCGGCCGCAACCCACGCCGAGACTCCCAAGAGCGCTAGGCCGACGAACAGGCCGGCGGTCAGCGCCGCGGCGGTGACGTAGAGCTCGGGCCGCATCAGGATCGACGGCTCAGCCGCGAGGACGTCGCGGATGATCCCACCGGCGCACGCCGTCATCACGCCCATGGCGAAGGCCGGGACCGGCGCCACTCCAAAACCGAGCGCCTTGGCCGCGCCGTAGCAGGCATATGCGGCGAGGCCGGCGGCGTCGAACCACAGCAGCGCCCGGCCGCTGAACCGGCGGCTGGCTAGCCACACGAGCAGCGCCGCGCCGATGCAGATCAGCAGCGTCGCGTTGGTGTGGACCCAAAAGACCGGCGCGCCGATGAGCAGGTCGCGGAGGGTCCCGCCGCCGACGCCGGTGACGACGGCGAAGAAGATGAAGGTGACCAGCGTCTGGCGCTTCTCGGCAGCGAGCAAAGCGCCGGAGATCGCGAACACCGCGAGTCCGAAATAATCGAGCAGCTCGAGGGCCGACTGGGTTTGCGACAATACCGTCATCACGCCTACATTAGCGCCATGGCCGAAGAAACGAACAGCGGGAGCGCGATTCCGACCCTCGAGGATTGGCAGCATTGGACGCTGGTGATGGGCCAAGCGCAGCAGATGCTGATGGAATTCTGGGCCGAGGGCCTGAGGAAGGACCAGCCATTCCCGGGGCTGTCGCCGAGCGCGTTCGACTTCGGCGGCACCGACCCGATGAAGCTGATGAGCGCCGGAGCCGAGGCGTGGGCCAAGGGCCTGGAGGCCTGGGGTAAGGTCCTCGGCGGAGTCATGGCCGCGCCGTCTGCGAACGAGAAGGAGCGCAAGGATCGGCGCTTCGCGGCGCCCGAGTGGCGGGAAAATCCGATCTTCGACACGATCCGCCAGACCTATCTTAGAGTCTCGGACCAGCTGCTCGGAACGGTCGACGAGATCGACGGGCTGGACGCCGGGACGCGGGAAAAGGTGCGGTTCGCGACGCGCAGCTTTGTCGATGCGATGAGCCCGTCCAATTTCGCACTGACCAACCCGCAGGTCCTGAAGAAGACGCTCGAGACGCGCGGCGAGAATTTGCTCAAGGGCCTCGCCAACATGCTCAAGGACATTGCGCAGGGCCAGCTGACCCAGACCAAGCCCGGTGTGTTCGAGGTCGGGCGCAACCTCGCCACGACTCCGGGCAAGGTGGTCAAGCAGACCCCGCTCTATCAGCTGATCCAATACACGCCGACCACCGACGACGTGCTCGAGACACCGGTCGTCATCTTTCCGCCGTGGATCAACCGCTTCTACATCCTCGACCTGACCCCCGAGAAAAGCTTCGTCAAATGGTGCGTCGACCAGGGCATTTCGCTGTTCATGGTCAGCTGGAAATCGGCCGACGAAAGCATCGCCGACGCGACCCTCGACGATTATGTCCTGGGCGGACAGATCGACGCGATCGACACCATCCGCGACCTGCTCGACGTCGAAAGCGTCCATACCATCGGTTATTGCGTTGCGGGGACGACCCTCGCTGCGAGCCTCGGTTATCTCCACGCCAAGGGCGACGCCGGCAAGGTCAAGTCGGCGACCTTCTTCACCGCCCAGGTCGACTTCAGCGAGGCCGGCGACCTCAAGCTGTTCCTCGGCGACGAGACCATGGGCCTCCTGCAGCAGCTGACGGCGGAGAAGGGCTATCTCGACGGCCGCTACATGGCGGCGACCTTCAACCTGCTGCGCGGCCGCGACCTCATCTGGAGCTACGTGGTCAACAATTATTTGCTGGGCGAGGAGCCGGCGCCGTTCGACCTGCTTCACTGGAACAGCGATACGACCAACCTACCGGCCGGCTGGCACCGCGACTATCTCGAAACGCTCTACAAGGGGAACAAGCTGGCCGAGAAAGCCGGGATCAGCGTCGCCGGAACGGCGATCGACATCGATGCCGTGATGACGCCGGCCTATGTCCAGGCCGGGCGCGAGGACCATATCGCGCCGCCGCAGAGCGTGTGGAAGATCATGAACCACTTCGCCGGCCCGAAGCGCTTCGTGCTGGCGGGCTCCGGCCATATCGCCGGGGTCGTTAATCCACCGGCGGCTCAGAAATATCAGTATTGGGTCAATGAGAAGCCGACGGACACGCTCGCGACCTTCGTCGCCGGCGCGACTGAGCATAAGGGCAGCTGGTGGCCGGACTGGCTCGACTGGCTCAAGCAGCAGGATTCAGCGACCGTGAAGGCCAAGGGCGCCAGGATTCCCGGCAAGGGCAAGCTCAAGGCGATCGAGGATGCGCCGGGCGCTTATGTCAAAACGCGCTGATTCGCTGACGCTGCTGCTGCGGCTGGCCGAGCCCGACGAGCATGCCCAGCTCGAGGAGCTGCAGCGCCGGGCTTCGCTCGAGCTGCCCGAATATCGCGAAGAATTGCTTGCCAACCCCGACGCGATTCACCTTCCGCCGGCGCAGATCGCCAACGGCCAGGTGATCGTCGCCGAGCTCGACGGCGAGCCCGCGGGGTTCGCGGCGGTCGTCGCCGGCGAGATCGACGGGCTGTTCGTCGAGCCGGACCTCTGGGGTTCGGGCATTGGCAAGGCGCTGGTCGAAGCCGCCACGCACGAGGCGCGGCTGAGCGGCATGACCCTCAAGGTCACGGCCAACCCGAGCGCGCGGTTGTTCTACCAGAGCTGCGGCTTTTCGGTCGAAGGCGAAGAGCAGACGCGCTTCGGCCCGGCGCTCAGGATGAGCCGGTAGTCCCTCCCCGGAACGGGGAGGGGGACCTTCCGAAGGATGGTGGTGGGTGCGTGGTGCAGGTCTCCCAACCCGCTCCGTCAGCGCTGCGCGCTGCCACCTCGCCGTTCCGGGGAGGATCTAGCAGTTCTCATACTTCCAGTGGCGGCGCTTGCCTTCGGACAGCCATTGGACTGCGTCGGCGATGCGCTTCTGGCGGGTCGCCTCCTGCTTCGCCTCGCTGACCCATTCGAGATATTCGCGCTGGGCGCTCGGCGAAAAGCTCTCGAGCGTCGCCTTGGCGGCCGGAGCCTTGCTCAGCGCGGCGGCGAAGTCGGCGTGCATCGTGGGCGCCGGCTTGGGCTCATGCTTGGTCTTGCGCGGCGCCGGGGCGCTCGCCGACAAGTCGGCGGCCTTGGCGATCAGCTCGTCGAGGTCGGCCGGCAGGTCGGCGACGCTGGTCAGTTTGCCGAACTGGCCCATGGCGTCCATCGCCGGGTCGATGCCCAGCTCCTGCCCGCGCCAGAAATGCAAGGCGGCATGGGCTTTGAACGCGGCGGTGCCGAGCACGATCTTGCCGTTCCGGCAATAAGTCGGAGTGCTCCATTTCATCGCCTCCTCGATGTCGGGGACGACGGCATGAACCCGCTCGCGGACCTTTTCGAGGATCGACCGGGCAAACGGCTGGGCGTTGGCGATGTAAGCGTCGATCCGCGGTTCGCGGCTCATAGGAACCCTCCTCCCAGGATCAGCCGGACGACCCCGATCACCACCACGAACAGGTTGAGGTTGCGGCCGCTCGTGCTGCGCGAGACCATCCCCACCCCCGCGCCGATGACGGCCAGCGGGATGATCAGCCAGTTGGCCCAGCCGAGCAGCGGGATGAAGGCGATGACCGCGAGGATCAGCGCGACGAAGCCGATGATCAGCGAGGCGACGTTGAACATGCGCCGCTCCCTAGCATCATTCCGGCGCCTGGGGCAGCCGCGGCGCCCGCAGCAGCGCCGTCACGTAGAGCGCGAGGGCCGTCCAGATCGCGGCGAAGGCGACCGCATGGGCACGGGTGAACGGCTCGCCGTACCAGACTCCGATCAGGAACTGCAGGGTCGGGGCGAGGAATTGGAGCATGCCCAGCGTCGAATATTGAAGCCGCCGGGCGGCCGCGGTGAACAGCAGCAGCGGAGTCGTCGAAACCACGCCCGCGAGGAGCAGCAGCCCGGCTTCGGCGCCGGTCGATCCCATGACGGGCCTCGCCGCCAGCGCGCCCCAGCAGAGCCAGCCGAGCGCGATCGGAAACAGCAGCGCGGTTTCGATCCCGAGCCCGGTCACGGCATCGGCCGTGACGACCTTCCGCAGCAGTCCGTAGAGGGCAAAGCTGGCGCACAAGGTGAGGCTGATCCACAGCTGGCCTAGGGCGCCGGCGGCGAGCACCGAGATGCCGGCCCCGGCGATGGCGACGGCGGCCCATTGCAGCCGGCTAAGCTGCTCCTTGAGCACGAACCGGCCGAGCAGGACGTTGGCGAGGGGGTTGAGATAATAGCCGAAGCTCGCGGCGAGGATGTGCCCGCTGATCACCGCATAGGTGTAGAGGAGCCAGTTGCCGCCGATCAGCAGCGCGGTTAGCGTGAGGACGCGCATTGTCCGGCGTTGCGCGATCGCCGCGCTAACCTTGCTCCATCCCCCGGCGAAGGTGATCAAGACGGCGAGGAAGGGCAGGGACCACAGGATGCGATGGGCGACGATGTTGAGTGCCGGAACCTCGGCGATCGCCTTGAAATAGAGCGGGAGGACACCCCACAGGCCGTAGGCCAGGAGCCCGAACAGGAAGCCGGTGCGGGAATGGCGCTCCGCCGCCTGGACGTCGGCTTGCGGCGATCGGTCGGGAGCGTTCATCCTGCGCGCGCCTAGCCGCGGTGAGCGTTCAGTGAAAGCTCATGTTGAATGCAGCCTTAGTTGAATCTGTTGGCGGCCGCTGCCACCTTGGCTGCGCTCGTGGAAAGACGGGGGGCAATGGCTCGATTCGGCAGGCTCGGACTGGGCGGGACCGCGGCTCTTGGGCTGCTGGTCGCGGGCTGCGCGACCAAGCCCAAGCCGGCGCCCGGAGTCACGCCGACGGTCGAGGTCGGCACGCCGCTCAAAGCCGACGTGTGGAAAGCGGTCGCGACCGAAGCCGACGAGGACCGCATCGCCCGGCTCGGCCTTGCCTGGCAGGAAGCGCTGGCGGACGCGCGCAAGAGCAACGCAGGCGATGTTCGAAGGGAGGGGGCACTGCTTCGGCCGCGCGCCGCGCTGCCGCGGCCGGCGCCGACGCCCGGCAGCTACAATTGCCGCCTGATCAAGCTCGGCAAGGCGACGGCCAAAAGCCGGGCCTACGAGGGCTTCAAGCCCTTCTTCTGCTACGTCGAGGTCGAGGGGGATCTGCTGACCATCGTCAAGCAGACCGGCAGCCAGCGACCCGCCGGCCGGTTGTGGGATGACGATGACCCGACCCGCCTCGTGTTCCTCGGCAGCCTCGCGCTCGGCGACGCCCAGCAGCTGGTCGCCTACGGCGACGACCCCAAGCGCGACATGGCCGGAGTGCTCGAGCGCATCGCCCCGTTCAAATGGCGGCTGGTCATTCCCTGGCCGCAGAGCACCTCGAAGCTCGACGTGTTCGAGCTGACCCCCGTCGCGCAGCAGCCGCAGGCGCAGTGAGCGAAGCGGGATTGCTGGCGGACCCGGCGGAGGTTCGGGCGATCCTGGTTGCCGCCGCCCGGGCCGGCGAGGCGATCAGCTACCGGGACGTGCTCGAGCTGCTCGGCCATCATTTCACCCGGCCGAAGATGCGCGCGCTGTGCAAGGTGCTGTCGTTCGTCGACGACGTGGCCGAGGAGCGCGGCGAGCCCGAGCTCGCGGTGCTGGTCGTGCGCCAGTCGGACGGCCTGCCCGGTCAGGGCTGGTGGGTCGGCGGGGCGAGGAAGCACGGCTACACCGGCCTGTGGGAGGGGCCGAAGGCGGCGAGGCTGATCCGCAAGCTGCAGAGTGAGGCGTTCGATTACTGGGCGAATCGCTCCTCCCTGTCGCGCTAGCGATGGGGAGGGGGACCGCTGCCGAAGGCAGTGGTGGAGGGGTTGGCGCCGACCCCTCCACCATCGAATCTGCGTTCGATGGTCCCCCTCCTCACGAGCTGCGCTCGCAGGGAGGAGCATTGCTTGCTAAGCGCCCCCAATGGCCGAGCCGCGCACCTTCACCGTCAGCGACGACGACGACGGCATCCGCCTAGACCGCTGGTTCAAGCGCAACCTGCCCGACGTCAGTTTCAACCTGGTGTCGCGCTGGGCGCGCACCGGGCAGTTGCGGCTCAACGGCAAGAAGGCGATTCCGGGCGACCGCATCGAAGCCGGGCAGGAGATAAGGGTGCCGCCGGCCGACCCCGCGCCGGCGCGGACGGCGCGGCCGCAACCGCAGCGCGAGCGGCTGACCGACGACGAGATCGCGTTCGTTCGCGACATGGTGATCCACGAAGATCCGTCCGCGTTCGTGCTCAACAAGCCGCCCGGCCTCGCCACCCAGGGCGGGACCAAGACGACCAGGCATCTCGACCGGCTGCTCGACGGGCTGGCCGACGAGCGCGGGCGGCCCAAGCTCGTTCATCGCCTCGACAAGGACACGTCGGGCGCTCTGCTCGTCGCCCGGACCGCGCGGGCCGCCGGGCATTTCGCCAAGGCTTTCTCCGGCCGGACCGCGCGCAAAATCTACTGGGCGCTGGTCGTCGGCGTTCCGTCCGCCGACGCGGGTCAGATCGACGCGCCGCTCGCGAAACAACCCGGCACCGGGGGCGAAAAGATGCACGTCGATCCGGATCACGGCCTGCCGGCGAGGACTCGCTGGCGCGTGCTCGATCGCGCCGGCAACCGCGCCGCCTGGGTCGAGCTGCAGCCGCTCACCGGGCGCACTCACCAGCTCCGCGCGCACATGGCGGCGCTCGGCCACCCGATTGTCGGCGATGCGAAATATGGCGGGGCCGAGGCGTTCCTGACCGGGGGGATCAGCCGCAAGCTCCACCTCCATGCCCGGCGGCTGCGAATTGACTCGCCTGAGGGGGGCAAGCTCGACGTCACCGCGGAGCTTCCCTCCCATCTGGCGGAGAGCCTGGCGACGCTTGGCTTCGAACTCGAAGCCGGAGCCGAGCTCAAGCGGGTTGCCCCGCCGGCGTCTAAGCGGCCCGCGAAACCGCGGCGCGAGAGCCGGCGCGGCGAGCGCCGCTCACGCGCCGGGGCGAAATCGCGGCGAGCCCGCTGATGCACCCCAATCGCGCCTTCGAGTGGGCCGATCCGGCCGAGATCTTGCGCTTCGCGGCGGAGCGCGCCTTCGCCCACGTCTTCACCGCGTCGGACGCGGGTCTGTTCGTGGTTCACGTTCCGATCCTGGTCCGAAACGACCGGGTCTGGTTCCACGTCGCTCGGCGCAACCGGATCGCCGGCGAGCTCGACGGCCGGCGCCTGCTGATCAGCATCGCCGGCCGCGAAGCCTATCAGAGCGCCAATTGGTATGCGTCGGACGACCAGGTCCCGACGTGGCATTATGAAGCGGTGGAGATTGAGGGGGCCGCGCGCCGGCTCTCCGACGAGGAACTGGTCGAGTTGCTCGACCTCCTCAGCGCGCGGTTCGAGGGCAAATATTCGCCCGACGCGCCGTGGACCCGGGACAAGCTGGAGCCGCGCAAGTTCGAGGCGATGACTCGCGCGATCGTCGGGTTCGAGCTCGCGCCTGATGCCGTCCGGGGCACCCGCAAGTTCAACCAGCACAAGGCCGGCGAGGACCTTGCCGCGACCATCGCCGGCCAGCGCGGAGCGGGCCGCGACGACATCGTCGCGGCGATCGAAGGATTGACCGGCCATGTCTGACGAAGACGTCTGGCGCCGCCGCTTCCACCTTTATTCCGCAGTCCGCCTCGGCGGCCTGGCGATCTTCTTTCTCGGCATCGCCATCGCGTACAGCAACCTCGTCCGCGACGGCGGCTGGCCGCAGCTCGGCGCGATCATCGCGATCATGGGCGTGATCGATGCCTTGTTCGCGCCCCGGCTGCTCAAGCGAGCGTGGGACGAGCAGGACCGGCAGGGCCGGTGAAGCGCTTCTGGCAGGACGTCGCGGTCGCGCCGGAGGAGGGCGGTTGGGCGGTCCGCCTCGACGATCGGCCGATGCGAACGCCGGCCCGCGCCATGCTGATCGTCCCGAACCGCGCCCTGGTCGATGCGATCGCCGGGGAATGGCATGCGGTCGAAGGCGAGATCGACCCGCGCGCGATGCCGCTGACCGGGCTCGCCAATGCGGCGATCGATCGCGTCGCACCCGAGAAGGACGCGTTTGCGGGTGGCCTGGCCCGCTACGCCGAGGCCGACCTCGCCTGCTACCGCTCGGGCTGGCCGCCCGAGCTGGTCGAGCGCCAGGCGGCCGGCTGGGATGCGCTGCTGGCCTGGGCGCGGCGGCGGTACGATGTCGATTTTGCGATCACGTCGGGCATCATGCATGTCCCGCAGCCGGCAGCCACCATCGACCGGCTCGCCCAGGCCGTGGCCGAGCTCGATGCGTTCCGGCTCGCCGGCCTGTCGCCGCTGGTGACGGTCGGCGGCTCGCTGGTCGCGGCGCTGGCGGTGCTCGAACGGGCGATGAGCGACGACGTCGCGTGGCAGGCGGTCAGCCTCGACGAGCGCTGGCAGCTCGAGCAATGGGGTTCGGACCCAGAGGCCGAGCTAGCGCTCGGCAATCGTAGCCGCGACTTCTTCGCCGCGGCACGCTTCCTCGATCTTCTCGATCAGTAGTTGGGACGTTCGACCAGCCTGCGGACAAAGTCGAACAGGTAGGGCCGGCGGTCGCGGCGGAGCCGTTCCGCATCAATAATCGCTCGCACCTCCGCGAGGCAGTGGTCCATGTCTTCGTTGATCAGGACGTAGTCGTACTCACCCCAATGCCCGATCTCGCTGGCTGCTCGGCGCATCCTGCTTTCGACCACCTCTTCAGAGTCCGTGTCGCGCGCGCGAAGGCGCCGCTCCAATTCTCTCATTGAAGGCGGCAGGATGAAGATTCGCACCAGGTCGGTCGCGAAGGCCCCTCGAAGCTGCTGAGTGCCCTGCCAGTCAATGTCGAACAGGATGTCTCGGCCGTCCTTCAGCGCTTCTTTGATCGGCTCCTTGGGGCTGCCGTAGCGATGGTCGAACACATAGGCCCACTCGGCAAACTGGTCGGTCTCGATCAGCCGTTCGAATTCGGCGTCATCGACGAAATGATAGTCGACGTCGTCAACCTCGCCGGGCCGCTGCGTCCGGGTGGTCGCGGACACCGACATGGTGATTTCGGGGTCGGCTTCCAGGAGCATCCTCGAAATTGTCGTCTTGCCCGCGCCCGAGGGGGAGGAAAGCACGATCAGCAGGCCGCGGCGGCGGCGGGTCGGCTGGTCCGATGAAGCGTCCATGGCCGTTCTTGCTTCGTGCGAGCCGTGGCCGTCAAGCGGCCGAGTGACGCATTGCACAAAAATTACCCTTGAAATTGTGCGGCGCAATGCGTATTGTGCACTGCAACATATTAGAGGATGAATTTACATGGCAGATGAAACCAAGATCGCAGCGGAAACCGCTGTCGAGGCGCCCGCCAAGGTCGCCGAAGCGGTTGCCGAGACGGTCGAGACGATCGCCAAGGAGAGCGCCAAGACTGCGAAGCGCACCCGCGCCGCGACCGCTCGCCCGGCCAAACGTCAGGCTGCCGCCGAGAAGATTGTGACGCGTCGCGCGAAGGTCGTGCGCCGCAAGACCCGTACCGCCGCCCGCAAGCCTGCAGCGGCCAAGCAAAGGACTGAAACCGTGACCAACACCAATTTCTTCAAGGGCTTCGAAGCCGTCCCCGCGTTTGCTCCGTTCCAGACCCTGTTCGCCGACGCCGGCGAGCGCGGCCAGGAGCTGGTCAAGAAGAGCCAGAAGGTCGGCGAGGAGCTGGCTGACCTGACCCGCGCCAATGTCGAGGCGTTCGTCGAGTCGGGCCGTGTCGCCGCCGAGGGCGCCCGTTCGATCGGGCAGGACGTCGTCGCCATCAGCCGTGACGGTGTCGAGCAGGCCGCGGACGCGATCCGTTCGCTCGCCGAGGCCAAGAGCCCGACCGAGTATCTGCAGCTTCAGGGCGACTTCGCCCGCGCTTCGTTCGACCGTATGGTCGCCGAGAGCTCGAAGCTGACCGAGACGGTCGTGAAGCTCGCCGGCGAGGCGTTCCAGCCGCTCTCGAACCGCGCCACGGCGAACGCCGAGCGCTTCAACACGCTCGTCGCCTGACCCTCTCCCCTCCTAGTTCAGGCGATGGACTGGCGGTCGTCCCTCGGTAGAGGGGCGGCCGCCATTTTTTTTAAGACAGGCGTGCTAAATGCCGTCTTGCGGCACTTTTGTGCCTTGCCATATTTTATAGCGCGATGAGCATTGACCGGATCATCATGGCGAACGGCGACGAGGGCGGAATCGACGAGATCGAAACCGGCGTCGCGACGCGTACTCGGCCCAAGACCAAGAAACCGTCGAATTACAAAGTGCTGATGCTGAACGATGATTACACGCCAATGGAGTTCGTCGTGCTCGTCCTCCAGCGCTTCTTCACGATGGGCATCGAGGACGCGACCCGGGTCATGCTCCAGGTTCACCAGCAGGGCGTCGCGGTGTGCGGCGTGTTCACCTACGAAGTGGCGGAGACCAAGGTCACGCAGGTGATCGACTTCGCCCGCGAGAACCAGCACCCGCTGCAGTGCACGCTGGAGAAGGCGTGACGTCATTGCGCGCGTAGCGAAGCAATCCAGCGGAGGTTTGGATTGCCGCGTCGCCTTCGGCTCCTCGCAATGACGACAGTTGCGTGACGGCCCGCTCCCGCTAAAGCCCCCGCCAATGGACAGCATCTGGATCAAGGGCGGCGAGCGCCTCAAGGGTGACATCCCGATCAGCGGCGCCAAGAATGCCGCGCTGACCCTGATGCCGTGCGCGCTGCTTACCGAAGAGAAGCTGACGCTCACCAACCTGCCGCGGCTCGCCGACGTCGACACCTTCAGCCATCTCCTCAACCAGCTCGGGGTTTCGACCTCGGTCGCCGGGGTCAAGAAAGGCGAGATCGGCCGCCGCATGACGCTCCAGGCCGAGGAGATCGTCTCGACCGTCGCGCCCTACGACATGGTCCGCAAGATGCGCGCGTCGGTCCTGGTGCTGGGGCCGATGCTTGCCCGCTGCGGCGAGGCGACTGTGTCGCTGCCGGGCGGCTGCGCGATTGGCGACCGGCCGATCGACCTCCACCTCAAAGCCCTCGAATGCATGGGCGCCGAGATCGAGCTTGCCGCCGGCTATGTGAAGGCGAGCGCGCTCAAGGGGCGGATTTCCGGCGGTGATTTCAGCTTCCCGGTCGTGTCGGTCGGGGCGACCGAGAATGCGGTCATGGCGGCGGTCCTCGCCAAGGGTAAAACCCAGCTGTTCAACGCCGCCCGCGAACCGGAGATCACCGACCTCTGCAACCTGCTCGTGGCGATGGGCGCCAAGATCAAGGGTATCGGGTCCGGGCACCTCATCATCGACGGGGTCGAGGGGCTTCATGGCACGACCTACGAGGTCATGCCCGACCGCATCGAGGCCGGCAGCTATGCCTGCGCCGCCGGGATCACCGGCGGCTCCCTGAACCTGATCGGTGCCCGCCCCGAGGACATGAAGGCGACCTTGAACGCGCTGGCCCAGGCCGGGCTGATGATCGAGTTCCACGACCGCGGGATCAAGGTCAGCGCCGACGGCAAGATGAAGCCGCTGGCACTGTCGACCGCGCCGTTCCCGGGCTTTGCGACCGACATGCAGGCGCAGTTCATGGCCATGCTCGCCGTCGCCGACGGCGACAGCTTCCTCGAGGAGACGATCTTCGAAAACCGCTACATGCACGTGCCCGAGCTGCGCCGGATGGGCGCCAACGTCGAGGTCCACGGCCGCTCGGCGATCGTCCGCGGGGCGGAGCAGCTGACCGGCGCCAACGTCATGGCGACCGACCTCCGTGCCTCGATGAGCCTGGTCCTCGCCGGCCTCGCCGCCGAAGGCGAAACCGAGGTGCTGCGCGTCTATCACCTCGACCGCGGCTACGAGCGGCTCGAGGAGAAACTCTCGGCCGTCGGAGCGACGATCGAGCGGCGCAGCGCCGGCTAAAGTTTCTTCATGAAGCGGATGCTGGTGCGCTCGTAGCCCATGTGTCGGTAGAAAGCGTGGGCGGCGCCGCGCTGGTCGTTGCTGGTCACTTCGACCATCTGGCAGCCGGCTTTCTTGAGCAGGCGCTCGGCCTCCTCGACCAGCATTCGACCAAGGCCATGCCCCTGCGCCTCCTTGGCGACCACCAACACGGGAATTCGGCCGACCGGTGCCGGCCGATGCACCGTCGTCATCCGGTGGATTCCGATCAGGCCGACGACCGTCTTGTCGAGCGTGGCCACGATCGGCATTTCGCCAGCCTTCTTCAACCTGCCCAGGTTCCTGCGCACGGACTTCTCGTCGATCTCGTGGCCAAGGAACTGGATCAGCTCCACGACCTGCGGCGCGTCCGATGGTTTCGCCTCCCGCAACTTCGGTTTCGGCTTTTCTCTCGGTTTCGGCGGCGGCGGTGCAGGTTTCGGCCGGGGCATCGGCTCCGGATCATTGGCTGCACGACGCGCCGGACGCGCCTTGGGCTTGCGCGGCAGCACCGCGACATCGAGCGACGCGCCCCAGTCCTTCGCGCCCAGGGTGCGGAGATAGCCCTCGACCTCTTCGGGTTTCGCGGTCGGCCCTTTGTCGTCCATCCCGAACACGGCCTTGCCGGCCCTGTCGGTCAGGCCGACCTTGCCGAAGCGTCGCTTGCCCGGAGTGCGGACACGCGACCGGATGAGCTTCAGCCCCCGGTTGCGGGCGGTCTCCGCGAGGGCGTCGAGGCGCTCGTCGCTCATATCGTGTCCACCGCATGCAGGATCAGCCCGACCAGCCCGCCGACCAGCGTGCCGTTAATCCGAATGTACTGCAGGTCCCGCCCGACCGCCGCCTCGAGCCGCGCGGTCACCGTCCGCGCATCCCAGCCGCGGACCGTCTCCGACACCAGCTTGACGATCGAGCTGCCGTAGCTCGCCGCCATGCCCACCGTGGCGCGGCGGGCGAAGCGGTTGATCGCGACCCGGATGCGGGCGTCGCTCTCGAGCGTCGCGCCCATCGACTTCAGGATCTCGCCCAATTTGCCGGCGAGCACCGCGTCCGGGTTGCGGGCGGCGCGGATCATCGCCTCGCGGCCGCGCTGCCACAGTGCGTCGAGCCACAGGCTGACCGACTGGTTGTCGAGCAGCTGCTCCTTGATCGTTTCGACCCGCTCGCGCGTCTCGGGCCGCGTCTGTAGGTCATTGGCGAGCTGGGCGAGCGCTTCCTCGACCTTGATCCGCACCGGGTGCGCCGGGTCGGTCGACATCTCGACTGTCAGCTTGCGCAGGCCGTCGATGATCGCGTCGGCGAGCTTGGCATCGAGCCCGGCGAGCTTCAGGACCCAGTTCGCTTTCTTGTGGACCATGTCGCGAATCAGCGGCTCGTTGGCATCGAGCGCGCGCGCCATCCAGCGGATCGCCGCTTCGAGCATCGGCACATGGCGATCCTCGTTGATCGCCGAGGCGAGGGCGTGCCCGAGCAGGGGCGAGACCTCCGTCTTGCGCAGGCGCGCGGCGATCGCGCCCTTGACGATCCCGCCGAGGCGCTCGTCGTCCAGGCTCTCGAACATGTCGGCGATCAGGCGCGACGCGCCGGCCCGGATGCGCGTACCCTGGCCCGCCGGGGTCTGCAGGAACCGGCCCGCCGCGCCGGCCACGTCGATCCGCTGCATGCGCCGAGCGACCACGCCGGGGATCAGGAAGTTCTCCTGGAGGAAGCGGGCCAGCGCCTCGCCGATCCGGTCCTTGTTGCGCGGGATGATCGCGGTGTGCGGGATCGGCAGGCCGAGCGGATGGCGGAACAAAGCGGTGACCGCGAACCAGTCCGCCAGGCCACCGACCATCGCCGCTTCGGCGAACGCCTTGACGTAGCTCAGCCACGCGTACCGCGGCTCGAGCGCGCGGGCAGCAGCGAACACGCCGGCCATCACCACCAGCAGGCCGGTCGCCGCGAGCTTCATCCCGCGCGCGCCCGGCTGCGCCGGGTTGAAGCGAGACAGAGCGTTGCTGGTCATTGCCCTCATGCCGGCTCAATAGCCGAGCCGGCCCGGAGGTTCACCAGCGGCGGTTCACTCCGCCGGGACCGGCTGGGTTTCGCGGTGCGCTTCCTCGCCGATCAGCTTGTGGAACACCCGGCCGATGCGCGATTCGATCGAGATCGCGATGGAGAAGAAGGCGGGCACCAGCAGCAGTGTCAGCAGCGTCGAGAAGATGAGGCCGCCGATCACCGTGACGCCCATCGGCGCACGCCAGCTGCCGTCGCCGGTGAATGACAGCGCGATCGGCAGCATGCCCGCGACCATCGCCACCGTTGTCATGACGATCGGCTGGGCGCGCTTGTGGCCGGCTTCCCAGATCGCGTCGTTCTTGCGCATGCCGTGGTTCATCATTTCGACCGCGAAATCGACCAGCAGGATCGAGTTCTTGGCGACGATCCCGAACAGCATCAGGACCCCGATCAGCACCGGCAGCGACAGCGGCTGGCCGGCAATATGCAGGGCGATGGCAGCGCCGAGCGGGCACAGCAGGAGCGACCCCATGTTGACGAACGGAGCGAGGAAGCGGCGGTAGAGCAGCACCAGTACCGCAAACACCAGCAGCACTCCGGCAGCGAGCGCGAGCAGGAAGTAATAGATCAGCTCCTGCTGCCATTTCTGGTTGCCGAGGTTCAGCTTGCTGACGCCGATCGGCATGTGCTTGACCGCCGGCAGCTCGTTGATCTTCGGCCACACGTCGCCGCTGACCAGACCCGGCGCGAGGTCGGCGCCGACCACGGTGCGGCGGATCTGGTTGGTGCGCTGGATCGTCGTCGGCCCCGAGCCGAAGTCGATCTTGGCCACCGACTTCAGCGGCACCGAGCCGCCGCTCGACGTCGGAACCGGAAGATTCTCGAGCGTTGAGATGTCGCGCCGCGCATTCTCCGACAGCGACACGGTGATCGGCACCTGCCGGTCGGCCAGCGAGAATTTCGCGCTGTTCTGTTCGATGTCGCCGAGGGTCGCGATGCGGATCGTCTGGCTCAGTGCGGCGGTGGTCACGCCGAGATCGGCCGCGAGGTCGAAGCGCGGCTTGATCACGATCTCCGGGCGGACGAGGTCGCCGCCGACGCGCGGCGCGCGAAGGCCGGGGATGGTCTGCATCTGGTCGGCGATCTTGTTGGCGACCGCGAACAGCTTGTCGGGGTCGTCGCCGCCCAGATAGAGCATGATGTCGCGCGCGTTGCCGTCGGGCCCGCCGCCGTTCTGGCTCTGGAAATTGACCCGCGCGTCCGCAATCGCCGCGAGCTCCGGAGTCAGTTTGCGTTCGAATTCCGTGCTGGTCTTCTCGCGGTCCTTCTTGAGCACGATGTTCACTCGGCCGGTGCCGACGCGGACCCGCTCGAACACATGCTCGACGTCCGGATCCTTCTTGACGATTTCGGCGATCCGGTCCTGCACCGCCTCGGTCTGCTTGAGCGTCGCTCCCGGCGGCAGGGTCACGGTGACCGCCGAGAAGTCGAGGTTGAGCGGCGGCTGGAAGGTCATCGACAGGGTCATGATCAGGACGATCGTGAGCTCGAGCGTGGCGATGCCGGCGCCGACCATCGCCATGCGATGATCGCGCAGCCGCGCGTCCCAGCGGCCGGTCATATAAGCGTGCCATTCGCCGAAGCCGCCACCGATCACGCGCACGATCAGGCCGATCAGCTTGCCGACGCCGTAGGCGAGCGCCGCTCCGGCGACCTGCGCCAGCAGGAAAGTCTGCCACGTCGCCAGGCCGAGTTTGCCGAGCGCGGCGAACGCTGCTCCCGTCCCGCCGAGGAAGGCGAGAATGACGAGCAGCAGCAGGATGGCGCCGATGCAATAATAGAAGAACTTGCCCGGGACCTTGCGCAGCCCGGCCTTGAAGGCGACCGCCTTGGTGCTGTCGAGGCTCCACTTCAGGGCCTTCAGATAGACGTCCATCCACTTGAACGCGGCGTGCGGCTGAACGCCGTGCGAACGCAGGAAATAGGCCGAGACGAGCGGGGTGATCATGCGCGCGACGAGCAGGCTCATCAGCACCGAGACCACGACGGTGAAGCCAAACGCCTTGAAGAACTGGCCGGAGATACCCGGCATCAGCGCGACTGGGAGGAACACGGCGACGATCGCCATGGTCGTCGCGAGCACCGCCAAACCGATCTCGTCGGCGGCGTCGAGCGACGCCTGATAGGCCGATTTGCCCATGCGCATGTGACGGACGATATTTTCGATCTCGACGATCGCGTCATCGACAAGGACGCCGGCCACCAGACTCATCGCCATGGTCGACATGAAGTTGAGGGTGATCCCGAGCAGGCTCATGAACCAGAAGGCCGGGATGGCCGAGAGCGGAATGGCGAGGGCCGAGATCAGGGTGGCGCGGATGTCGCGGAGGAACAGGAGGACGACGAGAACCGCGAGGATCGCGCCCTCGACCAGGCCCTCCATCGCCGACGTATATTGCTCCTTGGTGTAGTCGACGACGTTGAAGATCTCGGTGAAGCGGATCTTCGAATCCTCTTTCTCGATCTTCTTCAGCTCGGCCAAGGCGAGGTCGTAGGTCGACACTTCGGACGCGCCCTTGGCGCGCTGGACTTCGAAGCTGACGACCTGCTGGCCGTCCATCTTGGCGAGCGTGCGCTGCTCCGAATAAGCGTCCTTGACCTCGCCCAGATCGGACAGCCTGACCCAGCGGCCGCCCGGCAGGGAAATCTGCGTCTGGGACAGCGTGTAGGCATCCTTGGCGTTGCCGAGCACTCGGACCGATTGCTCGGAGCCGGCGATCTCGGCACGGCCGCCCGCCGCGTTCATGTTGCTCTGGCGCAGCTGCAGGTTGACCTGCGCGGCCGTGACTCCCTGGGCTTGCAGCGCCGCCGGATCCAGGATCACCCGGATCGTGCGATCGACTCCGCCGGTTCGAGTGACCGCGGCAACGCCCGGCACGCCGAGCAACCGCTTGGCGACGGTGTTGTCGACGTACCAGCTCAATTCCTCGAGGCTCATGTCGGTCGTCGACGCGCCGACGTAGAGGATCGGGTCGCCGGCGATGTCGACGCGCTCGACCTGCGGCTCGAGGATTCCGTCCGGCAGGTTGCTGCGGACCTGCGCGATCGCGTTGCGGACATCGTTGACCGCGCGGTCGGTCGGGGTGCCGATCTGGAATTGCACGAAGGTCGAGCTGCTGCCCTCGCTCACCGTGCTGTTGATCTCATCGACTCCGTTCACCCCGCGGATCGCGGACTCGATCCGCTGGGTGACCTGGGTCTCCATCTCGTTCGGGGCGGCGCCGGGCTGGACGACGGTGACGATCGCCGCCGGGAAATCGATGTCGGGATTGTTGTTGACCTGCATTCCGGCGAACGAAATCAGGCCGGCGAGCATCAGCCCGACGAACAGCACGATCGGCGGGACCGGGTTGCGGATGCACCACGACGAGATGTTACGGAAATTCATGACGTGACTGCTTTCCTGACGCTCAGTGCGCCGCCTGGCGCTTCGGACTCACCTTCTGGCCCGGGTTGAGGAACGGACCGGCCGAAAGCACGACCGACTCGTTGCCGGAGATCCCCTCGGCAATGGTCACGCCATTATCGTCGACCGTGCCGATCTTGATCGGGCGGCGCTCAATCTCGTTCTTGGCGTTGACGATATAGACGTAATTGCCTTTCTCGTCGCTGAGCACCGCGCTCTGCGGGAGCAGCGGCGCGGTCATCTCGCCGGCCCCGATCCGCACTTCGGCGAAGCCGCCCGGGCGAAGCGACGGATCATAGGGCAGGGCAATGCGCACGGCGCCGAGGCGCGACTGCGGGTCGATCGCCGGAGCGACCTGCCAGATGGTCCCGGCGAAACTCCGATCGGAGCCGACCGGGGTGACCTGCGCCGGCATGCCGACGCGGATGTACGCCAGATCCTGCTGCGACAGTTGCGCCTGCATTTCCATCTGGCCGCCCTCGGCGAGCCGGAACAGCGCCTGGGAGGCGGGGCTGACGATCTGCCCGACCTCGACGTTGCGGGCGAGGATCAGGCCCGCGGTCGGGGCGGTGACATTGAGCCGGCCGATCTCCGCGCGCGTCG
The DNA here is from genome assembly GCA_035637935.1 of Sphingomicrobium sp. Lineage (GTDB taxonomy): Bacteria > Pseudomonadota > Alphaproteobacteria > Sphingomonadales > Sphingomonadaceae > Sphingomicrobium. The sequence continues at coordinate 39,091 of DASRAY010000069.1, forward strand.
CGGCGAGCTGGGCCTGCGCCACGCGCACCTGCGCAAAGGCGGCGTCGCGCGTCGCCTTCTTCGAATCGATTTCGGCCTTGGACACGAAGCCGCGGTCCTTGAGCGACAGGGCGCGGTCGTAGTTCGACTGGGCGAGCGCGGCGCTGGCCCGGGCCGATTCGATCTGCGCCGCGAGCTGCGCGGCCTGCTGCGCCTGCACCGAGCGATCGACCACCGCCAGCACCTGGCCCGCGCGGACCCAGCTTCCGGCGTCGACCAGCACGCGCACGACGCGGCCGCCCGAGCCGGCGATTCCGACCGGCTGGTCGCGCTTGGCCGCGAGCGGTCCGCTGGCACCGATCGTGCGCCCGACCTGGCTGCGGCCGGGAACGATGACGGACACGGTCGGGATCTGCCCCGCGCCGCCTTCCGCCGCCTCGAGGCCCTTCTTGTCGCTACCGCCGCCCATCACCATGAAGGCGATGGCCACGATCGCCGCGAGGGCCACTACAATGCCAATAATCACCCAGCGCCGCTGCCGCGCCCGATCGGTCACCACCAGGGTGTCGGAGGTGCGGAAAGAGGTTTCCCTGTTCATCATTCCCTGCTCAGTTTCGCGAATCTGCCGATGGCTGTACCGCGACTGTATTAAGCCAATAAGGCACCTTGCGCAACAGACTGTCAGCCGGACCGCATTGCCAATGCTTTTCGACCAACGGCGGCACTTGCGCCGCAAGCGCGCGTTGGCGCTTCTCCACACGCGCCGCACTGCTTGCTGCGCGTGACTGAAAGGATGCTGAATGTTCGGCGGGCATACCAACCTGATTGTCGTCATCATCCTCGGCGGCCTGGCCGGCGCGCTGGCGAAGCTGCTGACGCCCGGACGCGGTCCCGGCGGCTGCATCGTGACGGTGCTGCTCGGAATAGCGGGCGCGTTCGTCGGTACCTGGGTCGGGCGCTTTGCCGGCCTCTACGACGCCAATGACAAGGCCGGCTTCATCGGCGCGGTAGTCGGAGCGGTCATCATCCTGCTCATCTATCGCCTGGTTTTCGGCCGGAGCCGCTATTAGCCGCCAGTTGCGTTCATGGTTCAGCCATGGCCAATGGATGAGCTACAGCCATTCCATCGGCTGAAGGACGATGCCATGAAACAGATATTCCTAGCCGCGCTGCTGCTTGGCGCCGTTCCAGCCAGCGCCGGCGCCCAGGCCCCGGTGAGCGTGCAGGCCATCAGCGGGACCCGGCTCGAGATCAGCGCAACCGGCGAGGCGACGCGCGTGCCGGATGTCGCGATCATTACCGCCGGGGTGGTGACTCGCGCCGCGAGCGCCCGCGCCGCGCTCGCGCAGAATGCCGCCCGGATGGACCGGGTGCGGGCGGCGCTGAAAAGCGCCGGGATCGCCGACCGCGACATCCAAACCAGTAACATCAGCCTCAATCCCGAATATCGCTACGTCCAGGACAAGGCGCCGCAGCTCATCGGCTATTCGGCCTCGAACCAGCTCAGCGTCCGGTTTCGCGACATCGCCAAGAGCGGCGACATCCTCGATGCGCTGGTCGCCGAAGGCGCCAATTCGATCAATGGTCCGAACCTGACGATCGACAAGCCGGAGGAAGCCTTGGACGAAGCGCGGACCAAGGCGGTGGGAGTCGGCCGGGCGCGCGCCGAGCTTTACGCCCGAGCGCTCGGCATGCGCGTCGTCCGGCTGGTCTCCGTCAGTGAAAGCGGCGGCGGCTATCCGGTCCCGCCGCCGATGCCGGTGATGATGGAAGCCCGTGCCCAGGCGGCGTCGACCAAGATCGACCCGGGCGAGCAGAAATTGTCGGTGTCGCTCGGGATGGTGTTCGAGCTCCGATAGACCGCAAAAAGGCCGCCCGGCGGACCGGACGGCCTTTCAGTTTCAACTTGACGCCTGGCTAGCGGATGCTGCCCCGGCGAATCAGGTTTACCACCGCGAGCAGGATCACGGCGCCGAGCAGCGAGTAAAGGAAAGCGCTGAGGTCGAACGAATTGCCGGCACTCAGGCGGTCACCGAAGATCAGCCCGGCGAGGATTGCGCCGACAATGCCGACGACGATGTTCATGATGATCCCTTGTTGCGCGTTGGTGCGCATGATGATGCTCGCGAGCCAGCCGCAAATGCCGCCCACGACGATGAAGATGATCCACGATAGCATCAGGCTGTCCCTCCTGTTTGCGGCCGCCATCGGCACGGGGCGGCCTTCCGAGCATCAAAGACGCGCGATGCGCGGGCCTTGTTCCGGAATCGGGAGAGAGAGTCCAGAAACTAGTTAACGCCGCGAAGGGAGAAATCGGCGGAGAAGCGGGACGGATACGACTCCGTTACGAGCGCAATTAGTAGCGCTGCTGGCGCTCGTACTGGTCGCGATACTGCTTGATCCGGGTGACCCGCAGGCCCGGCATGCCGCTGCGGTCGACCGCTCGCTGCCAGCTCGTGAATTCCTCGAGGCTCAGCGAATAGCGCTGGCACGCCTCGTCGACGGTCAGAAGCCCGCCCGACACGGCGGCCACGACTTCGGCCTTGCGCCGAACCACCCAGCGGGTGGTCTGCGGCGGCGGCAGGCTGTCGAGCGTCAACGGCTCGCCGAGCGGGCCGATCACCTGGGCAGGACGGATCTTCTGGTTCTCGAGCATTACTGGTTAAACCCGCTTAATCATCGTCGATGCGTTCATCTTAGGCGCGGCCCATTGAAAAGTTTGTGAAACGCGCTGGTTAACGGCCTGATCAGTCACCCTTACGATCCCTTAACCCGGGCGCTTCCGCCGCGAATGCCCCGCCGAGGCGCCGCGCCGCCTCCGCCCAGCCGTCGCTGGCCGAGAGGTAGCAGGCGATCGCCTCCTGGCGGTCGCGCTCGGTCAACGCCTGGGCATCGCCGAGCAAGGCGATCAGCTCGGCCAGGCTCAGCGGACCCTCCGTGGCAGCCCGAAATTCCGGCTCGTGACGCGCCAAACCCTTGCCCCTGAAACCTCAACGTCCACTTTCTCTAGCCGTCAGGAGTGAAATTCGGGTAAAGAGCTAAGCGATGCCCCCCAGCTTCGATCTCGCTCGCCCCGCGAGGGACGCAAGAATCGTCGTCGCCATGTCTGGCGGCGTCGACAGCTCTGTCACGGCCGCGCTCGCCGCGCAGACCGGCGCCGAAGTGGTCGGGGTG
>DASRAY010000070.1:0-20150 GCA_035637935.1 Sphingomicrobium sp.
ATCCGCGACGCGATCGCCTACCTCCGCCTGATCGTCTCGCCTGCCGACGATCTCGCGTTCGAGCGGATCGTCAACACGCCCAAGCGCGGGCTCGGCGACAAGGCCGTTGCCACGATTCATCGCCACGCCCGAGCCACGCAGCAGCCCCTGCTCCTCGCCGCCGCAACCCTGCTCGACAGCGACGAGCTGACGCCCCAGGCGTGGCGGAGCCTCGGCAACTTCGTCGCCGATGTCGCGCGGTGGAAGCAGATGTCGGCCGAATTGCCGCACCCGGAGCTCGCGCGAATCCTGCTCGACGAAAGCGGCTACACTGCGATGCTTCAGGCCGACCGGTCCGCGGAAAGTGCCGGACGCCTCGAAAACCTCACCGAGCTCACGCGCGCGATGGAGGAATATGAATCGCTCCAGGCGTTCCTCGAGCATGTCAGCCTGGTGATGGACAATGACGAGGCGCGCCAGGGCGACCGCGTCACCATCATGACCATCCACGCCGCCAAGGGACTCGAGTTCGAGATCGTCTATCTGCCCGGCTGGGAGGAAGGCGTGTTCCCGTCGCAGCGCGCGCTCGACGAAGGCGGCCTCGCCGCGCTCGAGGAGGAACGCCGCCTCGCCTACGTCGCCATCACCCGCGCGCGGCGCAAGGCGACCATCCTCCACGCCGCCAACCGCCGCATCTACGGCCAGTGGACCAGCAGCATCCCGTCGCGCTTCCTCGCCGAGCTGCCCAAGTCGGAGATCGAGGAAGAGACGACGATGACCGGCGGCGAGAGCCTGTGGCGCGCGCAATGGTCGGAGCGCTCCGACCCCTTCGCCCACGTCGCCCGCCCCTCGCGCGGCCCCGGCTGGCAGCGCGCCGCCCGAATCCCCTCTCCCCGGCAGGGAGAGGGCGACTCGCGCTCCAGCGCGAGCGGGGAGAGGGCAAGCCGCTGGACCAACCAACCCCCCCTGGAGGTGAAGGCCTCCGCCATCAGCCTCGGCAACAAGGGCCGCGACGACCTCGCCCTCGGCCAGCGCGTGTTCCACGGCAAGTTCGGCTACGGCACCATCGCCGCGATCGAAGGCAACAAGCTCGAAATCGACTTCGAGCACGCCGGGCGGAAGAAGGTCCTCGACAGCTTCGTCAGCGCGGGATGACCGCCTAAGTCAGCCACAAATACAATCCGACCACGATTGCACCGGCAACCGCGATGACAAGCAGGCATCCGATCCAAAGGAATAACGGTGAACTTCGGGGCGCAGCCGGAGATGCCGCAACCTGACCTCGGATCATTTTCTCTGGAGGCTGGGCCATTGCGCCTCTCCCATTGAAAGCCATGCTATGGTCCGAGCATGGTCGATATAGCCCAATTTGAGCCGATGCGCAGATTCGAGCCGGCCGTGCTTGCCGAGATCATTCGCGAGGGCGAAGCAAGGCTCAACACTCAGCTCCAAATTGCCAACGCGGCCGATGGACGAGCCCTATCCATCGCGGGCTTCGAGACGACTGCGGCGACGGCCGCGCTCGGCGCCGGGATCGCGCTTGCTGGAGGCGACCACAAGGACCTGTGGCTTACGATCCTGGCACTCATCTTCTCAGTGGTCATGGTGGCAACCGCGATGCTGGCGGTCTCCACGGTCAGGCCCGCCAGGTTCAGCGTTCCCGGCAACAACCCGAAAAACTGGCTGCCCGATCAGTGGCTCGGAAGGCAGTCCGGCGACTATTCGCTTATCCAGGCGAGGGTCGAGCAGGCCGCCTGCCTTGAGGCCGCGATCGCAGACAATATGCGGTGGATCGAGAAGGCCGGCATTCGGGTTCGGCTGTCGATCGACCTTGCCCTTGGCGCGGTCGCCGTTGCCGGCGTCGCTATGTTGGGAACTCTAATCGTCCGCAGCATGTCATAAGCGGGACCGGCGGCTTCGCAACGCTGCGCTGAATTCTCGCACCCTTTTGTCGAACGGCGCTGGCGGCCGCGCCGCGCGCTGCCTAGACCCGGGAGCGGCAAGCGGGGGAGCTCATGAAAACGCTGCTCGTCTTCATCCTCGGATTGATCGCCGCGCCGATCCTGCTCGTCGCCGCCGGGCTGCTCGGCTGGCTCGGCAGCACCGGGACCGGCGAGCCGCCCGGCTGGGAAGTCTCGCTCGGCGGCCGTCTCCTCGACTCGGCGCTCGAGAAGCGCGCGAAGGGCCTGAAGAACCCGATCAAGGGCGACGATTCCGCGGCGCTCGCCGCCGGGCGCAAGCTCTATGCGATGAACTGCTCCGGCTGCCACGGCACCGCCCAGGCGAAGAGCGACTGGGGGAGCAAGGGCTTCTACCCGCGCGTCCCCCAATTCTGGCAGGGCGACGGCGCCGACCTGACCCCGGAGGAAGCCTATGCCGCGATCCACGACGGGGTCCGCTACTCCGGCATGGGTGCATGGCAGGATCTGATGAAGGAAGACGACATGTGGAAGGTCGCATATTTCGTCGCCCGCATCCACGACCTGCCGCCGCCCGCGAACGGCAAGCCCCGCACCGGCGGGTAGGGTAATTTCGCCGCTCGCCCGGTAAACCGAGTCGCATGACGACGGACCGACCCAAGGGCGATCGGGGCAGACCGCGGCACGACGACGTGCTCACCCCGGCCGAATGGAAGGTGGCCGAGCTGGTCCGCCACGGCCTCACCAACCGCCGCATCGCCGAGCGCATGGGCGTCAGCCCGGACGCGGTGAAGTTCCACGTCGGCAATGCGCTGTCCAAGCTCGGCTTCGCCAGCCGGACGGAGCTGCGCGGCTGGGACGGCGTCGCCAAGGGCACCGCCCTCCACCATTTGAGGAGAACCGCCATGGACGCGATCGCGCGCGACGACAGCTACATGATGCTCGGCCAGGTGGCGCGCACCTGCCGCAGCGTCGCGGAGTCACGCGGCTGGTACCGCGACACCCTCGGCCTGCCCGAGCTCTACGCCTTTCCCGGCCTCGCCTTCTTCGATCTCGGCGGCGTCCGCCTGATGCTGACCGAGGAGGAGGGCGACGGCCCGGTCGCCGAATCGATCCTCTATCTGCGCGTTCCCGACCTTCATTCGGTCAGGGACGAGCTCGCAGGCCGCGGCGTGAACTTCACCCACGCCCCGCACATGATCCACCGCCACGAGGACGGGACCGAGGAATGGATGGCCTTCTTCGAGGACAATGACGGCCGCCCGCTCGCCCTGATGACCCAGGTCCGGACGGAGGTGCGCTGACCGGGCGAAACGACTACGGCCGCATCATGCCCGACACGCCAACCCCTATCGTCCGCGACAATCCGGACAAGCATCGCTTCGAGATCGACCTCGGCGACGGCAGCTTCGCCGTCGCCCAGTACACGCTGCCCGAAGGCAAGATCATGTTCACCCATACCGAGGTGCCGCCGGCGCACGAGGGTCAGGGGTTGGGCAAGCTGCTGATCCGCACCGCGCTCGCCGCGGCCCGCGAGCGCGCGCTCCAGGTGATCCCGATCTGCCCCTTCTTCGCCGTCTACATCAAGGCGCATCCGGAGGAGCAGGACCTGCTCGACCCGGCTTGGCGTCACATCCTCGGCGCCTAGCGGTCGCGCTCTTCGCCCAGCGTCCAGCTCGGCGGGTCGCTCGCCGGAAACGACTCCTCGTCGGCTTCGTCGACCCGATCGCTGTCCGGCTCCTCCGCGCTTGGGCGTTGCCGCCGCGAGGCCCGCATCCAGCGCAGCACGGCGAACACGCTTGTTCCGGCGACCAGGGCGGCGATGGTGGTTTTGACCCCCGGCTTCATGGCCGCTCCATAGCACCGGATTCCCGCCTGACGAGAGGCAGATTTGCGGGATTTGCCGGTACCGCGCGCTCCGCGGCATCACTATATCAGCAATAAGAAACGGAACCCGACTCGGGTGCCGAGCATTCCCGCAACAAAAGTCAACAGAAAAATCAAGGTATTGAAAATGAAGCAGCTAGCCCTCGCGCTGGCGCTGACGGGATCGTGCGTTCTGACGACCTCGCTGTCCTCGACGCCGGCCCTCGCGCTGGAAACCTACGAAGCCAAGATGGAAGCCGGCGACGCCGCGTCGCAGGCCCGGGTCGACATGATCGACGCGTTCGGGCCGAAGTTCCTGAAGCCCGGTCAATATGTGTGGCGCAACGTCCCGGACGAGGCGGGCGCCGAGCGGGTCGTCATCAGTCTCTCCGACCAGCTCGCCTACCTCTATCGTGGCGACACCCTGATGGCCGTTGCCACCATCTCCACCGGTGAGCCCGGCCGCGACACCCCGACCGGCATCTTCGCGGTCCGCGGCAAGCAGCTGATGTACCGGTCGAAGAAATACGACAACGCGCCGATGCCGTTCGCGCAGTTCATCGACCAGTACGGCATTGCGATGCACGCCGGCTACAACCCGGGTCATCCGGCCTCGCACGGCTGCATCCGGCTGCCCGCGGCCTTCGCCAGGAAGCTCTTCACGACGACCGGCGTCGGCACTCCGGTCTACATCGGGTCGTGAGCCGTGGCGCGCTGGCCGGTCCCGCCGCGGGACACCCGTTTACCAACCCCGGTGACTCATTCTGAACCTTGTGACCCGGATACTCGTTGTAACGGCAAGACTCTGAATCCCAAAGGATTTGACGTGGTTACACGATTGCTTGCCGGCGCCGCCTGGGCGGCGCTGATGACCCTTGGCGTGCCCGCTGCGGCCGCCACTACGCCCGAGGCGCCACCGGCGGCGCGCTCCTTTGCCATGTTCGGCGATCCCGCCGTCAGCGCCTTCTATGCGGCGCGGCGCGGGGCGCCGCTGTGGCTCGCCGACGGGCCCGGCAGCCCCGCCGCGAGCGAGCTGATCCGGATCCTCAAGCGGTCGGCGGCCGAAGGCCTGGATGACGGACCTGGCTATGCCGTCCAGGCCGAAGCGCTGATCGCCCGAGCGCAGAACGGCGACTCCTCCGCGCTGCTCGAAGCGGACCGGCTGCTGTCGACCGGCTGGGTCCAATATGTCCAGCTGCTGCATCGCCCGGCGGCCGGCATGATCTACGCCGAGCAATGGGTCGCTCCGCGGCGCGAAAGCGCGAGCGACATCCTGAAGCTCGCCGCGGCGGCCCGCTCGCCCGAAACCTACATGCGTTCGACCGTCGCCGTGAACCCGATCTACGCGGGGCTGCGCGACGCGGCGTTCAGCCAGCTCCAGGCGACCGGATCGCCGCCCGATCCGCGGGTCATTGCGAGTCTCGACCGCGTCCGGGCCTTCCCGGCGCGCGGCCGCTATGTCGTGGTCGACACCGCCGGGGCCCGTCTGTGGATGGTCGACGACGGCCGCATCGCCGATTCGATGAAGGTCATCGTCGGCAAGCCGACCAGCCAGACGCCGATGATCGCCAGCGCGATCCATTATGCGACGCTCAACCCTTATTGGAACGTGCCGCCGGACCTCGTGCGGACGATGATCGCGCATAACGTGCTGAGCCAGGGGCCCGGCTACCTTAAGGCCCACGGCTATCAGTTGCTGTCGGGCTTCGGCGACGACCCCGCGGTGCTGTCCGCCGGCGACGTCGACTGGAAGGCCGTGGCCGAGGGCACGGCCCAGGTCCGCGTGCGCCAGCTTCCGGGGCCGGGCAATTCGATGGGCCACCTCAAGTTCGGCTTCGCCAACGACGCCGGCATCTATCTGCACGACACGCCGAAAAAGGAGCTGTTCGCGAGCGACGACCGCGATCTTAGCAACGGCTGCATCCGGCTCGAGGATGCGGAGCGGCTCGGCCGCTGGCTGCTCGGCCGCGATCCCTCGACGGATTCGTCGGAACCGGAGCAGCATGTGCTGTTGCCGTCGCCGGTGCCGGTCTATGTCACCTACCTGACGGCCCAGGCGACCGATGGCCGGCTGACGTACGCCGACGACATCTACGGTCGCGATTCCGCCGGGGAGCTGGCGGCCCTGCGCTAGGCGCGAGTGATCGGGATCTTCAGGTAGACCGAGCCGTCCGGCTCGGCCGGCGGCAGGCGGCCGCCGCGGATGTTCACTTGGATCGCCGGATACAGCAGCTTTGGCGCGCACAGGGTCGCGTCCCGCGCGCGGCGCATCGCGACGAACTCCTGCTCGGACGTGCCGCCGCCGATGTGGACGTTGCGGTCGGCCTCCTCGCCGACCGTCGTCTCCCACGCATAGCCGTCGCGGCCTGGCGCCTTATAGTCGTGGCACAGGAACAGGCGCGTCTCGCGCGGCAGCGCCAGCAGGCGCTGGATCGATTGGTAGAGCCGGGCCGCGTCGCCGCCCGGAAAGTCGCAGCGCGCCGTGCCGTAGTCGGGCATGAACAGCGTATCGCCGACGAACACCGCGTCGCCGATCCGATAGCTGACGCAGGCCGGGGTGTGGCCGGGCGTCGCGATCACTTCGACCGTCAGCTCGCCGAGCTCGACCCGGTCGCCGTCGGCGAAGCGGCGATCGAAGTCCTCGGTATCGAGGTCCTTCACCCCGAGCATCGGACCGAACACCTGCTGCACTGCGCTGATGGCGCCGCCGATCCCGACCCTGGCGCCGGTCCTCTCGCGGATTACCGCCGCGCCCGACAGGTGGTCGGCATGGACGTGGGTTTCGAGCACCCACACGATCTTCAGCCCCCGTTCGTCCGCCGCGGCGAGGATCCGGTCGACCGAGCCGGTGGAGATCCGGCCCGACGCCGGGTCGAAATCGAGCACCGGGTCGACGACCGCGGCGGTGCCCGTCGCCGGATCGGCGATGAGATAGCTGACGCTGTTGGTCGCCTCGTCGAAGAAGGCGGTGATCCCCGGTGCCGGCCCCATCGGGGCCAGCTTATCGCCTTACACCGCGACCTCGTCCATCGTCTTCAATTCGGGCTTGGGCAGGCCGTTCGCCTTGAACGTCTCGGTCAGCTCCGCCTTGCGCGCGGCAAGCTCGACGCCGAGCGCATCCATGTCGAGCCCGGCCTTGCGCGCCTGGGCGAACAGCCCCTCCATCCGTTTCTCTTCTTCCTCGACGTGGTGCTCGATCTCTTCCTGCAGCACCTTCACCTTGGAATCGAAATAGTCGTCGGCCTCGCCCGCGCCGGAGGCGATCTCGGCGATCAGCAGCTTGGCCGCGTCATGCTCGACGTAGCTTTCCTTGAGCAGGTCCTCGTCGACCTTGCCTTCGCAGGCTGGATAGAAAATCTCCTCCTCGATCGCCGCATGGACGCTGAGCTCGAGGCAGATCTGGTTCGCGAGTGCCTCCTTGCGCCCGTCGCCGCGGGCCTTCTCGAACTGCTCGAACAATTCCTCGACCGTGCGGTGGTCGGCTTTCAACAGGGCAATCGCGTCGCGGGACTCAGGCATGGGTACGCTCCTTTGAACTTTCGCGAAGGAAACCAATCGCCTGTCGCGGATGTTCCAATAGCCATGGGCCATCCGCACATTACCAAGCCGGTGCTCCTCTTCGTCGACTGGAAGGGCCTCGGCTATCTCGTCTCGATCCTTAGCGTGTTCCTGCTCGGTGCGATCGCCTGGCCAAAGCCGGAGGATCCGCGCTGGCACTTGCCGATCCTGCTCGCCGGCATGGTCGCCTCGATCCTCGGTATGGCCCTGCGCTACAAGGCCCACCTCGACCAGCAGCGCGAATTGAAGAAGGCCGAAGCCGAGGCGGAAGCGAAGCGCTAGCGGCGCCGCGGGCGCTTGCGCGATGGCCCGCCGTCGCCGCTGCCGACCTCGTCAGGCTCGGTCTCCATCGCGCTCGCTCCTTGCCCCTTGTTCAGCTCCAGCCAGTCGCGGAACGGCAGGTGATAGAGCATGTCCATCACCTCGAACTCGAGGCCGCCGGGCTGCCAGGTGTCGCTGTTCCACAGCGCGACCACGCCGCTCTTCTTCGCCGGGTCGAACAGGATGAACGAGCGATAGCCTTTGATCCCGCCGCGATGGCCGACGATGCGGTGCCCGGCATAATCGTAGCTGCGCCAGCCGTAGCCGTACCACGCGGTGCCGACCCGCTCGAGGAACTTGCGCAGCCGCCCGCGCTCGCCCGGAGTGACCACGTAAGGCGCGTGGATGGTGTCGAGCACATGGCCGTCGAGCACATCGGGCATTTCGCCCATCTGCGCTTCCATCCACAGCGCCATGTCCTTGATGTTGCTGTTGACGCCGGCCGCTCCCGGGACCTTGTAATAAGTGTCGACCATCGGCCACGGCCGCCGCCCGGCGCTGTGCGGCCGCGCCCAGCTCGCGTTCGATTGCAGGCCCTCCATCGACACGCTGCCGCTGGTCATCCCGATCGGATTGAACAAATAGCGCCGGACCGCCTGCTCGTACGACAGGCCGCTGATGCGCGACACCATCTCGCTCGACGCATCGTAGGCGACGTTCTGATAGTCCCAGCAGGTGCCTGGAGCGCACACCGCATTCAGGGTCGCGAGCTGCGTCCGGAGGAAGCGTGGGTCCTGCCCCTCCTCGAGCTTGTTGGCGAAGGCATCGCGATAGAGGCCGAGGCGATGCGACAGCAGGTCGCCGACGGTCGCGCGATACTCGGCCTGCGCCGGCAGCTTGAGGTCCGGCGCATAGTTCACCACCGGCGCCTTGAGGTCGATCTGGCCCTGTTCGGCGAGCTTGGCGACCATCGTCGAGGCCACGCCTTTCGACACCGAGGCCCAGCGGAACACCGTGTCCGGAGTGACCGGATCGTTCGATCCGGCCAAGGTCTCGCCATAGCCGCGGAGGAAGGTGATGCGCCCGTTCTCGACCACGCCGACCGCGAGGCCGACCATCGTCGGCCTCGTCATCAGCTGCTTCAGCCGCTGGTCGAGCAGGGCGTAGTCGACGTCACGCCGGGCCTCGGGCGACAGCGCCGCGAGCCGGAGGTGCGCCTCGGTCGGCTTGGACGCGTCGGAGCGGGTGCTGTGCGGCCGCGTCGCGAGCAGGGAAGCGGCCATCAGCAGCGCAATGGCGCCTAACGCAATTTTGGCCGATGATTCCAAAAGTGTCTCTCCCCGCCCGCTTCCCCTCTGGCGCGGCGGTCAACAGCCCTCAATCGCAGCGTTACGCGGTTGCGACAGAGCGATTCAGCAATGCGACGAACGGGCTTCTGGCGTTCGCGGTTCCACTATCCTAAGAGCCGCGCCCGGGAGACTGGCCGGTAATGCAATTTCTGAAGACTGTGTTTTGGGTGCTGGTCGCTGTCCTCGTCGTGCTGTTCGCGACGCGCAACTGGACCCCGGTGACGATCAGCCTGTGGGCCAATCTGCAGGCCGACGTCAAGCTTCCGGTCCTTCTGCTGATCGCCTTCCTGCTCGGCTGGATGCCGACCTGGCTGATCCACCGCGCCCGGTTGTGGACCCTCAACCGCCGGCTCTACGCGTTCGAGCGGCAGCGCGCCGCGCCGGTTCCGCAAGAAGCGCCGCCGGCGCCGGCCGATGAACCCGAGCTGATGGCATGAAGCCGATCTTCGTTGCCGTCGATACGCCCGACGTCCACAAGGCCGCGGCGGTCGCGCGCAAGGTGTGCGGGATCGCCGGCGGTGTGAAGCTCGGCCTCGAGTTCTTCTGCGCCAATGGTCGCGAGGGCGTGCTTCGAGTCGCCGAGCACGGCATGCCCATCTTTCTCGACCTGAAGCTCCACGACATCCCCAACACGGTCGCCAAGGCGGTCGAGGCGCTGGCCCCGCTCGACCCGGCGATCCTTTCCGTCCACGCCGCCGGCGGCATCGAGATGATGCGCGCGGCCAGGGCCGCCGCGCCGCGCCGGACCCGGGTGGTCGGGGTCACCGTGCTGACCAGCCTCGACCAGGACGACCTTGCCGCCGGCGGGATCGCCGGCTCGCCGGCCGAGCAGGTGGCGCGCCTCGCCGCGATCGCCCGGGAAGCGGGGATCGACGGCATCGTCTGCTCCGGCGAGGAAGTCGCCGCGGCGCGCGCGGCGTGGCCCGAGGGCTTTCTGGTCGTCCCCGGCGTCCGGCCGGCCGGCGCCGAGGTCGCCGACCAGAAGCGCGTGGTGACGCCGCGCCAGGCGCTCGACGACGGCGCCTCGGTGCTGGTGATCGGCCGCCCGATCACCGCCGCCCTTGATCCCGCACGGGCGATCGCCGACATCGCCGCCGACCTTACGCAAACCCCGGAAGAGGCGAGGACCTGAATGAGCTGGCTGAGCCGAGTCCGCAGCGGCATCCCGTTCCTGCCCAAGCGTCAGAGCGCCGAGAATTTGTGGCACAAATGCTCGAAGTGCGGGACGATGGTGTTCCTCAAGGAATGGGAGGAAAATTGCCGCGTCTGCCCGCGCTGCGATTTCCACGACCGGATCGGCCCCAAGGCCCGGTTCGAGCAAGTGTTCGACGCCGCCAGGTACGCAATCATTCCGGTCCCGGAAGTCCGCGAGGATCCGCTGCGCTTCAAGGACAGCAAGCGCTACACCGACCGGCTGAAGGCCGCGCGCTCGGCGACCAATGAGCGTGATGCGCTGATCAACGCGCGCGGCAAGATCGACGGTCACAAGGTCGTGCTCGGGGTCCAGGACTTCGCCTTCATGGGCGGATCGATGGGGATTGCCGTCGGCGCAGCGTTCGTCGCCGGGGTCCGGGCGGCGATCGCCGACCACTGCCCGTACATCGTCTTCACCGCCTCGGGCGGGGCGCGGATGCAGGAAGCCGTGCTGTCGCTGATGCAGCTGCCGCGGACCACCGTCGCGCTGCAGGAGCTGCGCGAGGCCGGCCTGCCGTACATCGTCGTGCTTACCGACCCGACGACCGGTGGCGTGACCGCTTCCTATGCGATGCTCGGCGACGTCCAGCTGGCCGAGCCCGGCGCACTGATCGGATTCGCCGGCCAGCGAGTGATCGAGCAGACCATCCGCGAAAAGCTGCCCGAGGGCTTCCAGCGCGCCGAATATCTGCTCGAGCACGGGATCATCGACATGGTCGTCCCGCGGGCCGAACTGAAGGCGCGGCTGGCCCTGCTCGTCTCCTATCTCTGCCCCGAGGCAAAGGCGGCGGCGTGACGAGAAAGTTCCTCCCCATCGCGACGCGATGGGGAGGGGAACCATGCGGAGCATGGTGGAGGGGTAACTGTCGCAGGCGCCTTCTACCCCTCCACCATTCCCTCTGCGGAGAATGGTCCCCCTCCCCACCCCCGACCAAGTCGGGGGCAGGGAGGAACTAACCCATGCCTGACTTCGCCCGCTCGACCCACCCGGCGGTCCAGGCCCAGCTCGACCGCCTGGAGAAACTCTCCCCGGCCGGCGACCGCCTCGGGCTCGAGCGCATCAGCGCCCTGCTCGACCGCCTCGGCCGGCCCCAGGACAGGCTGCCCCCGGTCTTCCACGTCGCCGGGACCAACGGCAAGGGCTCGACCTGCGCCTTGCTTCGCGCGGCGCTCGAAGCGTCGGGCCACACCGTCCACCTGTTCACCAGCCCCCACCTCGTCCGCTTCAACGAGCGCATCCGGATCTCCGGGCGGCTGATCGGCGACGAGTCGCTCTCCGCGCTCCTGACCGAAGTGCTCGATCACAGCGCGGGCATCGAACCGAGCTTTTTCGAAGTCGCGGCGGCGGTTGCGTTCCTCGCTTTCGCCCGCACCCCGGCCGACGCCTGCATTCTCGAGGTCGGGCTCGGTGGCCGGCTCGACGCGACCAACGTCGTCGACCGCCCGGCAGTGTGCGGCATCGCCAGCGTCGCGCTCGACCACCAGCATTTCCTCGGCACTACGCTCGCTGCCATCGCCGGGGAAAAGGCCGGCATCGCCAAGCCCGGCGTGCCGCTGATCAGCGTCGCCCAGCCCGCCGAGGCCGAGGCCGCCATCGCGGCCGCCGCCGCCGAACGCGGCGCGCCCCTGCTCCTCGAAGGCCGCGACTGGGCGCTCGACTCGTCGCTCAAGCCGGCGCTGGCCGGCCCGCACCAGGTCCGCAACGCCAATCTCGCCCGGCAGATGCTCGCGGCGCAGTCGATGCTTGCGGTCGACCGGTCGGCCTTCAGCAAGGGGCTGGAATCCGCCGATTGGCCCGCCCGCTTTCAGCGCCTGCGCCAAGGTCCGCTGGGTGGTGCGGCGACCTGGGTCGACGGCGCCCACAATCCGGCCGCGGCGGCCGCGCTTGGCGAGACTCTGGCCGAGCGCGGACCGATGCATCTCGTCCTCGGAATCCTCGCCAACAAGGACGCCGACGCGATCATCGCCGCTCTCGCGCCCCACGCGCTGTCGCTGACTTTCGTGCCGGTCGCGGATCACGCGCACCATGATCCGCGCGATCTCGCCGAGCGGTTCGGCGGGCGCGCCGCCGCCTCGCTTCAGGAGGCGCTGGCGACCCTGCCCGAGCCGCGGCTGGTCGCCGGCTCGCTCTATCTCGCGGGCGAAGCGCTCGCCGCCAATGGTGAAGTCCCGAGCTAGGTCCGGAGCGTGGTCAGCTCGTTCATTGCCCAGTCGTACATCGGGCCCTGCGACGCCCGCGTGTGGCGGTCGATATATTTCATCCGATGCTCGACTTCCTCGAGCACGCGCCGGGCGTCGCCGCGGCGGCCGACCTTGAGCAGCAAGGCGGCATAGCGGCAGCGCGCCTCGTCGCCCGCCATCCGGTCCATGACGTCGCCGTACAGCGCCAGCGCCTCGTCGCTGCGCCCCATGTCTTCGAGGATCCGCCCGCGCAGCAGCTTGGCGCGGTCCTGGTCCGATTGCGCCGTTACGTTGGGCAAAGCGTCGAGCACCGACAGCGCTTCGTCCGGCCGGTCGTTGAGGAACAGCGATCGCGCCAGCTTCTCGCCGGTGCGGAAGTCGGGGCGCGGCCCGGCGCCGCGCTGGTAAAGCGGCAGCGCGGCCGGATGCCGGCCGAGCTCGGTCAGCGCATCGGCCACGCGAAGGCGGTTGGCCATCGTGTCGGCGACGTCGAGCGCCTGTTGGGCGGCGCGCAGCTCGCGCTCCGGGTCGAGCTTCTCGACCACCGTCTGGCGGGCGGCGCGGACGTGACGGTTGTGCTGCAGCGTCGGCAGGATCTCGACGATGAAATAAGCGAGCGCGCCCACCACCGGCAAGAATATCAGGGCCATGATCCAGATCGTGTTCCGGCCGCGGCGGATCACGTCGACGACGCAGAAAATCTGCAGCGCGATAATGGCGAGATAGACGATCATTGCTTCGCCGGCGTCTCCTCGTCGGGATGCTCGGCGCGAACGTCACCGCTGCCGGTCGTGCCCGCTGTCCCGATCGACTGGTCCACCAACCCGGTGCGCATCATCCACCAGAAGAGGATGATCCCGGGCACTGCGGCGGCGGTCGTGAGCAGGTAGAAGTTCACATAGCCCATGGCCTCGATCAGGGCACCTGCAGTGGTCCCAGTCAGGAACCGGCCGACGACGCTCGCCGCCGCGGAGATCAGCGCATACTGCGCGGCCGTGAAGCGCAGGTCGGTGAGCGCCGAGAAGTAAGCGACGACCGTCACTCCGCCGATCCCGCTCGCGAAATTCTCGAAGCCGATCGCCCCCGCCATGCCGAGGTTGCTGTGCCCAGCGGCCGCTAAGGCGGCGAAGCTGAAATTGCTGACCGCCATCAGGACCAGGCTGATCAGGACCGAACGCTTCATGCCGAGCTGGGCATAGAGGATGCCGCCGACGAAGATGCCGATGAGGTAGGCCCAGAAGCCGACCCCGACGTCGTACAAGGCGATCTCGTCGTTGGTGAATTTGAGGTCGTCGAACAGCAGCCGGAAGGTCAGGTTGGCGAGCGTGTCGCCGATCTTGTGGACGAGGATGAACAGCAGGACGAGCAGCGCGCCCTTGCGCATGAAGAACTCGACGAACGGCTTCCAGATGGCCTCGACTGTTCGCGAAATGCCCTTTTTCTCGGCCGGGTCGCGGTGCCGCGCCGGCTCGCCCATGACCAGCGCCGTGATCATGGCGGGAAGCGCCAGTGCCGCACAGACGAGATAGGCCGCTTCCCAGCTGGCACGGGCGGCCACGACCAGCGCGACCGCGCCGGCGCCGGCCGATCCGATCCGCCAGCCATATTGCGACATGCCCGACCCGACACCGAGCTGCCGGGGTTCGAGCAGCTCGATGCGGTAGGCATCGATGACAATGTCGAATGTCGCCCCCGCGAGCCCGACGAGAATAGCCGCGGTGACGGTCGACCCGATGCTCGCGGCCGGATCGACCAGCGCGAGGTTGGCGACGGCGGCCATCACCAGGACGCCGGCGAGAATCATCCACGACACGCGCTGTCCGAGCCGGCCGAGCACCGGCAGCCGAACGCCGTCGACGACCCACGACCACAATGGCTTCAGATTGTAGATCAGGAAGGCGAGGGTGAAGGCGGTGATCGTCGATTTGTCGATCCCGTCCTGCTTCAGCCGCGTAGTCAGGGTCGCGCCGATCATCGCGTAGGGAAAGCCCGACGAGATACCGAGGAACAGGGCAGCAAACGGGGCGGCTTCGAAATAGGGCCTGATCCCGGCGGGAAGGGCGCTGCGCCAGCCGTGCGTGTCGTCCGCTGCAGTCGCCATATGCCCTCCGCTCGCCTCGCCGAAGGGTCAATCCTAGCACCCGCGATGCGTGTGGCTAGCGGCTTATTCGCCCCCGCCCGGATAGAGTTCGAGTCCCTTGAGCGGCTTGACGCTCTCGCCCTGGAGGTGCCGGTCGACGTTGTCGAGCGCCTGCTTGAGCATCCGCTCGGTGTAGGGCTTGCGGAGGCAGCCGAGTGCATGGGTGCTCGGCGGCGGCAGGTCGTGCCCCGTCGCGAGCAGGGTCGGAACGCCCCGGACCATTGCATTGCGGGCGAGTTCGAGACCGAGGTCCTCGCCGTGCAGCCGGATGTCGGCGATGACCAGATGGACCTCCTCGCGCTCGAGCAGGCCGAGCGCCTCCATATGATCGTCGAGCGTAGCGACCACCTCGTAACCGAAGTCGGCGAGCATCGTTTCGGTGTCGAACGCGGTCAGCGGCTCGTCCTCGACGATGAGGATCCGCTTGACGACCCGCTTGCGCTTACCGAACAGCATCGACACTCCGAGCAAACAACGATGAACTCACCTCCGCAACGAACGAAACAACGGCGAGTGCCGACCCGGCGAAAAGCCCCACGCGCAGCGGCCGCTGCATCGCCGGAACGCGAGGCCGGACCGCAGCGCATCGCCAAATTGCTGGCCCGCGCCGGCATCGCCTCGCGCCGCGAGATCGAGCGCATGATTACGGAGGGGCGCATCGCCCTGAACGGCGAAAAGGTGACTACCCCCGCGACCCTGCTCGATGACGTGACCGGCCTCACCGTCGACGGCCGGCCGGTGCGCCCGGCCAAGGCGGCGCGGATCTACCGGTTCTACAAGCCGCCGGCGACCCTCACCGCGGCGCACGACCCCAAGGGCCGCGCCACTATCTACGACCGGCTGCCCAAGGGACTGCCGCGACTGATGCCGGTCGGCCGCCTCGACTATATGACCGAGGGGCTGCTCCTGCTCACCAATGACGGCGAATTGAAGCGCCAGCTCGAGCTGCCGCGCACCGGCGTGGTTCGCACCTACCGCGCGCGCGCCTTCGGCACCGTCACGCAAGCCCAGCTCGAAGCGTTGGCCGAGGGGGTGACCATCGACGGCGTCCGCTACGGCTCGATCAATGCCAACCTCGAGCGGCGCACCGGCCGCAACGCGTGGATCGAGCTCAGTCTGGCCGAGGGCAAGAACCGCGAGGTCCGCCGAGTCCTCGCCTACCTCGGGCTGCAGGTCTCCCGCCTGATCCGCACCGCCTACGGCCCGTTCACGCTGGCGGACCTCGAGCCGGGCGCGGTCGACGAGATCGACGCCGGTGTGCTTCACGCGTTCCGGGGGACGCTCAAGTGAGTTCCTCCCTGCAAGCGGAGCTTGTGGGGAGGGGGACCATTCCCCGCAGAGGGAATGGTGGTGGGGTAGAGGGCGCTTGCGTCAGCTACTCCGCCACCAGCTTCGCCGGTACCCCTCCCCATCGCGGCGCGATGGGGAGGAACTGATGCGCATCATCGCCGGCGAATGGCGCGGGCGGCCAATCGAGGCGCCGGTCGGCCGGGCCACGCGTCCGACCGCCGACCGCGTCCGCGAGACCCTGTTCTCGATGCTCACCAGCCGCCTCGGCTCGTTCGAGGATCTGCGCGTCGCCGACCTCTTCGCCGGCAGCGGCGCGCTCGGCTTCGAGGCGCTGTCGCGCGGTGCGGCCAGCGCGACCTTCGTCGAAAGCGATCCCGCCGCCCAGGCGACCATCCGCCGCAATGCCGATACGCTCGGCGCCGCGCACCGCATCCAGATCCTCGGCGGCTCGGCGCTTGCGCTGGTGCGCTGCGACCCGTTCGACCTGGTGTTCGCCGACCCGCCCTACGGGCCGACCGCCGGCTCGGCCATCGTCCACGCGGTGCTCCATGCGGACTGGCTCGCGCCCGGCGGCTGGATGAGCGTCGAGACGGGCGGGGACGACCCGCTCGATCCGTTCGGCCTCGAGGTCGATGTGGTGCGCGACGTCGGCCGCGCCCGGCTTACCTTTTTGCGCCGGCCTTAGCGGCCTTCGCCGCCTGCTTGATCTCGGCGATCTCTTCGGTGAGGCGCCGCCCGACCGCGTCGGCCGCCGCCTTGCCGGCGCGCTTGACCGCCTTGCCGGCGCGCTCCCCGGCCGGCGCCCCGCTCTTGCCGAAGCCCTCCTGGGCGAGCGCGGCGAGCGCGGCCGTCGCGGCGACCGCGACCAGGTCGGCGACCAGCGGGCTCTGGAGCAAGGCGACGAACGCGTCGCCGGCCTGCGAACTGCGGCGAGCCTTGCCGCCGGATCGCCGATCGCCCTTGCGCCGATCGCCGCTGCGGCGCTCTCCCTTGGCCTTGCCTGTCGCTTTCTTCGCCATCGCGCCTGGTCTCCTTTCGACGCTCAACTCCCGGGACCACTGCCGTATCCGCGCCGCTCGCGCCAGCCGGCGCGCACGCGGCGCCTCGCCCTTCGGTTGACTCCGCCGGGGGATCAACCGAGATTCGACCCCGCCGAGTCGCCGTCCAGGGGCACCGCCTATGGTTCGGCTGAAATGCGCGCTCGCGTTTGCCGCCTTGCTGGCGGGCGGGTGCGACACATATTCGCGACTGGCGATGCAGCATCACCTCGGGCTGCTCGAAGAGCGGGACCGTCTCCAGGCCCTCAAGCGGCAGCTCGCCGCATCGCCCGACCTCAAGGCGGGTACGATCGCCGAGGCGTTCGTCAGCACCGCGGCGATCAATCAGGTGTTGAGCGGCGCCGACGGCCGCGACTTCGCGCTGCGCCGGTCGCCCGGCACGATCATTCATTTGGCCTCGGTCCGGGCGGCATTCGAGGACGGCTACCCGCGGCTGCTGGTCGACGCCACGGCGCGCCGCGGGGGCACGGAGATTCGGTTGCGCATGGAGGCCTATCTGCAGGCGGTCATCGATACGGCCGACCTCGACTCCGCGGAAATGAAAGTGCGCCTCATCGACGTCGTGCCCGACGTCAAATCCGGATCGTTCGAGTTCAACTTGAGCGGCGTCGCGAAGGATATCGTTAAGGCCAGGCTCTACGAATACGAGTCGAGCCTGCCGTCCTTCACCATCCCGCTCCGGCGCGAGTTCCGGATCGATCAGGCGGCCGGCACCCTCGACGCGATCGTCCCGATCGGCGGCGCCAACGTGCCGGTCGCCATCCTGCGGCCGGCGGTCTCCGACTCTCCGGCGCTGAGAGCAAAACGGATCGTGTTCCTGAGCGACGGGATCCACGTCTTGCTGGCGCTGTGAGCATCATGATTCGCAGCCGCCTCTGTCTCTGCTCGGCCCTGACCCTCGGCGCCTGCGTCTCGGCGCCGATCGACGACAGCCGCCTCGATACCGAGGTCGGCCAGCTCCGCCGGGACGTGAGCGCGGCGGTCCAGCCGGTCCTCGTCCGCGATGCCGATTGGCGCGTCCGCGCCGACGGCGCCCTGTTCCGCGAGATGTTCCGCCGGATCAACGCCCTGCCGCTCGACTCGCGGACGGTGAAGCTCACTCAGTCGGCGGACGCCTCGGCCCCGCTCCTCACCGGCAGCCGCGGCCGGATGAGCTGGTTCGTCGAGATCCCGCCAGGCCGCCGGCTGTGGCTGCAGACGCAGTTGGTCGGCATCGAGGCCGACTGGCTGCACTCGGGCCAGCTGCAGGTCCGGGCCGACCTCGCCGTCACCGGCGAAGTGCCGCTTCACGGCGTGTTCGACCCGGGCCCCGGCAAGGGGATCGGCACCACCGTACTGTTCAACGCCAGCGGCCGGGCGCGGGTCACCGGCACCGCGGCCCTCACCCAAAGCGCGATCGGGAAGGTCCATTACCGCCTCGCCGCGGCCGAGCCGACCACCCTCGCGCTGCAGGTCTGCGTCCGCGTCAAGCTGGTCGGCAACCTCTGCCGCGACGCCGAGCTCGATCCCAAATTCGCCAATGCGCTCGAGGGCGATTTCGACCTCGGCGCGGAGACCACGGGGACGCTCAAGATCCCGGGTCAGGACCCGCTCGGCTACCGCCTCAAGATCCACGACGCGATGCTCACCACCGATTCGGCCGGCGTAACGACGCAGGGCAAGGTCACGATCGAATGGAAACCGCTGAAACCGCCGCTCACGGCTTGCGCCGCATCGCCCACACCAGCGCGGACAGACTGCTGATCAGCGCGGCGAAGCCGATCATCAGGGCGGGATCGAGGATGAGCATCACGAGCGACTCCGGCTAAAGCGCAGAGTTTGTTCCCTATCTGTTCCCTAGATGCAATAGGTAAATTCCTATGCCCTCGCCGCCTCGAACGCCGCATGCGAGCACCGGTGCTTGAACGGCGTCTGGTAGGCTGGCGGGCGGTGACTGGCCTTTTGTTTTAGCGGTCTAAGGCGATCTCAAAGGATCGCCTCAATCCCCTTTTTGTCGGCCAGGTTGAGCAGCTTCAGCGAAGGCCCGCTCGGCTTCTTCTCGCCTCGCTCCCACTGGCTCACCAGGGACGGCGTGACGTTCAACGTCAGCGCGAAAACCGTCTGGCTCATGTGCGCCGCCTCGCGGATGCGCTTGATTGCTGTCGGTTTGAGTTGATCGATGTCGGTCAGACACGCCTTGTCGAAGCGCCGCATCGTCTCCTTGTCGATGACGCCGATCGAGCGCAGATCGGCAACGGCCTCATGGACCGACTGCAAAACCTCGCTGCGATACTTCTTCTTGGTCATGCTCACTCAATCTTTCTCCAGCCTTCCTCGGCGACCAGGCGGTCGAGGTCGACATCTTTTAGTTTGTCCAGTTCGGCCGCGAACTCCTGCAAGACCGCGAGCTCAGTCGCACTGAGGTTCGCCTGCTTTGACTTGGCGAACATGTGCACGAAGATCGCCCGTTTCTGCCGGCGATAGGCTATGATCGTGCGAAACCCACCCGAACGCCCTTCGTTCGGCCGGGCGACCCGCTGCTTGATGAGCCCGCCACCCAGATCGGCATCGACAATGCCCTCCTCGGCTCGGTCCACCGCTTCCCGCAGATCCTCGTCAGCGACGCCTTGCTTCCGAGCCTGCCGGGAGAAGGTCTTGGACAGATAGAACTGGTCCATCTCGCATTCCTCTTAAGTGTCTTCTGTGGTCCATGCTTCCTGTCTCCTGCCTATTGGGTAGGGTGATCCGCATATATAGCACTGGGTGCTATGTTTCAAGGCCGCTATGTCTCGCCCTTGCCCCGTCTCCCTCCAGTTTGGGGCCGGACGGCGGACCCATCGTCTAGCATCTCCGCGGCCCCGCTCTTTGCCCGGGAAACCAAACTCTCTTCGCGCCTTCGCGGCTTCGCGTGAAACCACTGACCTTGCCCCCCGCCTCCCTCTAAGCTAAGGCGCGCCCCGTCCGGCGAGCGGCATTTCCCGCTTGCGGCAGCCCGTCCTTTGGCGAGCGCGTACGGTTCAGCGGCCCTTAGCCGGAACCGGAACGCGCTTTTTGTCATGCGGACATACGGCTGTTTGACGGACGCCGCCCCCGGATGAGCCGTGGACGGCAGTGCATTTGACCAGGTCCGCATGTGAAGGCCCGCCACGGTGGCGGCCACGCGGCAGGCCCGATTAGTTACGAGAGACGACACAACCTATGGCGACCACGACCTTCCCGACCCGCGACGATTTCTCGGCTGCGCTCAACGAAAGCCTCGGCGGCGAGAACGAAACCTTCGAAGGCAAGGTGGTGAAGGGCACCGTCACCGCGATCGAGAACGACCTCGCGGTGATCGACGTCGGACTGAAATCGGAAGGGCGCGTCCCGCTGCGCG
>DASRAY010000071.1:0-3078 GCA_035637935.1 Sphingomicrobium sp.
GGCTGAACGGCTTGACGATCCGCGCCGAGCGGCCGCGGGCGCGGGTCGCGAAGCGCTTCATCGAGATCGACTTGCCGACGCTCGCCTCGGCGACGACCAGAGCGTCGACGTCGAGGTTGTGGTTGTTCTCGGCGTTGGCCACCGCCGACGCGAGCACCTTGCGCACGTCGTCGGCCATCGCCTTGGGCGAGAATTTGAGGATGTTCAGCGCTTCCTCGACCTTGCGGCCGCGGATCATGGTCGCGACCAGGTTGAGCTTGCGCGCCGAGCCGCGGATCGTGTTGCCGATCGCGAGCGCTTCCTTGTCGCCCACCTTGCGGGGTGCTGCCGGCTTGCCCATCAGCGCTTGCCCTTCTTGTCCGACGCATGGCCGTGGAAGGTGCGGGTCGGAGCGAACTCGCCGAGCTTCATGCCGACCATGTCCTCATTGACCGACACCGGCACGAACTTGCGGCCGTTGTAGACGTTGAACGTGAGGCCGACGAACTGCGGCAGGATCGTCGAGCGGCGCGACCAGGTCTTGATGGGACCGCCACGGCCGCCACCCTTCTCCTGTACCGCTTCCGCCTTCTTCAGCAGCGAAAGCTCGACGAACGGACCTTTCCAGACGGAACGGGCCATGACTTAACCCTTCTTCTTCGCGTGACGCGACCGGATGATGAACTTGTCGGTCGCTTTGTTGTGACGGGTGCGGGCACCCTTGGTCGGCTTGCCCCACGGAGTGACCGGATGGCGGCCACCCGAAGTCCGGCCCTCGCCGCCGCCGTGCGGGTGGTCGACCGGGTTCTTGGCGACGCCGCGGGTCAGCGGGCGCTTGCCCATCCAGCGGGTGCGGCCGGCCTTGGCCAGGGTCTGGTTGGCGTTGTCGGGGTTCGACACCGCGCCGACCGTCGCCATGCAGTCCGAGCGGACGTAGCGCTGCTCGCCCGAGTTGAGGCGGACGATGACCATACCGCGGTCGCGGCCGACGACCTGGACATAGGTGCCCGCGGCGCGCGCGATCTGGCCGCCCTTGCCGGGCTTCAGCTCGACGTTGTGGACGATGGTGCCGACCGGCATCTGCCCGATCTCCATCGCATTGCCGGGCTTCACGTCGACCCGCTTGCCGGCGATCACCTTGTCGCCCGGAGCGAGGCGCTGCGGCGCGAGGATGTAGGCCTGCTCGCCGCCGTCATAGGTGACGAGCGCGATGAAGGCCGAGCGGTTGGGGTCGTACTCGAGCCGCTCGACGGTCGCCGCGACGTCCCACGTGCGGCGCTTGAAATCGACGATGCGATAGCGCTGCTTGTGCCCGCCGCCGATGCCGCGCGAAGTCACGTGGCCCTTGTTGTTGCGGCCGCCGGTCTTGGTCTTGCCTTCGGTCAGCTGCTTGACCGGCTTGCCCTTCCACAGGTTCGCGCGGTCGACCAGGATCAGCCCGCGACGGGCCGGCGAGGTCGGCTTATATTGTTTGAGAGCCATTATGCCGGCACCCCTGCGGTAATGTCGATCGACTGACCCTCGGCCAGACGAACGATCGCCTTCTTCATGTCCGAGCGCTGATAGGGCTTGCCCTTCCACCGCTTGGTCTTGCCTTTGGTGACGATGGTATTCACTCCGACCACCGTGACATTGAACAGCGCCTCGACCGCCGCCTTGATTTCGGGCTTGGTGGCCTTCGGGGCGACCTTGAACACGACCGAGTTGGTCTCCGACAGCATCGTCGACTTCTCGGTGATGTGCGGCGCGAGCACGATGTCGTAATGGCGCGCGTCGGGCGCCTGCTGCTGCTTCTTAGCCATTGAACCGGGCCTCCAGCGTCTCGACCGCGGCGCGGGTCAGGACGAGCGTTTCGTGGCGCATGATGTCGTAGACGTTCGCGCCTAGCGCCGGCAGCAGGTTGATGCTGTCGAGGTTCGACGAAGCGCGGGCGAAACCGACGTTCAGCGCGTCGCCGTCGATCACGAGCGCGGTCTTGCCGAAGCCCAGCTTGTCGAGCTGCGCCTTCAGCGACCGGGTCTTGGCCTCGGCGACGTCGAGATTGTCAACGACCACGAGCTTGCCCTCCATGGCCTTCGACGACAGCGCCATCTTCAGGCCGAGCGCGCGGACCTTTTTGTTGAGGCTCGCGGTGAACACCCGGGCGCGCGGGCCATGGGCCTTGCCGCCGCCGATGAAAATCGGCGCCCTGCGATCGCCGTGGCGAGCCGTGCCGCCACCCTTCTGGCGGCCGAACTTCTTGCCGGTCCGGGCGACGTCGCTGCGCTCGCGCGCCGCCCGCGCCGGGGCGCGGCGGTTGACCAGCTGCCAGGTGACGACGCGGTGGAGGATGTCGGCGCGCGGCTCGACGGCGAAAATCTCGTCGTTGAGCTCGATGTCGCCGCCAGCCTTGGCGTCGAGGGTCTGTACCTTGACCTTCATCTTAGCTTTCCTTGCTCTCGTCGGCCGCGCCCTTGTCCTCGGACTTGGGCTCTTCCGTCGGGGCTTCATTCTCGCCAGCGGCTTCCGCAGAGGCCTCGGCTTCCGCCTCGATCTCGCTGTCGAGCGCTCCGCCGGCTTCCTGCTCCGCGGCGATGGCGGCGACTTCCTCGTCGCTCGGCAGCGCCGGAATCTCATGGACCGCGGCATCGTCGACCAGGCCGGCCTCGGGCACCTCGAGCTCTTCGAGCTTGCGGCCTTCGAGGATGCCGGCCGGATACGGCGCGGCGTCGGGGCGCGGCAGCTTGATCGCGTCCTGGACGGTCAGCCAGGCGCCCTTGTGGCCGGGCACCGAGCCCTTGATGAACAGCAGCCCGCGGATCGGGTCGGTACGCACGATTTCCAGGTTCTGCTGGGTGCGATTGCGGGCGCCCATGTGGCCCGCCATCTTCTTGTTCTTGAAGACCTTGCCCGGATCCTGACGCTGACCGGTCGAACCGTGCGAACGGTGAGAGACCGAGACACCGTGGGTGGCGCGCAGGCCGCCGAAGTGCCAGCGCTTGATGGCGCCCGCGAAACCCTTACCGATGGTCACGCCTTGGATGTCGACCTTCTGGCCCGGCACGAAGTGGTCGGCGGAGAATTCCGCGCCGACTTCGATCAGGCCGTCTTCTTCCACAC
>DASRAY010000072.1:0-35274 GCA_035637935.1 Sphingomicrobium sp.
ACCGGCTTCGTCGCGCCGGCAAAATAGTCCGGGGCGCCGGGCCGCTTCACTGGATGTATGGCGCCTTCGTCGGTTACGGCTACAAGCCGGGCCGCATGCTGGGCGTGATCGCCGGCGTTTGGCTTGCGTGCGCCGTCGCCTATTGGATTGCCTCGGCGCCGCCTCGAGATATGGATCCGTTCCTTGTTCCGGCCAAGGAAGACGTGTCCTCGGCCCGGGAAGACCCAGGAAGTTTCGATCCGTTCTTCTATTCTGCGGACGTTCTCTTGCCGATTGTCGACCTGGGATATGGCGATGCGTGGCGCCCGGTCGTTTCTTCACGTGATCCTGACACGCAAAAATGGGGGAGACGATTGCGCGCGCTTCGTTGGGTTGAGATCATGCTGGGATGGCTCTTTGGCGGCGCGCTGGCGGCGATGTTGACCCAGCTCGTTAAGAAGGATTGAGAGACACTCGGGTATTACGGGGACAGGGGGATTACGGGGACGGATTACGGGGACAGTTTACGTATTTCGTACCGCGACAATCCACGCCCGACCGGCGCAAGCCGGAATTAAGTAAACTGTCCCTGTAAGGCCCGCTTGCGAAATCGGTGAGCGCGCGCCGGCCGTGCGGCGAATAAGATTGACAAGAATAACCAAATAGGTTATGATTTCTAAGTCGGCGGAGGCTGGCCCCTCCACCACGCATCTTCGATGCGCGGTCCCCCTCCCCGAGCATAGCTCAGGGAGGATTTATGAGAAGAGCACCGCGCTGGATGATCGCGTTCCTGCGGGCGCTGGAGCGAACCGGTGTGGCTCGCTGGGCGGCGGAAGACGCGGGGGTGGATTTTACTACGGCTTATGCCCGGCGGCGCGCGCATGCTGAGTTTGCGGCGGACTGGGCGGCGGCGCTCGAGCGGGGGCGGGCGGAGCGGGAGCGGGTGCGGGCGGCGGAGCTGGCGGGGAAGGTGGAGCGGTTGCGCAGGGCCCCCTCTCCCGGCTCGCCTGCGGCGAGTCCGACCTCCCCCGCGAGCGGGGGAGGTGCAGAGCACGTGATCGTCAACGGCAAGTTGCGGCGGGTCGGGCCGGGGCGGTGGTCGAAGGCGAAGGAGCAGGCGCTGCTCGCCGAGCTGGCGTGGAGCGGGAGCATTTCCCGCGGGTGCCGGGCGGCGGGCGTGTCGACCCAGGCGCTGTCGCGGCGGCGGTTCAACGACCGGCATCTCGACGCGGCGTGCGACGCCGCGGTCGAGATCGCGCGCAAGCGGCTCAATGGCTATGTCGTCGAGGCCGCCAACCGGACGTTCGACCCCGACGAGCTGCCGCTCAGCGAGAACGCCGGACCGACGGTCACGATCGCCGAGGCGATCCAGATCCTGAAGCTCGGCGCCGGCCGCGGCAGCGCCGCGAGCGCGGTTCCGGTCTGCGAGCCCTATGACCCCGCCGAGGTCAGGGAGCGGCTCGAGAAGAAGATGCGGATGCTCGGCCTGCTGCGCGACGAGGGCGAAGGCGCGCCCGACCAAGGTTGAGCCCGGCAGCCGGCTCCGGCTTCGCCTGCGCCGCTAGTTGTTGGCGAGCCAGGCGTCGCTGCAGGTGAGGATGAGCTCGCGCCGGGCGGCCGGGGTGGCGAGCCAGGCCGCGACGGCCGGGCGGGTATCGGCGGGCAGCCGCCGGAGGATCTCCGACACGCTGCGGTAGTGACCCGAGCGGGCCAGGGTGAAGGCCTGCTCGATCGCCGCTGACCTGGTCATCGGCTGTCCTTAGGGCAAGCCGGCCGCCGACACGAGTGGCGCCGGCCGGGATGGCTTGCCAGCGCCGCGGTTCGAGGGCCAGATGGCGCGGATGAACCTCGACGACCAGATTCGCCGTTACTTCGGAACCTCGAGCGTGGCCGGCGTGCCGCCGGAAGCGCTCGCTGCCGGGATCGAGCGCATGCACGTCGACCTTGGCCTGACCACCGACCGGGGCGAGCGGTTCGCTTTGTGGGCGCTGCTCCACGTCCTCGGCTCGGCGCCCGACCTCGATGCCGTCTTCGCCACCGCGGCGGAGCGGGACGCGGCGCGCACTTTCATGGACCTCGTCGCGCGGGCGAGCGACGATTAGTGGTGATGTCTTTTGACGCCGGGCGAGGCCCCTCCACCACCTTTGGTGGTCCCCCTCCCTCCGCCGACATTCCACGTGCCCTCCGGGCCCGTGGAGCCTAGAGGTCGGCTACGCCCGAGCAAGCTCGGAGAGGAATATGGCCGAAACCAAGTTCGAGCGGCATCGGCAGCCGTGGCGGCAGGACGAGATCCAGAAGCTGCATTTGCTCGCCGGCAAGGGCCAGTCGCTGCGCGCGATCGCCAAGGCGCTGACGCGGAGCGAGGAGTCGGTCAGGGACCGGGCCAGGCTCGACAAACTGACGATCGCCAAGCTGCGGTAGGAGGGGAGGCGCCAGATGTCCGACGAGCCGCGCATCGGAATCGGTCATGTCGCGCTGGCGGTGAGCGACGTCGCGGCGAGTGCTCATTTCTACGCCGACCTCGGCCTCAAGCCATGCTTCGAAAATGCCGGGATGGCGATCCTCGAGCTGCGCGGGGGCACGCATTTGCTGCTGTTTTCGCGGGAGACCGGCCCGGCCATCCCGGCGGTCGAGCGGGTCGACCTGATGATCGCCGAGCGGTCGCGCGCTGCGCTCGAGGCCTATCGGGACGGCATCCTGGCCCGCGGGCTGGCGGCCGGCCCGATCCCGGACGAGGATTTCTACGGGCACCACATGCTCCGCCTGCGCGACCCCGACGGGAACGAGGTGGTGGTCGCGACCAGCCATTGCCGCGCGACCGACGGGTAGCCGCCCCGGCCGGCCGGCGTCGCGTTAACGTCGAGCCGGTGAATCCGTAGTCGGCGAACGGCCTTTGGCGTGCGGCGGGCGAACTGGATTGTTGCGGAAAAAGCGCGAAGGTTCCGGGGCTTGAGAGCAGTCCCGGGGGAAGCGCACATGGTCAGCACGGTCACCGCTCGGCCGAGCCATTATGAGGTCCTGGGCCTGACGCCCGCGGCCACCGCCGACGAGATCGCGCGGGCGTTCGCGCGGGAAATGAGCCGGCCGCGCGCGTTCGGCGCAATCGCCGAGGTCAGCATCGCCTACGCGACGCTGCGCGACCCGGCGCGACGCCGCGCCTATGACGAGTCGCTCGGCCTTACGCGGGCGCCGACGCGGGCGCCGTTGCTGTCGTCGGCAGGGGTCGGCGGCGCCGCCTTCCTCGCCCGCCCGGCGCTGATCGCCGAGCCCGCGCCGGCCGCGACTGCGCCGCCGCGGCCGGAGCGGCCGGACATCGCCGAGGCGCTGCGCCAGCTGGCGCGGCCCGAGCCGCTGCACGACGCCGTTCAGCCGGTCCCGCCCGAGCCGGCGCCGCCGCCCGCTGCGGAGCGAGTCCACCTCGCCATCGCCGACGGCGACACCGCCCCGGCGGGCGCGATCCCGTGGAAGCCGGTCGCGCTCGCGGCGGGCGGGGTGGCGCTCGCCGTCGCGCTGCTCGGCGCCTGGGCCGGATGGGACAGCGGCGCCGGGGCGCAGGAGGCCAGGGCCGCGGCCAAGGTCGCGCTGCCGCCGCCGACCACCTTCACCGTCGACGACCCCGCGGCCGAGCGCTCGCTGGGCAATGCCGCGCAGCCCGAACCGAAACGAACCGCGCGCGCCGCGCCCAGGCTCGCCCGAGCCCGGCCGGCGCCGCGCCCGGCCCCGGCTGAACGCGTGGCCAGCCCGCCGGCCGACCCGCTCGCCCCGATCGCCGCGGCGGCCGAGCCGGCCGCCGACCCGGGCCCGGCGCCCGCAGCGGTCGCGGCGACCCTGCCCCTGCCCAAGGCGGTGATCGCGCGGACGATCGGGCGCATCGGCTATCCATGCGGCTCGGTCGCTTCGACCAGCGCGGCCGAGGGTTCAGGCGTGTTCACCGTCACCTGCACCTCGGGCCACAGCTATCGCGCGGCGCCGGTCCACGGCCGCTACCGCTTCCGCCGGCTGGCCGGCCGCTAGGCGCGGCGCCGTAACGACTGGCCTCGCTCGCGCTACTTGGCCTAATGTCGGGTCATGGACACTTTCCCCGACGACATCTTCACCGAGCCGGAAGACGTCGACCCCGACACGCTCGCCAATCTCGGCCCGCTCGCCCGCCTCGCCGGCGAATGGCGCTCGGCCGACGGCGTTGACGTCAACCCCAAGGCCGACGGGCCCGAGCGCCGCAGCTATATCGAGCGGGCGCGGTTCGAGCCGATCGACCCGCAGGCCAACGGGCCGCAATTGTTCTACGGCCTGCGCTACCACATCGCGATCAACACGCCGGAAGAGGATATCGCGTTCCACGACCAGGTCGGCCACTGGCTGTGGGAGCCGGCGACCGGCCTCGTGCTGCAGACCCTGTCGATCCCGCGCGGCCAGGTGGCGCTCGCCGCCGGCCAGGCCGCCCCGGGCGACGACCGGCTGGCGCTGAGCGCGGAGCGCGGGTCGACCGGCAACGGCATCTGCTCGACCGCCTTCCTCGAGCATGCGTTCCGCACCGACAGCTACCGGATCGAGGTCACGTTCCACGCCGACGGGACGTGGAGCTACGTCCAGGAGACCGTGCTGATGGTCCGCGGCCGGGCCGAGCCGTTCATCCACCACGACCGCAACCGGCTGGCCCGGGTCGCCGCGCCCGAGCCCAACCCGTGGGCCGCGATCGTCGCCGCGGGCCGCGTCCGCGCCTGACCACGCGCCGTGCTAGGCCGATTCCTCGGCCGGCGAACGGGGCGCGCGCGGCGGGTTGCCGTCGCACCACAAATCGAGGCTGGTGAGCCACTCCTCCATCGCCCGCTGCTTGCGCGCCGGCAGATGGACGCACGCCCAGTCGCACGCGTCGCGCACCCCGCGGCGGTAGATTTCGCGGATCATCGGGTCGTCGAACAGCGATTCCATCGCCAAGCGGCCTTCACCAAGCGCGCCACCCCGCCGCTTGAGACAACGACCGCGCGCGGCGGATTCATCCGCCCGCTCAGGCGCCGCGCCGCCTTAGGTCGCGTCCGGCGTCTCGTGGGCCGAGCCAGCCCGCAGCCTTATGTCCCGTCGAAGCCGAGAAACTGGAGGCCTTCGAACGCCGGGACATAGCCGAGCTCGCCCCGCCCCTGATGGTCGTCCGCGTACTGCCACCCGGCGTCGAATGAGCGGACCCGTTCCTCGGCGCTGCCGTGCGTCGTTGCGCCCTGGCTCCCGGACTGAAGCGAGCGGAGCGATTCGCGAGCGATGCCGGCATCCGTATATTTGCCAAGCTCGCGCCGGCGACCGAGACGGTGCAGGCTCCATCCGGCGAGATAATCGGCATGAAGCTCGGCAATTCTGGTGGGGAGGCGCAGCCCCAGCTTGTACTGCGCCAGATGTCCCGACTCATGCGCAATCGACGTCGCCAGGGCCGAGGCCCAACGGCCGCCAAACGCTTTTTTGTGATGGTCGATCAGGCTTCGTCCAATGAGCACCATCCCGTCCTTTCGGTTCATCACCAGATCCCGCGGCGTGGCGAAGGCGTTGTAGCTGTCCGGGCCATCGAACACGACGACGACGCCATCGAACACCGTGAGATAGGCCGAGAGCCAATCGAACAGCTTATCGACGAGCTCCTCCGCCTTCCCCTCGCCCATCCAGGTATATTTGATGTCGCTGGGACTCCCGATCAGGCATCCCCGGAGGGCAGCATCGGGGTCGGGGGGCAGCGGATCGGAGCGCGCGCCATTGGGCCATTGTCCGAACGCGGGAGAAGCGCAGAGGGTCAGGCTGACGAGGCCTCCGGCGAACCCCCTGCGGGAAAGCCTCATGGCCGGGACACGCGGCGGTACGAAATGGTCAGGTGAATGCCGGCCAGCCGTTTGGGCAGGCGATCACTCTGGCTGAGAAAATTGTGGGCCGTGACCTCGACCTGCAACCGCTCGGCGTAGGGGAGCCGAAGGAAGCCGCGCCAATTCTGCCCGTCGTCCTCTTTGTCCCAGGAAATCTCCTGCTCCATCATGTGGACATGGGCGCAATCGGCGAGAGCCTTGGCGAGCGTCCGCGCCTGCGCGACCGTGCCCGCCCAGTCCTCGGTATTCGTTTGCTGCCACGAGCATTTGTAATGGTACCGATTCTCTGTCTCGTCGATCTTGCAGCTTCTCGCGCCCGGAAGCACAAAAACGGCGTGATACGTCGTCTGGAATTTTTGGTCGTCGCCCTGTTCGATGATGCCGCGAAACTTGCGGAAACCGCGAAAAGCCTGGCTCACGACATCGTTGTAGTCCCGGCAGAATGGCGACACATCGCCAGCCTCGGCCTGGAACGCGGCCGCGGCCGCGACGAACAGCACGGCAGTCGTCATGGCTTCGTTCCCCTACTCAACATCGCCGCATATTCCGCGTTGAACTGGCGAACGGCGACGTCGACGTCACCCTTCTCTTCCGGGCAGCGATCGACGCCGGGCACATCGAGGCATGCCTCATAGGCCATCCAGGCCTGGGCGAGGGTGACTCGCCGGGCATCAAGCTGACGCAGCTGCGCCGGCGCCAGAGTGACGGCGGCCGGATCGGCGTCGAGCGATGGGCTCGCGCGCCACAGCACGACGAACACCACCAGCGCGATGGCGATCGAGCCGACCAAGCGGACGCGGCGGGTCTCGGGACCGGAAGTCGTACGATGCTCTACGAACGCCTTGCTCGTTCGGTAGAGCAGGAGGGCAACGACGGTGGCCGCGGCGATCCACAGGATCGGCAGAAAATAGGGCAAATAGATCGAGGCGTCCTCGACGCCCATCAGCGCCGGCACTTCCGGAATTCGGCTTCGCCGACGTCGAGCAGCGCGCCGGTGATGTCGTCGTTGCCGCGAACCGAGGCCTGCATCCGCAGCCGGCGGCCGTCGCGGGGCGCGGTGATCCGCCACGCGGCGACGCGCAGCGAGCAGGTCTTCCAGCACGGCGCCATCGCCGCGACGAACGAGTAGAAGCTCGCCTTGTCGCGCTCGAATCTCGGATCGGTGAAGACGACGAGCTGGCCCTCGTCGACGCCCGCGCGGGCAACCGACAGGCGATGCCGCCGAAGCAGATCCTTGGCTGCGTCGCGCAGGATTTCGAGATTGAGCTGGTTGCGGCAATTGCGCGTGTCGACCTGGGGATTGCCGAGTCCGGCGCGCCCGCTGGTCAGGCTGACCGTCTGCGCACCTTGGGTGAACCAGGCGAGGTCCACGCCGGCCAGCTCGACCGGGCCGTCGGACCCGTCGATGACCACCGGAGGTGCAGGTGCAGGGGCGGCCGGCGCCGCGGCCAACCAGACCAGCGCTCCTAAAGCATGAACCGCCATACTAAGCCCCCTTTGTAAAACGTAACCCAGACCCCGGTTTGAGTCCATTTGTCGAAGACTTCGCGAGGGTCAGGGCCAAGAATTGACTGGGGTTTGACTTCTCGGCGCCCGGTCGTTTCGTCGACTGGCGCGCTGTCACGCCACGACGCGGGCGCTCAGCGCCCACCGCCTGCAGGCGGTCGCCGCCGCGACCCGCACCATCCTCGTCGCCGGCGGCACGGGCCGCGAGCTCGCCCCCGGCGACGCGCTGGCCGCCGCATGAGGGGGGCGGTCTGATGATCGAAAACACGGCCCGATCGGGAGATACAGCACCGATCGGGCCGTGCCGTTCGCAACGGAGCGAGACCCGCGCTGCCCCTTCCTGCGCCAGGCTGGGAAGCGCGAGTCTCAACGGTGACTATAACATATTTTTGAAACCGGGATTAGCGCCCCTGTTAGCCCAGGACCCTTGCCACGGCCTCGCGCGATCGGGCGTGGAGCGCCCAGAAGTCGCGGACGCCGCGCCCGGCGAGGCGCTCCTCGAGCACCGCCAGGTGCGAAGTCCAGCCGCTGCCGAAGTCCTGCGCCCCGGTCGCGCTGACGATCCCGCGGTGGGTCAGGACGAGCTTGGTCCGCTCGCCCTCGGCGGTCAGCTCGTAGATGACGGTGCCGTTCTTGCCGCCCTGGAAGGTCGTCTCGAGCAGGCGCGGCGGCTCGAAGCGAACGACCTGCTCGGTCCAGGTCTTGCCTTTGAACTCGGCATAGCTCTCGGGGTAGGGGACGTTGGGGTCGTCCGACAGGCGGTCGTGGTCGACCAGCAGGTCGAACGTGCCGCCGGCCGTGGCGTCGGTGCCGCCCATGAACCAGCGCGAGCGCAGCTCGGCCTCGGTCAGATAGCGCCACACCGTGGTCACGGGGGCGTCGAGGGTCCGTTCGAGGCGGATCGAGTCGGGCGCGATCCGTTCGAGCGGGAGGCGGATCGCGGCTGCTGCGTCAGTCATGCTTCTTCTCCTTGTTTGCCTTGGCCTCGGCTTCGACCAGCGCCTGGAGCCGGTCGAGGCGGACGGTCCAGAAAGTCTCCCATTGGTTGAGCCAGCCGGCAGCCTCGGCCAGCGGCTCGGCGGTGAGGCTGATGACGTGGGTCCGGCCGGCCTTGCGCCGAGCGATCAGGCCGGCCTCCTCGAGCACTTTGACGTGCTTCGAGGCGCCGGCGAAGCTCATCGCCAGCGGCTCGGCGAGCTCGCCGATCGACTTGTCGCCGAGCGCGAGGGTGGCGAGCATCCCGCGCCGGGTCGGGTCGCCGAGCGCGTGGAAGACCGTATCCAGGTGATTCTCAACCATGTGGTTGAATGTGACCGAGTCACGAGCGATTGTCAACCATTCGGTTTAATATGAAAGTCGGGCTATCACCGCGCCGCAGAATCGGAGGGACGCAGCGATGTCGGACGAGCAGATCCATGAGGGCGAATGCTTTTGCGGGGCGGTCGGGGTCACGGTCCGCGGCGAGCCGGTGGCGCAGGGCTATTGCCATTGCGCATCGTGCCGCAGCATCGCCGGCGCGGCGGTGCGCGGGTTCACCGTATGGCCCAAGGACGCGGTCACGGTGACGCGCGGCGCCGAGCAGCTCAAGGGCTACAGCAAGACCGATTTCTCCGACCGCCGGCACTGCGCGACGTGCGGCGGGCAGGTGCTGATCAACCACCCGACGATCGGCATGGTCGACGTCCATGCGGAGACGCTGCGCGGGTTCGACTTCGCGCCGACCATGCACGTCAACTACCAGGAGCATGTGCTGCCGATCCGCGACGGGCTGCCCAAGTTCACCGCCTTCCCGGCGGCGTTCGGCGGGTCGGACGAGACGATGGCGGAGTAGCCGTCGCTCCCTCACCCTTCCGCCGCTTCGCGGCTCCCTCCCTCTCCCTCGAGGGGAGAGGGTTACTCCTCCGTCCGGACGAGCACTGCTTCGCCGATCAGCAGGAACAGCAGGAACGGGGCCCAGGCGGCGACCAGCGGCGGGTACGCGCCGACATTGCCCATCGCCAGGCTGAAATTGTCGGCGACGAAGTAAGCGAAGCCGAGCGCCATGCCGAGCACGGCGCGGACCAGCACCTGGCCCGAGCGGGCGAGGCCGAAGGCGGCGACCGCGGCGAGCAGCGGCATCAGCAGGGTCGACAAGGGCCCGCTGATCTTGTGGGCGAGCCCGGCGCGCGCCTCGTCGGCCGGGCGGCCGGCCGCCTCGAGCTGGGCGATGCGCTGCTGCAAGGTCCAGTAATCGAGCTGGGTCGGGTCGACCTTGGCGAGGGTCAGCTGCTGCGGCGTGACCCCGGCGAGGCCGTCGAGCTCGGGCACCCGGCGCACCAGGTTCATGCCGGCGTCGTAGACCCGCGCGTTCTTCAGCCGCCACGCGCCGCCCGGCCCGGGCACCGCCGTGTCGGCGCGGATCACGCGCGACAGCAGGCCGCCGCTGCGGTCGTAGACCTGGAGGTCGTCGACTCGAAACGCCGCGCCCTGGCCCGAGACCCGGCCGGCGCGGACCAGATCCTCGCCGTTCAGCACCCAGACGCTGCTCAGCACCCCACTTTCGGGCGGGATCGGCTTATAGTCATTGTCCGACCAGGCGGTGACGACGCGCGCGGCCTTGACCACGGCCGTCTCGTTGAAGGCGAACAAGGCGCCGGCGATGACCAGGCTGGCGAGGATCAGCGGGGCGAGGATCTGGTGGGCCGAAATGCCCGCGGCCTTCATCGCCACCACCTCGCTGTGCTGGTTGAGGCCGACGAACGCGATCAGCGTGCCGAGCAGCACCGAGAAGGGCAGGAAGCGCGAGACCAGCAACGGAATGCGCAGGCTGACGTAGCGCCACAGCTCGGCATCGCCATTGCCGGGGACGGCGAGGATCTTGCCAGATTCGCCGAGCAGGTCGAGCGTCATCAGGATCAGCACCAGCGCGACCAGCACCGCGAGGCTGCGGGTCAGGAACAGCCGCACGGTGTACCAGGCGACCTGGCGCGACGGCAGGAGGTTGAGGTTGATCATGGCGCGCTACAGGCCCTCGGCCCGCCGCGGGACCAGGCCCTTGACGAAGCGCCACGAGCGCGACGCCGCCCATTCGAGCGCGCCGATCGGCTGGCCACCGGGCTTGTGGGCGAGCACATGGTACATCCACACGATCAGCACGGCGAGGAGCAGGAACGGCACCCACAGAGCGAGGATCGCGTCGATCCGGCCCTGCGCGGCCATCTGCTCACCATATTGGTTGACCTTGTGATAGGCGACCACGGTCACGATCGAGACGAAGATGCCGAGCGACGACGAACTGCGCTTGGGCGGCACCGCGAGCGCCACCGCGAGCAGCGGCAGCAGGATCATCATCACCACCTCGACCAGGCGGAAGTTGAGGTGCGCGCGGGCCGCGACCATTCGCTCCCGGTCGGCCGCGCCGCCGCCATAGCCCAGCCGAACCAGCTCATGGAGATAGAGCTCGTCGGACTCGGTGCCGCCGCGGCGCCGGAACTGGTCGATCACCGGCAGGCTGATCGGCAGGTCGTAGGTCTCGAACGACAGGGTCCGGGGCGCCGGGAACTTGGGCGAATCCTGGACCAGCCGACCGTTGACCAGCCGGAACAGGATGGTGTCGCGGTCGTCGGTGGCGAGGAACCGCCCGCGCTCGGCGGTGGCCGCGACGGTCATCCCGTTGGGATCGTCCATCTGGATGAAGATGCCGTGCAGCAGGCTGCCCTTGTTCTCGCTGCGGTCGATGCGCACGGTCAGCCGGCGGCCGAGACGGTTGAACTCGCCGACCTTGATCGCCGCGCCGAGCGCGCCTGACTTCAAGTCGAAGCGCAGCCCTTCGTAGCGATAGTGCGACCACGGCTCGAGATAGCCGACGATGAACAGGTTCAGGGCCATCAGCGGGATGGCATAAGCGTAAGGAACGCGAAGCAGCCGGCCGAAGCTCATGCCGATGCCGCGCAAGGCGTCGAGCTCCGAGGTGCCGGCGAGCTTGCGGAAGGCGAGCAGGATGCCGAGCATCAGCCCGATCGGGATGCCGAGCGAGAGATATTCGGGCAGCAGGTTGGCGAGCATCCGCCAGACGACGCTGACCGGGCCGCCGGCGTCGACCACATATTGGAACAGGCGCAGCATCTTATCGAGCACGAGCAGCATCGCCGCGAGGACCAGCGAGCCCAGCAGCGGCGCCGCGATCGAGCGGGCCAGGTAGCGGTCGATCAAGGACAGCTGCGGCAAATTTGGTCGTCCCGACACCATCATTTGGCCGCAAAGGCGACCGACAAGGCACAACGGGCGGATGCACCTTCGGGGGTGCAGCCGGTCCGAAGTAACGCCCTATAGCGAAGCGGTCCGTTTAACCATGTCGAATTCGATGCTCAGTGCAGGCGAGGGCAGGGCCGGGCCGGGACGCGCGCCATGATGAACCGGCCGCGGATCGCGCTGCTGTCGAACCCGAAGTCGACCGGCAACCTCGCCCAGCTGCCGCGCATCCGGGCCTACTGCGCGGACCATCCCGACATCTTCCACTATGAGGTGGAGCATGCCCACCAGGTCGGCGAGGCGTTGAAGACGATCGCCCGCGTGCGGCCCAAGGTGCTGGTCATCAACGGCGGCGACGGCACCGTCCAGGCGGCGCTGACCGAAATCTACAACGGGGGCCATTTCGCCGATTGTCCGCCGCCGCCGGTCGCGGTGCTGCCGAGCGGCAAGACCAACCTCATCGCGCTCGACCTCGGCGCCTCGGGCGACCCGATCGCGGCGCTCGAGCGGCTGATCGCGATCGCCCAGGGCGACATCGCGCCCTATGTCGTCGAGCGCGAGCTGATCGCGCTGCGCGGCGGCGGGAATGCGGACCGGCCGGTGATCGGCATGTTCCTCGGCGGCGCCGGCCTCGCCGACACGATGCTCTATTGCCGCAACAAAATCTATCCGCTCGGCTTGCCCAACGGCCTCGCCCATGTGCTGACCGCGCTGGCGCTGCTGGCGAAGCTGTTCCTGCGGGTCAGTGCGAGCTTCCTGCCGCCCGACCCGATGCCGCTCAACGTGTCGCTGCGCGAGGAAGGCAATATGATCAGCGGGCGCTTCTCGCTGCTGGCGGTGACGACGCTCGAGAAACTGCTGCTGTCGGGCGACCTCGGCGGCCGGCGCGAGGGCGTGCTCAAGCTGCTCGCCATCGAGGAGCGGCCGATGTCGCTGATCCGCGGCTTCGCCGCGAGCCTCGCCGGCAGGCTCGGCCGCTCGAAGGTGCGCGGGGTGCATTTCGAGGAGGCCGACGAGATCACCATCGAGGGCGAAAGCTCGAACGTGATCCTCGACGGCGAGACCTTCCTCGCCGAGCGCGGCCGGCCGATCAACCTGAGGCCCGCGCTGCCGCTGTCCTTCGTCAAGCTCGCGGCCTGATTTCATTGCGAGGCCCCCGCAGGGCCGCGCCAGGTTTCTTTTTTCACCCGAAGACACGAAGATCCGCAAGACCACGAAGAGGTCGCGATTCCATTGCGTCCTTCGTGTCCTTCGTGTCTTCGTGTGAATCTTCAGCGGCTTCGCCGCGGCGCGGACGGGTGATGGACGAACTACGCAAGCTGGTTGCCGAAGAGCTGGCGCTTCCCGTCGACCCGCGCGTCTCTGACATCGCGGGGGCGATCGCGGCGGCGCATGGCGGGGCGAGCCGCGCGGTGCTGTTCTACGGCTCGTGCCTGCGCGAGCAGCAGCTCGACGGGCTGATGCTCGATTTCTACCTGATCGTTGCCGACTATCGCGCGGCCTATGCCAGGCGCTGGCTGGCGCTGGCGAACCGGCTGATCCCGCCCAACGTCTTCTATTTCGAGCATGGCGGCCTCGTCGCCAAATATGCCGTGCTGAGCGAGGCGGACTTCGACCGGCTGAACGGGCCGGAGACCCGCAGCGTGTCGGTGTGGGCGCGGTTCGCCCAGCCATCGCGGCTGGTGTGGGCGGCTGACCCGGCGGCGCACGAGCGGGCGATCGGCGCCGTCAGCCGCGCCGCTCCGACGCTGCTCGCGGCGGCCGGGCCGCGACCGGGCGAGGCGCCGCTCGACCTGTGGCGGCGGGCGTTCGGGCTGACCTATTCGGCCGAGCTGCGGGCCGAGCGGAGCGGTCGCGCGACCTCGGTCGTCGACCTCGACCCGGACCGGTACGACCGCTTCACCGGGCCGGCGCTGGCGGTCGCGCGCGGGCTGCGGGGGGGCGGCGGCTGGGCCCGGCGGCGGCTCGAAGGGAAGGGCCTGTCGGTGCTGCGGCTGGCGAAGGCCAGCTTCACCTTCGCCGGCGGCGCCGACTATATCGCCTGGAAGATCAATCGCCACGCGGGCACCAAAATCGCGCTGACGCCGTGGCAGCGGCGCCACCCGCTGCTGGCCGCCCTGACGCTGCTGCCGAAGCTCATCCGGTCGGGGGCGGTGCGGTGATCAATCCTCCCCGAGCTTGGCTCGGGGAGGGGGCCAGCCGGCGCAGCCGGATGGTGGAGGGGCAGGCGCTTCACGCGACCACCCTGGTGTTTCGGGCGCTTCGCACACCCACCCCTGGCCCCTCCCTTCCAAGGAGGGATACTACCGCTTGGCGGCCGTGGCCTTTGGGGGTTCGCGCGTTGCTCGGGCGAGGGCGGCGGAGACGGCGCCGGCGAGGGCGCCGACGGTGAACGGCTTGCGCAGCAGCTCGTGGGTGCGGAGGTCGCCGCTGCTGTCTTCGCCGACGTAGCCGGTGACGAACAGCACCGCGAAGTCGCGCTCGTGGGTGGCCTTCAGGTGGCGGATCAGCTCGGGGCCGGTCATCTCCGGCATGATCACGTCGCTGATCACGAGGTCGAACTCGCGGGCCTTGAACAGGTCGATCGCCTCGGCCCCGCTGGCGCAGGCGACCGGCTCATAATCGAGGTCCTCGAGTGCTCCGACGGTCGCCGCGCGGACCCGGGGATCGTCTTCGACCAGCAGGATCCGGGCGCCCGGCACGCGGGCCTCGGAATCGACCCGCTGAACCGCGGTCGGATGGATGCGGATCGGCGCCGCCGCCTCGGTCCGCGGCAGGTAGATGGACACGGTCGTGCCGCGCCCGACTTCGCTCTCGATCCCGACCTCGCCGCCCGACTGGTGGGCGAAGCCGAAGATCTGGCTCAAGCCGAGGCCGGTGCCCTTGCCGACCGGCTTGGTGGTGAAGAAGGGCTCGAACGCCCGCTCGCGCACCTCGCGGGTCATGCCGCAGCCGGTGTCGGTGACGCTGATCCGGACATAGTCGCCGGAGCGGACGTCGCCGACCTCGTTGGCGGCGAGCTTCACGTTGCCGGTCGCGACCCGCATCATGCCCTGGCCGTCCATCGCGTCGCGGGCGTTAACCGCGAGGTTGACGATCGCATTTTCGAGCTGGTGCGGGTCGACGTAGATCGGCCAGGCGTCGCCCGCGAGGTCGACCTCGACCCGGATGCGCTCGCCGAGCGTGCGGTCGAGGAGGTCGGACATGCCGCCGATCAGCTCGCGGCTGTCGACCCGTTCCGGCATCAGCGGTTCGGAGCGGGCGAACGACAGCAGGCGCCGGGTCAGCGCCGCGGCCCGGGTCGCGCCCTCCATCGCATTGTTGAGGTGCATCAGCACCTCGCGCCGCGGGCCGTTGAGGCGGCGCTGGGCGAGGTCGATGCCGCCGACCACCACCGCCAGCATGTTATTGAAGTCGTGGGCGATGCCGCCGGTGAGCTGGCCGACCGCCTCCATCTTCTGGACCTGGCGGAGCTGGGCCTCGGCCGCCTCGCGCTCGGCCGCCTCGGCCTTCAGCGCCTGGTTGGTCTCCCACAGCTCCTGGGTGCGCTCGCGCACCGCCATTTCGAGGACTTCGGAGCGCTCGGCCTCGTCCTCGATCTGCTTGCGGGCGACGGCGTTCTGGCGCAGCGCCTGGACCGCGACGACGCCGAGGAACACCGCGCCGAGCCCGACGATGATCCCGAGCCAGCTTAGATAATCGGTGAAGCGGTCGGCCTCGGCCGAGAAGAACTGGCTCTGCGCCTGGCGGTCGCGCAGCGACTGCCGCTCGGCCCGGGTGATGTCCGACAGCTCCTTGTCGAGCTTGGTCCCGGTGCTCGGCGGCTTGCCCCTCTCCTCATGCGAGCTGGCGTAATAATAACTGATCCCGGCCTGCCCCTGGTTCTGGCGAGCGGCGGTCGCCGCCAGCGCCAGCTCCTGCCCGCGCTTCTGGTAGAGCTGCATGACGGTCGCGACGCGCTTTTCCTGCTCGGGATTGCCGCGGACCAGCTTCTCGAGCTGGCGGATCTGGAAGGCTGCGAGCTGCCAGTTGCTGGCGTAGACCGTGCCGCTGGTGTCCTCGTCCTCGTCGAGGACGTAGCGGGCGAGCGCCGCTTCCGAGCGCGACACGCTCGAACTGACGTTGCGCACGACCAGCGCGACCTCATAGGTGTGGCGCTCGGCGCTCAGCGCCTGCTCGCGCGCGGCGTTGGCAGCGGCGACCAGCCACACCATGGCGAGCAGGACCAGGGCCGCAATCAGGCCCGCGGCCGCAGCGCCGCCGCGGCGCCAGTCGAACCGCACCTCGTCCCCGTCCCCGATCATGACGGCAATCTAGCCCCGTTAACCATTTGGCGAAAGCCAAAGGTTCCCGGAAATTAGCTCAACTTATGCAGTTTGTGGCTCGCCCTGCCGCAGCGAACATGCCCAAAATCTCACCGACTTGCTCGGACGTGTGGAGCGCGCACAGCGAGCAGCGCAGCAAGGTCATCCCGGCCGGCGTCGCCGGCGGCCGGGCGAGGTTGACGTAGAGACCCTCGTTGAGCAGCGCCTCCCACATCGCCGCGCCGGTCTCGAGGTCGGGCATGATCACCGCGATGATCGCCGACTGCGGTTCGTCGGTGCCGAGCTGGAAGCCGAGCTGGCGCAGGCCGGCATGGAGGCGCTTCGAATTCTCCCACAGGTGGGCGCGCTTGTCGGCGCTGTCCATCAGCTTGCGGATCGAGGTCGCGGCGGTGGCGACGACGCTCGGCGGCAGCGAGGCGGTGAACACGTAAGGGCGGCAGACGAGGCGCAGGATCTCGAACTTCGGGTGGTTGGAGACGCAGAAGCCGCCGACCGTACCGACGGACTTGGAGAAGGTGCCGATGATGAAGTCGACGTCGTCGATGACGCCCTGGGCTTCCGCCACGCCGCGGCCATGCTCGCCGATGAAGCCCATCGAATGGGCCTCGTCGACCAGCACCATCGCGCCCGCCGCCTTCGACGCCGCGATCATCTCCTTCAGGGGGGCGATGTCGCCGAGCATCGAATAGACGCCTTCGAGCACGACCAGCTTGCCGGCCTCGGGCGGGAGCCGCTTGAGGCGCTTGTCGAGCGCCTCGACGTCGTTGTGGCGGAACGGCACGATCTGGGCGTTGCCGAGCGCGCAGCCGTCGTAGATCGAGGCATGGCTATCGATGTCGAGGATGATGTAGTCATCCTTGCCGGCCATGGTCGAAATCACGCCGAGGTTGGCCTGATAGCCGGTCGAGAAGACCATCGCATGGTCCATCGCGTAGAAGTCCTTCAACGCCTCCTCGACCGCCTTGTGGCCGGCGTAGGTGCCGTTGAGGACTCGGCTGCCGGTGGTTCCCGAGCCATATTCGTCGAGCGCCTGCTTGCCGGCGGCGACGACGTCGGGATCGAACGTCATGCCCATG
This sequence comes from Sphingomicrobium sp., assembly GCA_035637935.1. Lineage (GTDB taxonomy): Bacteria > Pseudomonadota > Alphaproteobacteria > Sphingomonadales > Sphingomonadaceae > Sphingomicrobium. The sequence goes on from DASRAY010000072.1 coordinate 16,960, forward strand.
TAATTGTAGGTGCCGAGCAGGATCGTGCGCCTGCCGTTGCAGATCGCGACGGTCGGGCTCTCGACCCGCTCCATGACCAGGCCGAACGGGTCGGTGTGGCCGCTGTCGAGCAGCCCCTGGCGTAACGCGATGACGTCGTCGAACTTGGAAAAGAGGTCGGTCACGCCTGGAGCCGCTGGAGCGCGTCGACCAGCTGGCCGACGGTCTCGATCTCGGCCTGCATGTTCATGGTGATGATGACGTCGAACTCGTCCTCGACGGTGGCGACGAAGTCGAGCACGGTCAGGCTGTCCCACTCGAGGTCCTGGGCGAAGCGGGTGGCTTCGGTGACGGCGACGCCCTTCTTGTTGAACGGCGCGATCAAGTCGGCGACTTTGGCGGAAGTTTGCTGGCGATCGGACATGCGGGCCCCGTTAGTGCTGCGGCCGGTGTTAAGCAACGCAATGGGGCCGGTTTGCGGCGCTGGTCGGGCGACAGCCGCGCGTCAGCTGACCCGCCCGCTGATCGACTCGCAATGAACGCGCGCTTCGATCTGTGTGATCGAGAAAATTGAGGCTCGCCGGTGTCCTGATCAACTGATCCGGCCGATCGGTCAAAACCGACAGGGCCGATCCGAGTACTAACCCCCATCGCGTCGAGGATACCATCGCCTTCGCAAAGTTGCTTTGCGAAGAACGATACTCTGTTCCCTAAAAACCTACCAAGCAAGGAGTAGATCGTGGACCGATCGATGATCAAGTCTATGCAAATCACCTGGTCCTAGCCGTGCCATTACATGGGGAGGAACAACCAAGATCAAGGAAAACTTACCAATGAGCATCAAGAGCAAGTTCCAGGATCAGCTGCATCGGCTGTTCGTCAACGCCGGCGACGGCGACAATAGCGTCACGATCAGCCGCGACGCGGGCGGCCACCTGCTGGTCAACGGCGACGCGGTCGACGGCGATCCGACGATTGCGAACACCGACCTGATCCGTGTCACCGGCGGCGACGGCAACGACGTCATCGCGCTCAACGAAGCCAATGGCGCTCTGCCGGCGGCCGAGCTCTCGGGCGGCGACGGCAACGACACGCTGACCGGCGGCAGTGGTAACGATTCGCTGTTCGGCCAGGACGGCCACGATTCGCTGTTCGGCGGCGCCGGCAACGATTCACTCTCCGGCGGGTCGGGCAACGACTTCATCGCCGGCGGCGCGGGCAACGACACACTCATCGGCGGCGACGGCAACGACTTCCTCGACGGCGACCAGGGCGCCGACGTCGCCTTCCTCGGCGCCGGCGACGACGTCTTCCGCTGGGACCAGGGCGACGGCAGCGACAAGGTCGACGGCGGCAGCGGCCACGACGAGCTGGTGTTCAACGGCTTCGGCGCCAACGAGCAGTTCACCTTCTCGGCCAACGGCGCCGACGGCGCGTTGTTCACCCGGGTCCAGGGCAACATCGTCATGGACCTGCACGGGATCGAGGCGGTGACCGTCAACGCGCTCGGTGGCGCCGACACGGTCACGATCAACGACCCGGCCGGCAGCGGGGTGACCGACATCAACATCAACCTCGGGCTCAACGGGGTGGGCGACGGCGCGGCCGATACCGTCAACATCAACGCCCACGCCGCGTCGGTGGTCGACAACGGCAACGGCAATCTGACGATCTTCGACGTGTCCGGAGCGACGGTGCACATCACCGGGTTCGAGGCCGCGAACGATCATCTGGTGATCGACGGCCACGCGTTCCTGATCTGATTTTGAACTGACCGGGCCGCCCTCGACGGGGCGGCCCGTCTTTTCATGGGCACGCCGGCAGGCCGGCGCCTCAGGTAATCCAGCTCGAGATTGATTGGAGATCCCAGCCATGGGCGGTGCGGACCAGGCGATAGGTGCCGCCGGTCCAGCCCATGCTCCAGCTGACGAAGCCGCGGGTATGGGCGCGGTTCCAGCGGATCGGCGGCAGCGTGATCAGCTGGAAGTCGGGCGAGAATTTCCGCAGCCGTTCCTGGTCGGCTTCGCTGTAAACGATCATCGGCCGGTCGAGCGTGATGCAGCGCCACTCGTCGGGATTGCCGCGCAGGAAAATCGGCGGCTTGCCGCTCGGCTGGATCCGGCGCCAGTCGCCGATGAGAGCCTTCTTGTCGGGCGGCTCGATCAGTGCCTGAGCCTCGACCTCGAACAATTTCTCGAGGATCGCGAGGCGAGCCAGCGTTTCCGGGCTCGAAGCCGAACAGTCGCGGTCCCGGCCGACGACGAACGGCGTCGGCCCCGCGCCCTTCTCGTCGAGCAGCAGATGGCGCGCGGCGATGTCGGTGAGGCCGTCGCCGTCGCTGTCCTTGCCAAGGTCGGCAAGCGGAATGTCGAGGTAGATTCCGGAGCGCTTGCGGCGGACGTGCAGGCCGACCGGCGGGTAGGTGATCGTCGCGGTGTCGATGAGCGCTTCCTCGACCTCGAGCTGGAGGCGGTCGCCGGCGAGCAGCGGCAGGCGCGACTCTTGCGGCACGACGTACGGAAAATGCTCGGCGAGGCCGGTGTAGAGCGGCGGCCCCCAACTCTTCCCGCCATCGTCGGACAGGTGGACCCAATAGCCGCCGCCGCTGACTTCGCCATTGGGGTCGAAGCGGGTCGACAGGCTGACGGCGACGGCGCGCTTGCCGGAGCGCTCGGCCCGCACCAGGGCGAAGCCTTTCGGCAGCGTCGCCACGGTCGTCGGATCGGCGCGCGGGGGCGCTTTGGACAGTCCTTTCGTCGGGATCGGCCGTTCGCGAAAGGGAACTGGAGCAGGGTCGACCGATGCCCGCCACGAGGAGGAGGGCGCGGCCGTCTTGGGCGCCGGCGGAAGCATGGCCGCGTATCGTGCCCGCGCGGCCTCCAGCGGTGCACCGCCGGCCCGCCGGATCGCGGCCCAAAAGGCTTGATCGTCGGCCTGGAGATCGGAATTTCGGGCCGCGAGCGCACGCGCGGCCGCACAATCCTGCGCTTCGGCGGGTCGAGTCTGCAGCCGGCACATCACTTCGGTCACGGAGCCTGACCACGAAGAGGAATTCGACGCGCCGGTTTCAACGAGCGGATATGGGTCGGCGGTGGGGTCCTCGAGGAATTGGTCGACAACCAGCGCGCTGGCGGGGACGCCGCGTGACGTATCGACGTCGCAACCGTCCCTTCCGCTGTCGAGGCATGCGCGAAGCTCCTTGAGCCTTGCGCGCGGGGCGACAGCATCGAGCGCGGAACGCGCATCCGGCGTCCGTCCGGCGAGCGCCAATGCGGCGGCATAATCGGCGGCTCGCGGTTCGGAATAATAATTCTCTTTCAGCGCAAAACCGCCGATGCTGGTTTGAAGCGGGCCCTTCTCGGGCCTGAGAGCCAACGCCAGAATCCTCGGATCGAGGCTGTCGGCAAAGGCAACCACTTCCTTCCAGAGGCCCACATCGAGGAGCCGCGACAGCTTGTACCGGGCGATTTCGGCGTGCACCCGGTCGCGCTCTTCTCCGACCTGGGAAAGGAACGCAGGCTGCAGCAGCTGGTCGGTGGCGGCCAGCTCTGTAGCCGGGTCGCCATGCGTCCAGTTCATGCTCAGATAGAGCAGGGCAGGCCGGGCCGTCGTGGCGCGGCCGATCGCTGCCGCGAGAGAATCCTGGGTGGTGCAGTTGGTGACGATCAGCCACAGATCGGCGTCGCGACTGCGCGAGCCGTGCAGGAGCAGATCGATGTCGGCCGGCGTGCATTTGTCATCGTTCAACCGCCCGAGCATGCTGGCCGTGAACGCAACGGCGACCGGGGCCCGGCTGCTGAGCTTGAGCCACGCCAGCGCCCTGCTTCGCAAGGCGTCCCGGCGTTTGCGGTCGTAGGCGCTTTTGTCCATCGCGCGGAGGAGCGAAATGCCCTCGGACAGTGCCTCAACCGACAGGCCGTACTTGGCCGCGACGGCTCGCTTCGGCGGCTCGACTCCCGGTTCCAGCTGCTTGAGGTCGCCGAGGAATTCGTCGGTGAGCGGGGAGTAGGAGCTGTCCGGCTTCCAGAGGCCGCCGCCGTCGTCCGCAGCAAGCACCGTGTTCGGGCCGAGCGTGGCGGTCGCTGTCTCATCGGCCGCAGCGTCTACGGCCGCTGCCGCCTCGTCCAACGCGTCAGCGAGGGGCTTTCGAGCCCGTTCGAGATACTGCACCGTCGCCCTGGTCTCGGCATTGTCCGGGCCGAGCTTCTCGGTGCGGATCGCCAGCGCTTCCTCGAGCGCGGAGATCGCGGCCGGCCGCAGCTTCGGGTCCTTAAGATTGAGCGCCAAGTCGGCATAACTGTTGAGCGCCACGGCGACTTCCGGGTGGCGCGGCCCGAAGGCGGCGCGGTAGGCGGGGACCGCCCGTTCAAGATAGGCCAGCGCCGCCTTCCGGATCGGCCCATCGTTGTCGCCTGCGGTATAGAGCTGCACCCCGAACGACTCGAGGAGATCGGCCTCGCGGACGCTGCCCTTGCCGTCCTTCTTGACCGCGGCGGCGACCAGCTCCTCGAACGCCTTCTGCGCCTCGGCCAGGCCCTTGTGACGCAGCAGCCACATCGGCCGTTCGACCAGCTGATCCATCAGTTCCGGGCTGAGCCGGTCCTTGGTCTCGGGAGCTTCGGCCTGGGGCCCTTCCCATTGCGCGGCCTGCGCCGGGGCCAAGGCCAGGACCGCCACCATGGCCAATGTCAGGTCAATCCGCTTCACGCGCCCCTCCGCACCTCGACGAGCCTGGCGGGACAATGCGTGAGCGGGCGGACCCGCGCAACTCCGGCAACGCCTTCCGTTTGCTGGAGTGGTTCATTCCGTTTTTGCCGTCTGCCGGACCGGACGGGCGGGGCCTGTCTCACGCTGCTCCTAGAGCCAGCCCTGCGCCTCGTACCAGCGGGCGGTGGCGGCGAGGCCCTGGTTGGTCTCGGTCCGCGGGTGCCACAGCTCGGGCGGCGGGAAGCGGCCGGAGGTCACGACCCAGTCGGGGTGGCTGAAGTAAGCGGCGCGGTCGGGGGTCAGCTTGGCACGGCCGCGGCGGACCAGGCGGTCGATCCGAGCGGCGAGGCGGAGCAGCGGACGCGGGGTCGAGAGGCTGACGGTGCGGCGGCCGACCGCCTGCCCGAGCGCTTTCGCGAAATCCTTGTGGCTCCAGCCGCCGGGGGTGCCGTCGTCAGGCTCGATCACCCGGCGCTTCGGAGTGCCGCGGGCGGTCAGGGCGACGAGCAGGCGGGCGAGGTCGGCGACGTAGATCAGCGACACCCGACCCCGCGGCGGGAGCAGGACGAAGCCGCGCCGGGCCATCCGGAACAGCTCGAGCATCTCCCTGTCGCCGGGGCCGTAGACCGCCGGCGGGCGGACGATCGCCCAGTCGAGCCCGGAGCTTTCGACCAGCTCTTCGGCGCGGGCCTTGGAGGCGCCGTAGAGCGACAGCGCCGGCTCGCGCGCGGCGAGCGAGGAGACGTGGATGAAGCGGCGCACGCCGCCGGCGGTCGCGGCGGCGAGCATCGCGAGCGTGCCGGCGACATTGCCGGCCTCGAAGCCGGCGGCGTCGGGAGCGTTGATCACCCCGGCCACATGGATCAGCGCGTCGGCGTCCTCGACCAGGCGCTTCAGCGCGGCGCGGTCGTCGAGGCTGCCGGCGACCCACGCCAGCCGCTCGCGCGGCGGCTGCTCGCGGCGGGTGAGGGCGCGGACCTCGTGCCCGGCGGCAAGCGCGGCGTCGATCACATGCGAGCCGACGAAGCCGGTGCCGCCGGTGATCGCCAGCCTCATAGCGGCGACCACGGCCTTTCGGACGCAAACTCCTCCTTCGTATCGGCGACGGTGGCGAGCCGCTCGATGATCGCGTCGAGCAGCGGATCGAGGCCCTGCTCGAGCGGGGCGGAGACGGGGAAGGGCCTGGCGCCGCCAAGCTTTTCGATCGCCGTCGCGACCTTCTGCAGGGCCTTGTCGTCGAGCAGGTCAGCCTTGGTGAGGGCGACCAGCTCCACCTTGGCGTCGAGCCCGGCGCCGTAGGAGGCGAGCTCGTCGCGGACGATGCGATACGCCTCGGACGGGTTTGCGCCCGAGGCGTCGACCAGGTGGAGCAGCAGCCGCGTGCGCTCGACATGGCCGAGGAAGCGGTCGCCGACCCCGGCGCCTTCGGCCGCGCCCTCGATCAGCCCGGGGATGTCGGCGATGACAAACTCGCGGCCCTTGTGGCGAACCACCCCGAGCTGCGGCCGCAGGGTCGTGAAGGGATAGTCGCCGACCTTGGCCGCGGCGTTGCTGACGCTGTTCAGGAAGGTCGATTTGCCGGCATTGGGCAGGCCGACGAGGCCGACGTCGGCGAGCAGCTTGAGCCGCAGCCACACCCACAATTCCTCGCCCTGCTCGCCGGTCTGGTGCTGGCGCGGGGAGCGGTTGGTCGAGCTCTTGTAGCTGGCGTTGCCGCGGCCGCCGAGGCCGCCCTTCAAGAGGACCACCCGCTCGCCTTCCCGGGTCAGGTCCGCGAGCAGGGTGCGATCGTCGTCATCGGCAAGGATCTGGGTGCCGACCGGGACCTTGATGACCAGGTCGGCTCCGCCGGCCCCGGTGCGGTTGGAGCCGGCGCCGCCTTTGCCGCGCGGGGCGCGGAAATGCTGGGTGTAGCGGAAGTCGATCAACGTATTGAGACCGGGCACCGCTTCGAACACGATATCGGCGCCCTTGCCGCCGTCGCCGCCGTCGGGCCCGCCATATTCGATGAACTTCTCGCGCCGGAACGAGACGGCGCCGGGGCCGCCGGCGCCGGACTTCACGTAGATCTTGGCCTGGTCGAGGAAATGCATTGCGCGCGAGTTAGGGGATTCCATCCCGGCCCGAAAGGGAGGGGGAAACTGTCGCCCTGCCTCACCGTGCCAACGGTCAGGCGTAAACCGTTCAACTCGCGGAACGATTCGGGCGGCTTTGGGCTTAGGCTGCGGACTTGAGCACGAGTCGGCGGGGGAGATGGACACGCACAGCCCGGCACCAGCGCGCGACGGCGCCATGTTCTTCGGCCGCGACGAGCTGGCCGAAGGGCTGATGCTGTTTCGAGCCGGAACGCTCAAAATGATCCGGCTGCAGCTGGCGCTGGAGCAGCGCGACCGCCGGGTGGCGCTGGCGGCGGTCGACGACCTCGTTGCACTCGACCGCCAGCTCCAGGACTATCTGGCGCAGCTCCCGTCCGTCCCAGTGCCGGGCGCGCTGATGGCCGAGCTGGAAGTCGAGCGCGCGGCTCTCAACCGCGAGAAACTGACGCTGGCGGCGGGCGTGATCCGGCGCGAGGCGCCGGCACCGGAGGGGGTTCTGGAAGCGGATGCTCCGGCCTGGGGCAGCCGCGACTATGCGCTTGCCGACCAGCGCCGCCGCAGCCGCGGGCTGCGCCGGCTCGCCGGAGCGCTGATCCTGGTTGCGGCGGCCGGCGGAGCCGCGTTCGTCCCTGGCGTCGCCGACCGCGTCCAGGCGGTCGTCGCGGGAGCGGCGCGATGATCCCGTCCGACGGCCTGTTCCGGGCGCGGGAGCTCGAGGCCTATGAGGCGATGGGTTCGCTCGACGGCCATGGCGAGACGATCCGCCTGATCCTCGCCGAGGCGTCGCTGCTGGCGGAGAAATATCGCTACGTGGCGCGGCACGACGTGCCCCATGTGCGTGAATTGGCCGGTTTGATCGACCTGTTGTGGCAGGAGATCGAAATGGAATCGGTCGTTGTGCCCGGGACCAACCCGCTCGAGGACATCGGGACCTACTGATCGGCCGCCCGCGTTCCGCAATAGAGCCAGCAGACATTCTCGACGATGGCGTCGATGAAGGTGTCGTCGAGGGGGCGGCCGGCGATGAACATACGGAAATACATCGGCCCGGCGGCGAACGAAAACAGGGCCTCGCGATCGACGTCGGGATCGAGCTCGCCGCGGGCGATCGCGGCATCGAACATCGGTGCGAAATGCGCCATGCGCCGATCGAAGAAGCTGCGCGAGAAATCGCTTCCGGACCGCTTGCGAAGCTCGGCCGCGAACGCCAGCAGGGCGGGGCCGATCGGGGTCGCGAGCAGCTCGGCGATCTTCCCCAGCACCGAACGCAGGTCCGTCGCGAAATTGCCGGTGGGGCTCGGCAGCAGCTCCGCTTCGCCGCGCGCCATCCACGTGTCGATGATCATGTCCATGCGGTCGGAGTAGCGGCGGTACAGGGTCGAGCGCTCGACCCCGGCGCGCTCGGCCACGCTGCTGAAGGTGCAAGCCTCGATTCCGCCGTCGAGCATGATGTCGAACACCGCCTCGTGGACGCGCTGGGTGACGTCCGCCGTGCGCCCTCCGGGACGCCGCGCAATACTCGCCGCAACCGAAGTTGACACCCGGTTCACCTTTCGCTAACGCAACACATTGTAGCATTAACAGGATGCTCCTGACATGTCGATGAACAAATACCGGTCCGCCGCCGGCGGGCCGTTTTCTGCGTGTGTGCCCGAGGGAATTCGATGAGCCGATTCACTGCGAATAACGGCCTTCGAGTGCTCATTACCGGCGCCGCGGACGGCGTTGGTCTCGCCTGCGCCTATGCCTTCGCCGAGCGCGGCGCCGAGCTGATCCTGACCGACAGCGACGGGCCCGGGCTGACCCGTGCGACCGATGGCGTGGGCGGGTTCTCGCGCTTCTGCGACGTCGTGTCCGAAGCCAGCGTGACCGTTTTCGCGGCGGAGATCGAGGCCAAGTTCGGACAGGTCGACGTGCTGATCAACGCCGCCGGGCGGGCCTATGTCCGGACGCTGGGGATGATGCTGATGTCGCGCGCGCTGATGCCGCTGCTGCGCCGCGGGGACGGGCGGCGGCTGATCGTCAACATCGCGCCGGCGGGCGGGTTCGTCCGTGCCACCAGCATCTTCCCCTACGCCGGCTCGCGCGAGGGCTTCGACGGCCTGTCCGACGCGCTCGCCGAGCAGACTCGCGGCTCGCAGATCAGCGTCGTCAGCATCACCCCGCGGCTGCGGCGGGGCCCCGGCGAGGCGCCGGGCGCGGGGAATCCGTTCTATCGCTTCGAACAGGTCGACGAGGACGCGACCGCCGCCAGCATCTTCGAGCTGGTCGCGTCGAGCCGGCCGGAATGGCGGCAGCATCCGCTCCGCCGCGATCGCCGCGCCTGAAAGCGATACCCAACCGAAACGCTAGGCACTTCAGGTGTCTGCACGCGTTTACGGTTTAACTTGGATTAGGAGTGGGCGCCATCTTGCCCCAGGATCGAATCGTAGCGATCGGCCTTCTCACGAAGCAGGACCTGAGCCTGCTGGGCCCGACTTTCAACCGGACCTGGCCGGTCGAAGAGGCGCCGATGTTCAACGAGCTGCTGCGGGCGATCGACGAGGCCGATCGCGAGTTGCGCGCGGCCGACGGCGCCGACCGCACCCATTAGATTCCCCTCCCTGGAAGGGAGGGGTCAGGGGTGGGAGCGCGAAGTGCGCCTGGCCGATTAGGCTGGAGATCTCGAACCATTAATCCAGAGCGCGGTGGGTCGAGCCGCCGATTTCCTCGGCGGCACCCACCCCCAAGCCCCTCCCTTCCAGGGAGGGGAGTGGCTAGGGCCGCGCGTGGCGCGGCTCGTAAAGCCCGATCTTGCCCCCTCCGGGCAGCGGGACCGAGGTCGCGCGGCCCCAGCTGGCGGTGAACGGCTCGCCGCATTGCACGCCCTTGCCGGCCAGCGTCGCCATGGTCGCGTCGAGGTCCTCGCACATCAGGTAGAGGTGGTGGACGTCGTTCTGCTCGCCGCCGTGGACGCCCATTTCAGTCGGGGGCAATTTGTAGATCAGCCAGCCGCCGCCGCCGTCGATGCAGGGGATCTCGAGCACGTCGCGCAAGAAGGCCCGGTCGGCGTCCTCGTCGCGGGTGAAGATCATGACATGGGCGCCGCTGATCATGGTCATGGCTCGCTCCTAGGCCGGGTGGGGATGATGCATCTCGAGGCGGGCGCGGAGGCGGTCGGCGGCGAGCCGCCGGGCGGTGTCGCGCGGCAGCTGCAGCGCCTCGGCGATGGCCGGGCCGAGCAGCGAATCGCCGAGCGCGCCGAGGACCAGGAACAAAGTGGTCTCGGCGACATGATGCGCCTCGTGGCCGACGCTTAGCTGGGCGACCAGCGCGCGCAGCGAATCGAGGATCGGGTTGAGGGCTTCGCGGTCGCCCGACAGGATCATCCACGCCGCCAGCGCGCCGGCACCCTCGCGGCCGAACGCGTCGAAGGTCATGTCGACGATGTCGCGGGCGTCGGTCTCGCCGGCCCGGGCGCGCTCGACCGCCGGGGCGATGCGCTCGGTCACCCGCTCGGCGATCGAGCGGGCGAGCTCCGACTGCAGTCCGGCGGCCGAGCCGAAATGATGCAGCAGGTTGGCGTGGGTTCGCCCAATTTCCGCGGCGACGGCTTTCAGCGTCACGGCCTGCGGGCCGTCGGCGAGCAGGATCCGGCGTGCCGCTTCGAGAGCGACGGAGCGGCTTTCCTCCGGGTTGAGGCGCTTGCGGCTTATTGACACTGTTGTCAGTTAGATTACCTTACAACCATGAACGCGATCACTTTGCCGACCCCGACCGATCTCACGATCACCCCGCGCGACCGGCGCTTCGGGCGCGATAGCGCAACGCCGCGGCTTTGGCACGGCGGGCGAGTCGAAGCGACCGCAATCTATAATGCGCTGTCGAGCACCTTCCCGATCGGCGAGGCCTATTTCGTCGAAAGCGTCCGCGCGTTCCGCGCCGGCACGCCGCCCAAGCTCAACGAGGAGATCAAGGCGTTCACCACCCAGGAGGTGATCCACAGCCGCGAGCATGATGCGTTCAACAAGCGCGCCACCGACGCCGGCTACGATCTCACCAAGCTCGAGGCGCGGGTCGAGCAGCGCATGGCGGTCGCCCGGGCGCGGGCGCCGATCGCCAACGTCGCCGCGACCATGGCGCTCGAGCATTTCACCGCGATCCTCGCCCACCAGTTGCTGGCCAATCCGCGCCACCTCGAGGGGGCGGACCCCGAAGCGGCGGCGCTGTGGCGGTGGCATTCGTGCGAGGAGATCGAGCACAAGGGCGTCGCCTACGACACCTGGCTGTGGGCGACGCGCGACTGGCCCCGGTTCAAGCGCTGGAAGGTCAAGGCCAAGATCATGCTCTACGTGACTCGCAACTTCCTGGTCGACCGGACTTTGGGGTCACTCGAGCTCATGCGCCAGGACGGGGTGACCGGGTTCAAGGCGTGGCGGCTGCTGCTCATGTACCTGTGGGTGCGGCCCGGCATGTTCCGCAAGATCGCCGGCGCGTGGTCCAAATATTTCCTGCCCGGCTTCCATCCGTGGAACGAGGACGACCGGTACCTGCTGGCGGCGTACGACGCGGGGACGAAGGGCGCGCCCGAGCCCAGGCGCAAGGTAAGACGGGCGGCTTAGCCTTCCTCCCCTCCCTTGCAGGGAGGGGTGATTCAAGCAGCGAGCTGGTCCTCGCTTTCCACACACTCATCGCCCGCCAGCCGCAGGCGCATCAGCCGCGCCGGGACCTCGGTCCCGCGGGCGCAGCTCAGCCGCGGGGCGACGATGCCGAGGGGCTCGAAGCCGAGCTTCTCCAGCACCCGCCCCGACGCCGGATTGTCGAGGAAGTGCGCGCCTTCGAGACAGGGCAGGGCGAGCGTGCGGGCGATGTCGACCAGGGCGGCGCACGCCTCGGTCGCGAAGCCGCGGCCCCACTGCGGGCGGGCGATCCAATAGCCGAGCTCGACCGCGCCGGACTGCCGCCGGGCGAGGCCGCACGAGCCGACCAGCTGCGGCGGTCCGGCGGTGCGCTCGAAGATCAGCAGCGCGGGCAGGACGGGATCGCGCGGGCTCGCGAGGAAGGCCTCGGCGTCGCGCAGCGTGTAGGGCCACGGCACGACCGCGAGGTTGCGGACGATCGCCTCGTCGCCGATCGCCATGGCCAGCGCCGGCGCGTCTTCGGCAAAGCCCGGTCTTAGCAGCAATCTTGGCGTTCTCGCGAACATCGTCTCTTCTCCTCGCCGGGCGGCTGGCAAGCGGCCCATGACTCTTTGGGAGAAGATCAAGAGGGCTCCGTTGGGGCGCCTTCTAATCGGGAGCAAAAGAAAAGCCCCCGTCTCCGGGGGCTTCCCTCTTCTCCCTTTGGTCTCGATCCTTGGATCTCGTCCGGGCCGCCCCCTGGTGGGAACGGTCCCGTTCTGACCGTTCCTATTCGCTCGCCTCGGCCGGCATAATGTGCACGAACTTGCGGCCGAGCTTGCCGTCGCGGAACGCGACCTGACCGTCGGTCAGCGCAAACAGGGTGTGGTCCTTGCCGATGCCGACGTTGGATCCCGGGTGCCACTTGGTGCCGCGCTGGCGCACGATGATGTTGCCGGCGAGGACCGACTGTCCGCCGAACTTCTTGACGCCGAGGCGCTTGCTCTCGCTGTCGCGGCCGTTGCGGGACGAGCCGCCTGCCTTCTTATGTGCCATGACTGGTTACTTCGCTTTCGGAGTTTTCTTGGCTGCGGCCTTAGCAGGTGCAGCATTTTTTGTCGACGGCTTTTCCGCCTTCGGCTTGGCCGCGGCGGACTTCTTCGCCGCAGGCTTCGGGGCGTTCGCCGCTTCCGCGCTGCCGGGAGCGGGGTTCTCGGTCGGGGTTCCGACGACCTCGTTGGCGGCATGCTGGTCCGCGGTGGTGTCGACGGTTTCCTTCGCACGTGCGGTAGCGGATTTGCCGGCGTCGGCCTTCGCCTTGGGCTCGGCGGCCGGGGCCGGCTTGGCCTCGGCCTTGGGGGCCGCCTTCTTCTCCGCCTTGTGATCGCCGATCGCGACGATCTTCAGGATCGTGTGGTGCTGGCGATGGCCCTGCTTGCGGCGATAATTGTGGCGGCGGCGTTTCTTGAACACCGTCACCTTGTCGCCCCGGGCCTGGGCGACGATCTCGGCCGCGACCTTGAGGCCGTCGGTCGACTTCAGGCTGCCGCCGTCGCCGGCGAGCAGGACGTCGCCGAGCGTGATCTGGTCACCGGCCTGGCCGTCGAGCTTCTCGACGACGATCTTGTCTCCGGGGTGGACGCGATATTGCTTTCCGCCCGTGCGCACGACTGCGAACATTGGCTTTTCTCTTTCTAGTCGAATTCCGCTTCCCCACGCGCGCGTACGCTCTTGAGAGGCACAGCTGCGCTCGGGAAAGCGAGGCGCCTATGGCAGGGGGCGGTGAGTGTCAACCGTTCCTCCCTGCGAGCGCAGCTCGTGGGGAGGGGGACCATCCAACGCAGATTGGATGGTGGAAGGGTAGAAGACGCCTGCGCCCTTTACCCCACCACCATGCTCCGCATGGTCCCCCTCCCCATCGCGTCGCGATGGGGAGGGACTGGGAACCCCTGTGGTTCTGAGGCAACAGCGATGCTTCAGAATTGTGACGGCGCGTAGCAAGTGCTTGCCAGCGGGCACTTTTAATCTTCCCATGCGGCCGGGCCGCGGTTCGGCCCGACAGGGGAACGATCATGACCATCGCCTCACGCGCGACTTTGCTCGCTTCGCTCAGCACCCTTGCCCTCGCCGCCCCGGCCGGCGCTCAGACCAACCCGCAGGCCCAGCAGACCGCCGAGGCCCAGGCCCAGGTCGACGCGCAGGGCCAGCCGACGACCAATGAGCAGACCATCGTCATCACCGGCACCCGCGCCGCCAACCGCACCGTGGCCAACAGCCCGGTCCCGGTCGACGTGATCGGCGCCGACGCGATCAACAACACCGGCCAGACCGAGACCAATCGCGTCCTCAACCAGCTGGTGCCGTCGTTCAACTTCCCGACCCCGGCCATCGCCGACGGCTCGGACACGCTGCGCCCGGCGACCCTGCGCGGCCTCAGCCCCGACCAGACCCTGGTGCTGGTCAACGGCAAACGGCGGCACGTCTCGGCGCTGCTCAACATCAACGGCACCGTCGGGCGCGGCAGCGCGGCGGTCGACCTCAACCTCATCCCGGCGCTGGCGATCAGCCGCGTCGAGGTGCTGCGCGACGGCGCCGCCGCCCAATATGGCTCGGACGCGATCGCGGGGGTCATCAACATCCAGCTCAAGAGCGCCAACCACGGCGGCCGGGGCAGCGTCACCGCCGGCAAATATATTACGACCATCGACAATGTCGCGAACGTCACGGGCCTGCAGCTCGACGGCTCGGGCCAGCCGATCCTCGACCCGGCCGATCCCCGCTATTTCCTCGCCAACACCAAGGGCGAGCGCAAAGCCCGCGACGGGCGGCGGGTCACGGCGGCGGTCAATATCGGCCTGCCGATCGGGCCGAAGGGCTTCGTCAACGTCACCGGCCAATATTATTATCGCGAGTTCACCAACCGCCAGGGCTTCGACCTCCGGCCGAATTTCATCCGGCCGACCCCCACGACCTTCGATCCGCGCGAGGTGACCTTCGACCGGCTCGAGTTCCGCTTCGGCGATCCCAAGTCGCGCGACTGGGACCTGATCGTGAACAGCGGTTACGACATTGCGCCGGACTGGGAGATTTACGCTTTCGGCTCCTACGGGCATCGCCGCGCGTTCAGCGCCGCCAACTGGCGCCAGGAAAGCAATGCCGCGAACCGCGACTGGAGCGCGCTGGCGCCGAACCAGACCCCGACCAATGCCAATTTCGTGCCGCTGACCGCGATCGGCTTCCTGCCGATCATCGGCAGCCGCCTCAAGGACTATGCCGGAACCCTCGGCGTCCGCGGCGAGCTCGCCGGCTGGCATGTCGACCTGTCGGCCGGGCGCGGCCACGACAAGTTCGACTATGACGTGCACCAGACGCTGAACGCGTCGTTCGGGCCGCAAAGCCCGCGCGACTTCGACGCCGGCGGGCTGCGCTACGGCCAGACCCTCGTCAACCTCGACGTGTCGCGGGAATATGCGATCGGCCTCGCCAAGCCGCTGACCGTCGCCGCCGGCGCCGAATATCGCCACGAGGAGTTCAAGATCCGCCCCGGCGACACTTTCTCCTGGGCGATCGGGCCGTTCTTCCGGGCGTCCTTCGTCACCACCGCGGCCAACTGCACGACCGAGCAGGGCGTGTTCAACGCCGGGACCGGCGTCTGTTCCTTCCCCGGCCGCCAGGCCCCGGTCGGAGCACAGGGCTTCCCCGGCATTCCGGCCAACAGCGCGACCGATGAGAAGCGGCACAGCTATGCCGCCTACCTCGAATTCGACACCGATCCGATCGAGGGGCTCACGACCACGCTCGCCGGCCGCTACGAGCATTATTCGGACTTCGGCTCGACGTGGAACGGCAAGTTCGCGGCGCGCTACGAGCCGATCCGCGGCTATGCGATCCGCGGGTCAGTCTCGAACGGCTTCCGCGCGCCGTCGCTCCACCAGCAATTCTTCACCACCACCTCGACCAACTTCATCGCCGGCCTGCCGGTCGACATCTCGACCGTGGCGGTCAACAGCCCGGTCGCGCTGGCGCTCGGATCGAAGCCGCTGAAGCCGGAGAAGTCGGTCAACCTCACCTTCGGCGCGACCGCCAACCCGGTGCGTGGCCTGACCTTCACCGCCGACTGGTACCATATCAAGATCAAGGACCGGGTCGTGCTGACCGAGAATCTCGGCGCGGCCGGAAGCGGCACGGCGGCGCAAAACGCCGCGGTCAAGGCGATCCTCGACGCCAACGGGTTCAACAGCGTCGGCGCAGCGCGCTTCTTCATCAACGGGCTCGACACGACCACCCACGGCATCGACCTGGTCGCCGCCTACCGGCTCGGCCTCGGCGAGCTCGGCAAGTGGAACCTGACCGCCGCCTACAATTACAACAAGCAGAAGATCGACAAGCGGCTCAACGCGCTCGGCCCGCTGGCGCAGATCCCGGGCCTGGTCCTGTTCGGCCGGGTCGAGGGCATCCGCTTCACCAACGGCCAGCCGCGCGACAAGGTCGTGCTTAGCGCCGACGGCGACATCGGCGCCTTCGGCCTTAGCGCGCGCACCACCCGCTACGGCAAGGTGGTGTCGCCGGGCGCGGCGGCGCCGCTCGCTCCGGACCAGGCCAGCCTGACCGCGTTCGGCCCGGACGACATCTTCTTGAGCTCCAAGTGGATCACCGACCTCGAAATCCGGTGGCACCCCAAGAACAAGTTCGAGCTGGCGATCGGCGCCGACAACATCTTCGATGTCTATCCCGACCGCTCGCCGTTCGGCCCGCGCCCGGCGTCGGCCGGCGGCGGCGTCTATCCGGTCAACCAGGAATTCATCCCGTTCTCGATCTTCTCGCCGTTCGGCTTCGACGGGCGGTTCGTCTACGGCCGCTTCGCGGTGAATTTCTAGGGTTCCTCCCCGGAACGGGGAGGTGGCAGCGCGCAGCGCTGCCGGAGAGGGGCTGGAGACCTGCACCACGCCCCCTCCACCATCCTTCGGATGGTTCCCCTCCCCGTTCCGGGGAGGACTTAATGCTTGAGCTGCTCGCGCAGGCGGTAGCGGTTGCCTTCGAGGCGCTCGAACATCGCGGCGAGGGCCGGATGCTCGACCGGTTCGTCGCTGTCGTCCGGGACCAGGTTCTGCTGGCTGACGTAGGCGACGTAGGCGGTCTCCGAATTCTCGGCGAGCAGGTGGTAGAAGGGCTGGTCCTTGCGCGGGCGCAGGGTCTCGGGGATCGCCTCATACCATTCGTCGGTATTGGCGAATTCGGCATCGACGTCGAAGATGACGCCGCGGAAATCGAACAGGCGATGGCGGACGACGTCGCCGATCGCGAAGCGCGCCTCGGGCATGTCGAGCGGCGGGATCATCGAGCGGGAACGATCGAGCGGTTCAATCGGGGGCATAAGCCCTATCTAGGGTCGGCGGGCCCCTAGGCAACCGCCCGGGGCGCTGCTAGGGGCCCGCGTCGCGACCAGGCGCCGGCAGCCGCCGGCGACGAGCGCTCTCGAGCGGAGAGGTGGCTGAGTGGTCGAAAGCACCGCACTCGAAATGCGGCGTACGGGCAACCGTACCGTGGGTTCGAATCCCACCCTCTCCGCCAGCCTTCGCTAAGGCTTCTCACGCGAAGGCCGCCCACTGAAGCCTTGGCGAAAGAGGGGCCCGCGTAAGACGAACAAAGCAGCGGCCCGACGCGGGGTACACGCCGAGCCGCCTTTTTCCCTCTCCGGAGCGAGAGGAATCCCGCGCTGCAGATCAGATGATCTGCGCGATCGCCGACAGCGCGATCTCGCTGTCGGCGTCGCAGCAATACTCGACGCCCATGATCGCGCCGGTGTTGTTGTAGGCATCGAGCGCCGAATGCATCGCCGCGCCGCTGACCGGGATGTCTTCCCCGACGGTGACCGCGGTCTGCCAGCCCGCCGAGCTCGGCTTGATCGCCGAGTCGAATTCGAACGTCGCCTGCGTGTTCCCGTCGTGGAAGCTCGTGTTCGTGTTTGAATCGCTATGGCTTGCGGTATCGTCGGCGTTGCTGGTGCTGGCGAACTGCTGCATCCAGTCGATGGCCGCATCGAGGAATTCACGCGGACTGTTCGTCGCGCCAGCCACGGTGCCGATGCAGTTGCCGTTGTCGCCCTCGCCCTGGTTGTTGGCGAGATAGTTGAGCCAGGTCGCGACCATGTCCCGGCCGAGCATGAAGATGCCGTCGGCCGTCCCCTTGCCCTCCACCAGCTGCTTGCTCGAGGCGTTGATCAGCTTGATCGCATCGGGCAGCGAAACGAAGATCGTGTCCTCACCCACGTCCGTGATGCCGTTCTTGTTGTAGTCCCCAATCAGCAAACCCGTGGAGAAAGCGTCGTCGGCAATTCCGTCGGTCGGATCGCCGTTGATGACGCCATCATGGTTGGAGTCGGTCAGATACACTTTGTAGAGCAATTCGCCGTCGGCGAAGCCGGGGGTGCCGGCCTGCTTGGGCTCGTTGGGCGCGGTGCCCCAGCCGTCGCCCTTGGCGTCCCAGAAGGTCATCCACTTGCTATTGGCCCAGAAGCCGGGGGTGCGGACGCCGACGCAATCGTCGCTGGCGAGCACGAAATAATTCGCGTCGTCGTTGTCGCCCGCGGATTCGGCGGTGGTGACCACAGCGGTGTTCTCATGCTGGCCGAGCTGTGAGGTCAGCGAATAATAAATGGTCACGGATTCGCCGACCGACAGCTCGAACGGGTCGCCATTCTCGTCGATATCGAGCGTGCCGTCGTTATCGGTGTCGAAGTTGATCCATGCCTCGCCGGAATCGAGATTGCCGTCGCCGTCGAGGTCGATGAACGCACCGGCCGCGGCATAATCGATGTCGACCGGTGCCTGGGCAACGCCGCCCACCGTGTGGACGACCGAGTCCGACACAGTGACGTCGGTCAGCGTGACGTTGCCGGTGTTGGTCAGCACCACCTTGAAATCGACTTCGCTGCT
>DASRAY010000073.1:0-13622 GCA_035637935.1 Sphingomicrobium sp.
TGACCTTCGTCGGGGTCAGCGGCGGCAAGCCGCCGGCGCCGACGACCATCGTTCTGTCGCCCCAGAATGACTATTTGAAGGAATTCTCTGGACGCGAGCGTTAAATCCCCTTCGTTGAGCCGCAGCGTTCAATCGCTATTCAGCCGCGCCGGGATTAGCGCCTTGCGTCCAACGCCGAATGATGGAGTATCGATGACCGCGAAGGAGACCGGAAAAGTGCGCTACGCCTATGGGGTCGCAATGGCCCTGCTCTTGGGGGGATCGGCCTTCTCGGCGCTCACGGGGCAAGCGGGCGCGCAGGTGGCCCAAAACGCGCCGTCGGCCATGGCTCCGCGGGCCGGCGCTCCGATGTCGTTCGCCGACCTCGCCGCGCGGCTCCAGCCGGCGGTCGTCAACATTTCGACCAAGCAGCGGATCCCGGTCCGCACCCAAAGCGACCCGTTCGAGGAATTCTTCCGCCGCTTCGGCAGCCCGGTCGGCCCGGAAAGCGGCGGCGGCACCGACCAGCCGCAGGGGCAGCAACAGCAGCGCACCCGCGAGGCCGGCTCGCTCGGCTCCGGCTTCATCGTCTCGCCCGACGGCTACGTCGTCACCAACAACCACCTCGTCCAGGGCCTGACCGGCAGCGGGACGGTCGACACCGTCACGGTCATCACCACCGACCGCAAGGAATTCCCGGCGCGGATCGTCGGCCGCGACGAGACGTCCGACCTCGCCTTGCTCAAGATCGAGGGGCGCAACCTGCCCTACGTCCAGTGGGGCGACAGCACCAAGGCGCGGGTCGGCGACTGGATCGTCGCGATCGGCAATCCCTACGGCCTCGGCGGCACCGTCACCGCCGGGATCATTTCCGCGCTGCACCGCGGGATCACCGGGGTCGGCGCCTACGACCGCTACATCCAGACCGACGCGGCGATCAACATGGGCAACAGCGGCGGTCCGATGTTCGACCTCAACGGCAATGTGATCGGCATCAACTCGGCTTTGATCTCGCCGACCGGAGCGTCGGTCGGGATCGGCCTCGCCATTCCCGCCGAGCTGGCCAAGCCGGTGATCGACTCGCTGATGCGCGGGCAGCGCCCGCAGCGCGGCTACCTCGGCGTCGGCCTGCAGCCGCTCGACGACGATTCGATTGCCGCCGCGCTCGGCCTGCCCAAGGGCGGCGGCGAGCTGGTCCGCTCGGTCGTCCCGGGCGGCGCCGCGGCCCGCGCCGGGCTCCAGCAGGGCGACGTCATCACCCGCGTCAACGGCCAGCAGGTCACGCCCGACCAGACGGTGTCGTTCATCGTCGCCAACACCACCGTCGGCTCGCGCATTCCGATCGACCTGATCCGCGCGGGCAGGCGGATGACCGTCCAGGCGGTGGTCGATCAGCGTCCGACTGAGGAGCAGCTGGCGAAGATCGCCGGCGCCGGCGGCGCCACCCAAGGCGGCGGCAGCGCCACCGCGCCGACCGCGCCGCAGAAGGCGCTCGGCCTGTCGCTCGCCCCGCTCACTCCGGAGCTGGCGCGCGCGGCGAACCTGCCGCCAACGGCCCACGGCGTGATCATCACCGCGGTCGACCCCAACAGCGACGCCTCCGACGAAGGGCTGCAGCGCGGCGACCTGATCATCTCGGTCAACAACCAGCTGGTCACGACTCCGGCCCAGGTGATCCTCGCGGTCGACGCGGCGCGCAAGGCGAACCGCAACAGCGTGTTGCTGCTGGTCAAGCGCGGCACCGCTCCGGAAGCGTTCGTCGGGATCGACATCAGCGGCCGCTAGCGGCGACCGCCTCGGTTAACCCGCTGCGTTGTCCGTCGCGTTGTCGGCGGCGTTCCCGGTCGCATCCGGGGCGGCGGCTGAAGCGGCGAATCCGCACTGCTTCTGCTCCATCGGGATCTGCTTGGTGATCCGCGTCGCGTTCTGCTTGTAGGCCTCGGTCACCGAGCCCTGGTTGACGCTTTTGCCGCGCAGCGGGCTGACCCCCTGGCAAATGTGGAAGACGTGCGGAGTCGCGGACTTCTCGGCGCCGTTCTCGGGCGCGATCCAATAGACCACATCGAGCCCGTTGGGGTTGGCGGCGCTCTTGGTCGCCTCGGCGACCGTCGCCGAATCGCGGGCGATCGCCTGCGCCTGCTCGGCAACCTCGGGCGAACAATCCCTGGTCGGCTGGTTGGCTTTGATCTCGGCCGCGCACTTGTTCATGTCCTCGGTATATTGTTCGGTCGAGGGCGGGCTGAAGTCGACCCCGATCAAGGTCGCTGCGGCGGCCAGCACCACGCCGATGCCGCCGGCGATCTTCTTGTTCTTCGGGTCCATGTCCTTGTCCATGAAGATCAGGACAATCAGCGGCAGGAAGGCGATCACCGTGATGATCGCGCCGAGCTGGTTCTGGAAGAAGAAGCGAGCGGCGTCGGCCTTGCTGGCAGGATCGTGCTTGTTGGCCGCCTTCCACATCAGGCTGCCGGCGATCGCGAAGACGGCAATGACGACCAGCAGGCCGATCAGCAGCGGCAGGTTGCCGTGGTCGAACTTGTGCTGGCGGAGCATGACGATGCCGGCGACCTCGGTGCCGATCGCGACGACCCAGGCGATCGCGGCGAACAGGCGAAGCCGCGTGGCGGAGGACTTCTGGCCCTGCGTGGCGCGCCATTCCTTGGTGACGTCGACTTGTTCGGCTGGTTTGTCGTCGGCCATGGCCACACCCCCATCTCGAAACAACGCCTTGAGGCTACGGGAGTGAGCCGGTGTCCGCAATGGGTCGAAAGCGGACACTATTTACATCTGGCGGCGAACGTCCGACGCTCGGCAGTATCATGGGGCTGGTTCTTTATGCCGTTCTCATTTTCCTGGGCGTGCGCGGAGCGCCGATAAGGCAGGCTTTCGCCTACTGCGTCCTGACAGCAATATTGCTGACGGTCATAAGCGCTGGCGCAATGAACGACCCGACGTGCCAAGGTCTTGGCTGCACGGCCACCCTGTCGAGCTTGGCCGTTGCCTTGCTGATGACGTTTGCGATTGCGCTTCTCTGTTTCGGCGCCGGTGTGGGAATGCGCAAGCTTATCGATAGGCCGAGGTCTTCCTGAGCGTCTGCAATGGGTGGAAGGCGGACATTCGCCAACGAGGCTAACGAATCAGAAGGTCCAGCTGGCGGACATCGAGACCGGCCTGCTGATAATGTTTGCGCGTCAGCTCGAGCATCGAAAAACCGTCCTCGTAGGCTGCAAACCCCCCGCCGGCCGCTTTGTCCAGGTAGATGAGGCCGCCTTCGACGACGAAGAAGATCAATGCCAGCTCCGGAGAATCGTCGGCGATCACGAGCGTGTGTGCCTCGCCGGCGGGCTCATAGATAAACGACCCGGGGCCGGCGACCCAGTTATGCTCAAGATATCGCCAGCGACCCTGCAACGTGAAACCGCGCACGGTTCCCACGTGATAGTGAACGCCCAGTTGCGCCCCGGGCAGGCCCTTCAGCAGGACGCTGAAACCTCCTGACGTGACATTGAAGCAGCAGGGCTGAATCCACACTCCGTCCGCGTAGGGAACCCACGGCCCATCGTCATTGACGTCGGTGTTGATGATGAAGTGGTCGCGGTTCCTCCGGCCGGGATCGAGACCGTCGGTGACGCTGTTGAAGGCCGTGATCGGCATTGTTGCCCCCATGTCAGCACGCGGAGGCACGTCCGCGTGACGCCATCCGCATCCGCTCCTCGGCCGGACTTGGCAAGCGGTGTCCGCAATGGGTCCCAAAGGCGACGCGGCAATCCAAACGGCGCTGGATTGCTTCGCTCCGCTCGCAATGACAATCTCTGCGCAATGCTCCGCCTGATCCCGATCGTCGCCGCTCTGGCCCCTGCCGCCGCCGCGCCGCCCGCAGCTCCGTCGGTCGCCGGCACGTACGAGACCCGCCAGATGGAGATGGCCGGCGGGCTCGAGCTCCAGCCCAACGGTCATTTCCGCTACGGCTTTACCTCCGGCGCGGTCGATGAGTCGGCCGAAGGCGATTGGACGTTCGACGGGTCGGAGGTTCGCCTGACGAGCCGGCCGATGCCCACGGAGCCGACCTTCGCCCTCGTCCGCGACACGCCGGCGCCGAAATGCACGCTGTCGATCTCGGTCGACTGGGGCAAGTTCGGCTGGAGCTCCGCGCCCGACGTGCTCGTCGCCTATGCCGGCTCGCCCAAGGATCTGCACTATCTGCAGGTCGACGACAAAGGCGTCGCCCACCTGGACAATTGCGCGGTGACGACGGTCATGCCGCTGGTCCCGATGTTCAACACCGCCGGCGAGCCGTTGAACCTGTCGCCGGCCACCGGACACAGGCTGTCGCTGCGCTTCGTACCGAACGAGCTCGGCCATGTCGCCTTCCGCGGCGACCCGCTGAAGTTGGACGGCTCGACCCTCGTCTGGGAACGGTTCGACGCAGAGATTCGCTTTCTTCGGGTTCGGCCTTAAGAAGAGCGCAAGAGGGAACGCGTGTCGGACAAGGACTGCCAGCTGATCGAAGCGCTCGAGCGCGAATGGCGCGATGCGCTGTGCCGCAAGGACATGGCCAAGCTGCGCTCGCTGGTGCACCCGGATTTCGTCCTCATCGGTACCCGGTCGAGCGGGCCGTTCACGATGGGCCGCGAGGAATGGCTCGATGCGATCCAGCGGCGCGAGGTCGAGACGATCGATGTCGAGGTGCGCGACGCGACGGTGCTGGACCATGTCATGGTCGGCACGGTGCAGGCCCGGTGGCGGCTCAAATATCTCGGCCGGATCATCGAGGATTGCGTCGTCCTGACCGACGTCTGGGTGGACGTCGACGGGCAGTGGCAGGCGATCCGCCGCCATTCCACTCCGGCGCCGGCCGGGGATTTCAAGGCTTCATGAACCAGGAAGGGTTGGGCTGATGGCAACGGCGAGCGCGCGGCGCGTGGGCGACAACGTCAAGGAACTGACGATCCGCGGGATCATCCTCGGCGCCCTCATCACCGTCGTGTTCACCGCCGCCAACGTCTACCTCGGCCTCAAGATCGGGATCACCTTCGCCACCTCGATCCCCGCGGCGGTGATCTCGATGGCGGTGCTGAAGGCGTTCCGCGACGCGACCATCCAGGAAAACAACATCGTCCAGACGATCGCTTCGGCCGCGGGGACGCTGTCGGCGATCATCTTCGTCCTGCCCGGCCTGATCATGGTCGGCTGGTGGACCGGTTTTCCCTATTGGCTGTCGGTCGCGGTGATCGGCATCGGCGGAATCCTCGGCGTCATGTACTCGGTGCCGCTGCGGCGCGCGCTGGTGACGGGCACGGACCTGCCCTTTCCAGAAGGGGTCGCGGCGGCCGAAGTGCTCAAGGTCGGCTCCGGCGTCGGTGGCGCCGAGGAGAATCGGCGCGGACTCATCCTGATCGGCGGCTCGACCCTCGTCGCGGCGCTCTATTTCCTGGTCGCCAAGACCCGGCTGCTGACCGATACGGCCACGCGCACGTTCCGCGTCGGGACAGGTGGGTCCCAAATATCGGCCAGCCTGTCGATGGCGCTGATTGGCGTTGGCCATCTGGTCGGCGTCGCGGTCGGAGCGGCGATGATCGTCGGCATGCTGATCACCTGGGTGATTATCGTGCCCCATTGGACGCAGGATGCCGGGTTCGTTGCCCAGATCGCCGCTCCCGATCTCGAAACCCTGGTCGGTGCCGCATTCCGGCAGAAGGCGCGCATGGTCGGCGCCGGCACGATCGGCGTCGCCGCGATCTGGACGCTGCTGCGCATCATGGGGCCGATCGTCCGCGGCATCCGAGCCGCGATAGCGGCAAATCGTGAGCGCAAGGCGGGCCGCGGTGCGGACCTGCCGCTGACCGAACGCGATATCCCGATCGGCATCGTCACGGGTACGATCCTGTTGTCGATGATCCCGATCGGCCTGCTGCTCTATGCGTTCGGCAACACCGCTCCGATCGCCGCCGAGCCGGGCGTCACCATCGCCCTCAGCATCGTCTACACTCTGATCGCCGGCGTCGTGATCGCCGCCGTGTGCGGCTACATGGCCGGGCTCATCGGCGCGTCGAACAGCCCGATCTCAGGGGTCGGCATCCTGTCGGTGCTCGGCATTTCGCTGATCCTAGCCGCGCTGTTCAAGGGCGTTGGCGGGGACGAGACCAAGGCCTTGGTCGCCTTCGCTTTGTTCGTAACGGCGATCATTTTCGGCGTAGCAACCATCTCGAACAACAATCTCCAGGATCTCAAGACCGGCCAGTTGGTCCACGCAACGCCGTGGCGGCAACAGGTCGCGCTGGTGCTCGGCGTGGTCTTCGGGGCGATCGTCATTCCGCCGATCCTCGATCTCATGAACACCGCCTTCACCTTTCAGGGCGCGCCCGGCGCCAAGCCGACCGCCCTTCCGGCGCCGCAAGCGGCGATCATCTCGACGATCGCCCAGGGGGTGCTTGGCGGCGACCTCGACTGGAGCCTGATCCGCGAAGGCGCGATCATCGGCGTCGTCGCGGTGATCGTTGACGAAGCGTTGAAACGCTTCTCCAACAAGCGCCTCCACCTGCCGCCGCTGGCGATCGGCACGGGCATCTATCTGCCGCTCGAAGCCGACCTTTTGATCCCCTTCGGCGCGGTGCTTGGCTGGTTCTACAATCGCTGGGCGATGAGCTCGAAGAGCCCGGCCTTCGCCGAACGCATGGGCGTCCTCATGGCGACCGGCCTGATCGTTGGCGAAAGCCTGATGGGCGTGGTTTATGCCTTCGCTGTCGCGGGGGCTGAGAAGGCCGGGTCCGCCGACAGCGCCAATGTGTTCGGTCTGATTGAGCCCTATTCGGCGGTGATGGTCGTCAGTCTGGCGGTTTTCGCCCTCGCCATCGGAGCGCTCTACTATTGGACCAAGAACCGGGCTTCGGATGCGCCGGCGCCGGGCGACGACGCCTTCCCACCGCAGGAAGCCGAGTACCGCTAGCCGAGCACCGCTTGGCGAAGCTCGGCCGGGGCCATCGGCTTCGCGCCGGCTTCCGCCGCACGGATGAGTTCGACGATCCTGCGGTTGACCGGCGCGTCGACGCCGAGGCGCTCGGCCAGCGCGACCAGCTCGCCGTTGATGTAATCGACCTCGGTCCGGTGCCCGGCGGCGAGGTCGTCGGCCATCGACGAGCGCGCCCGCGCGTCGATCTTCCATTTCTTGAGCAGGATGGAATTGAACAGCCAGTCGGGCGCGCCGATCAGCCGGGGGAGCAGCCGCGGGTTGGCCGCGCCGACCTTGGCTGGCGCGATCCCCGCCGCCTTGAGCAGGTCCAGCCCTTCGCGCTGGCAGGCAGCGACGACCCGGCGATAGTCGCGCTGGCGAAGCTCTTCGAGCAGCGTCCGGCCGGACAAGGCATTCACCGCATTGTTGAGGTTGATCAGCAATTTGCCCCAGGCGAGGCCGGGCATGTCGGCCGACAGCCGGAGCTGGGCCGGGCTGCCCTCGACGCCCTCCGCCAATGCGCGCGTCCACGGCAGATCCTCGGCCCACAACTCGCCCGCAACGCCTTTGTGGAAGCGGCCATGACCGAGATAGGCGATGTTGTAGGACACCAGCCCCCGCGCGAGCTCGAACCGGCCGCCCATGCCGTGGCTCAGCACATCGAAATTGCGGATCCCATTCTGGAAGCTGATCACCAGCGCGCCGGCGCGCCCGTGTTCCGCGATGTCGCGGGCGGCGCCCTCGGTTGCCCCGCTTTTCACGCACAGCGCGATGATGTCCGCCTCGGCCAGCGGCGCCGGGTCGATATGATAGTCGACCTCGTCGAGCCGGCGCTGCCAGCCGCTGAAGTCGCTTACCGTCAGCCCATGTTCGGCGATTTCGCTCGCGAACCGCGGCCGGCCGATGAAGCTGACCGGCAGCCCCGCCGCCTGCCAGCAGCCGCCGATGAAGCAACCGACCGAGCCGGCGCCGAGGATCGCGATCCTAGCCGCGGCCACGATAGGCGGCGACGCCCTGGTCGGGCAGCCACAGGCCCTCGGGCGGCGGGCCCGACTGCCAGAAGACGTCGATCGGAATGCCGCCGCGCGGGTACCAATAGCCGCCGATCCGCAGCCACTTCGGCTTCATCTCTTGCGCGAGCCGCTGCCCGATCCCGACCGTGACGTCCTCATGGAAGCCGCGATGGTTGCGGAAGGCGCCGAGGAACAGCTTGAGGCTCTTGCTCTCGACGATCGTCTGGTCCGGCGCATAGTCGATCACGAGGTGGGCGAAGTCCGGCTGCCCCGTCACCGGGCAGAGCGAGGTGAATTCCGGCGCCGCGAACCGCACCAGGTAGAGCACTCCAGGCCGCGGGTTGGGCACGTAATCGAGCGCTGCCTCGTCCGGTGAAGCGGGCAGCGCCGAGGCTTTGCCAAGGTGGGTCGTCTCCATCGCGCGCGCTTCTAAGGTTCCGGAAGCGCCCAGTCGATGGGCGCCAGCCCGCGGCTTGCGAGGAACGCGTTCGCCTTCGAGAAATGTCGGCAGCCGAAAAAGCCGCTGTGCGCCGACAGCGGCGACGGGTGCGGCGCCTTCAGCACCAGGTGGCGCGCCTCATCGACGAAGGCGGCCTTCTTCTGCGCGTAGCTGCCCCACAGCAGGAACACGACCGGCTCCGGCTTGGCATTGACCTCGGCGACAACCGCGTCGGTGAACCGTTCCCAGCCGCGGTCGCGGTGCGAGGCGGCGCGGCCCATCTCGACCGTCAGCACGCTGTTCAAGAGGAGCACGCCCTGGCGCGCCCAATGGTCGAGCAGGCCGTGCCGCGCCGGCTCGATGCCGAGATCGCTGTCCAGTTCCTTGAAGATGTTAATGAGGCTCGGCGGCGGCGGGACGCCCGGTTCGACCGAAAAGCACAGCCCGTGCGCCTGGCCCTCGCCGTGATACGGGTCCTGGCCGAGGATCACGACCCGCACGCGCTCGAGCGGCGTCAGGTCGAGCGCCCGGAACCATTCCGAGCCCCTGGGGAAGATGCGCCGGCCGCGCTCGCGCTCGGCGACGAGGAAGCGCTTGAGCTCGCCCATGTACGGCTGCTCGAACTCGCCCCGCAGCCGCTCGCGCCAGCCCGGTTCCAGCTTGATCTCCTGTGTCGCCATCGCCGGATCTTCTAGCCTATGTTCCGCAAATGGAATCGCTCGTTTCCACGGACTGGCTGGCGCAGCATCTCGGCGAGCCGGATCTCGCCGTCGTGGACTCGAGCTGGTTCATGCCCGCATCCGGGCGCAGTGGCCGGGAAGAGTATCTGGCTAGTCACATCCCCGGCGCGCGTTTCCTCGATATCGATGAGATCAGCGACCGCTCCAATCCCGCGCCGCACATGCTCCCAATCGCCGCCGCGTTCGGCTTGGCGATGCAAGAGCTCGGCGTAGGCCGCGGCGACCGCATTGTCGTCTACGACAACAGCCCGACCCGCACTGCGGCCCGCGGCTGGTTCATGCTTCGTCATTTCGGTGCGGGGAACGTGGCGATCCTGGACGGCGGCTTCCAGAAATGGACCGCGGAGGGGCGTCCGACCGAGCGCGGCGAGCCGGCCCGCCGCGCCGCGGGCTTCGAAGCCGACGAGCAGCCGGACGAGATCGTCACCGAGCGGCAGATCCTGTCCGGCGAGGTGCTGACCCCGATCCTCGACGCGCGCAGCAAGGAGCGCTTCGAGGGCAGCGCGCCGGACCCGCGGCCGGGGGTCGAGCCCGGCCATATCCCCGGCGCCTGCAACCTGCCCTTCGCCGCGCTCTACAATCCGGACGGCACCTTCCGCCCGGCCGACGAACTGCGCCGCCTGTTCGCCGCCGCCGACATCGACCCGACGCGGCCGTTCGTCGCCAGCTGCGGCTCGGGGGTCACCGCCAGCAGCCTGATCTTCGCCGCGCACCTGCTCGGACACGACGGCAACCGGCTGTACGACGGCAGCTGGAGCGAATGGGGCGCCGACCCCGCGACCCCGAAGGCGCTGGGCCCGGCCTAGCGGAAAATGTGCTTGGCGACGTCCGCCAGCTCGCGGCGGATCTGGTCGACCAGCAGGCGGTTTGCCTCCGCGTTCGGTTCGCGGCCCTGCTGCTTCTCGGCGAGCAGGGCTTCAACCCCCGCGGCGGTCGCTCCGACCAGCCGCTCCGAGCGCGAGTCGAACCAGCGCCGCTTCGATTCATCCGCGTTGGTCCACGCGTCCGAAATGGCCGCATCCTCCTCCGGATCGGACGCCGGCCCGCCGCCGAACGGATCGACCAGCCGCAGCGCATGGCGCACCGTCGCCAGCCGCGCGACCGCCTCGGCGTAAGGCTCGGGCCTCGGCTGCGGCTCGGGTTGCGGAATGAGGTTAAGCATCCGTCCGGAGTAAATCGGCGCGGTTAGGAAAGGGTGAACATCCTCCCCGGAACGGGGAGGGGGACCGCGACGCGAAGCGTCGTGGTGGAAGGGGCGGCGTGCAGGGCTCCGGCCCCCCTCCGTCAGCCTTCGGCTGCCACCTCCCCTTCCAGGGGAGGATTAAGCTCCGCTCTTGTCGTCGATGTCGCGCAGGATCCAGCCGCGCTGGGGAATCGTCTCGATGAACTCGGCCCCGCCCGAGGCATTGCGCAATTTCTTGCGCAGCTTGGAGATGAACACGTCGATGATCTTGGGCTGCGGCTGGTCGTCGGCGCGGCGGTAGAGATGCTTCAGCAGCATCGCCCGGGTGACGACATTGTTGCGCGCGAAGGCGAGCAGCTCGAGCACCCGATATTCCATCTCGGTGATGCCAATCGGGTGGCCGTCGATGCGGATCAGACGCTGCACCTGGTCGACGCTTAAGCGTCCGCCGCACAAGGTCTCGGGCATCTCGCCGCCGCTCGCCTTCAGCGACGCCAGCAGCTGCGAGGCCGCTTCCTCGCTGTCCTCGGGCGACATGGTGCGCGGGCTGCCGATCAGCGCCTGCTGGATTTCGCCGAGGAGCTTGTGCGCTTCCTCGACCAGCCGCGAGCCTTCCTCGAAGCGGCGGCGGGAGCGGTCGAGCATCGATTCGATCTCGACCAGTCGAGCGGATAGGGTTTCTTCTGCCATTCGTGAGGGGTTCGTTCCCGTTCTTCTAGAGTTTACTGACCGGCCTGGGCCGATGCGATGTTGCTGTCGCCCGCCCGGGCGGCGAGGATCTGGAGCGTCGTCGGCCCCTTGTCGACCACGCGCGTGTCAGGATCCCACACGTTCGAGCGGATGCCGATCTGGGCGCGCTCGCGCCCGGCATCGTCGAGCATGCTGCTCTCGGCCGCGCTGCGCGGCGCGGGCCCGCCGAACAGGGCGTCGATCGCCTGGCTCTGGGCGTCGCCGGCGCTAAGACCGGCGGTGCCCGCGACCGGCGGGGTCAGCGAGAAGTCGGGCGGGATAATCAGCGGCGCGTTGCGCGCGACCGCGAATTCGTCCGGTCCGTTGTTCCGGCTAGAGCGGAACACGGAGCAGCCGCTGGTCGCGACGGCGGCCACGATCACCACGGCAGTCAAGGCTTTACGCATGTTCGATAGTCTCCCCGGGCTTGTCGCCCTCTCCCTGTTCCTTACGAGTGAGGAACGCGCGCAGCAACAGGATCACGACGCCGATGCTAATCGCTGCGTCGCCGACATTGAATACCAAAAACGGTCGAAACGTCCCGAAGTGCAGGTCGGCGAAGTCGACGACATAGCCGAACCGCACCCGGTCGAGGATGTTGCCGAGCGCCCCGCCGAGCACCAGCCCGAGCGCCGCCTGGTCGAACCGCGCCTTCTCCTTGCCGATCCAGTAAGCGACCCCGATCGCGATCGCCCCGGTCAGCGCGACCAGCATCCACCGCCCGACCGGGTTGGTGGCGTTGAGGAGGCCGAGCGAAATGCCGTTGTTCTCGGTGTAGGTGAACTGGAAGATGGGCAGCAGGTAGATTTCCCCGACCGCGCGCAGGTCGAGCGGCCCGGTGACGAACCATTTCGCCAGCTGGTCGAGCGCGAAGATGATCAGCGCGACGGCGAAGCCGAGTTGGCGCGACTTCATTTGATCCTCCCCGGAACGGGGAGGGGGACCATGCGGAGCATGGTGGAGGGGGCGCCGTGCAGGCCGCGACCCCCCTCCGTCAGCGCTGCGCGCTGACACCTCCCCATCCTGGGGAGGATCATTTCAGCACCGCCGCGCACCGCGCGTCGAGCTCGGTCGCCGGATCGACGTCGGGCATGTAGCGCCGGCAGCGCTCGCATTTGCGGTTGCTCGTCTTGGTCACCCGCACCTCATCGCCGCGACGGACTGTCGAGGTGATGAACAGTTCGGCCAGAAGCGTAGGATCCTCCTCGCTCGGAACGGTCACTTCGGCTTCGAGGCTGGAGCCCAGCACCTTGTCCTTGCGCAGCGGCTCGATCGCCTCGGTCACCCGCTCGCGCAGCGCGCGAAGCGCGGTCCATTTCGCATCGTCGGCGTCGACCGCCGGCACCTCGGGCCATTCGAGCAGATGCACCGACCCGGCGTCGGGGAAGCGCATGCCCCACACTTCCTCTGACGTAAACACCAGCACCGGCGCCAGCCAGCGCACCAGCGCATGGAACAGGATGTCGAGCACCGTCCGGTTGGCCCGGCGCTTGTCCGTCTGAGCCCCGGTCTCGGCGTTGATCTCGCAGTAGAGGACGTCCTTGCGGATATCGAAATAGAAGGCCGACAGGTCCTCGTTGCAGAAATCGGTCAGCGCGCGGACGTAGGTGTTGAAGTCGAACTCCGCGACCGCCTGCCGCAGTACCTTGTCCAGCTCCGTGGCCAGGTGGAGCACGTAGCGCTCCAGCTCCGGCATCGCCTCGTCCCCGATCTTCTCCGCATCCGAGAACCCGTCGAGCCCGCCGAGCAGATAGCGGAAGGTGTTGCGCAGCTTGCGGTACTGGTCGGCGACCCCGCCCAAAATCTCGTCGCCGATGCGGTGGTCCTCGGTGAAATCGACGGAGAGCGCCCACAGCCGGATGATGTCCGCGCCGTAGGTCTCCATCACCTTCAAGGGGTCTACAGTGTTGCCCAGGCTCTTGGACATTTTCATGCCCTTCGAGTCCATGGTGAAGCCGTGGGTCAGCACCGCGTCGTACGGCGCCCGCCCGCGCGTCCCGCAGCTTTCGAGCAGGCTCGACTGGAACCAGCCGCGGTGTTGGTCGGAGCCCTCGAGATAGAGGTCGGCCGGCCAGCGCTGCTCGGGCCAGTGTCCGCTCTCCAGCGTGAACACATGGGTGCAGCCACTGTCGAACCACACGTCGAGGATGTCGCCGACCATCTCGTAATCGTCGGGGGTTCGCGTCTCGCCGAGGAGATGCGCCGCATTCTCGGGGTCCCACGCGTCGACGCCGCCCTCGCGCACCGCCGCGACGATGCGCTGGTTGACCTCATCGTCGACCAGCAGCTCGCCGGTCTTCTTGTCGACGAACAAAGCGATCGGTACCCCCCACGCCCGCTGCCGGCTCAGCACCCAGTCCGGCCGCCCCTCGACCATCGACCCGAGCCGGTTGCGGCCCTTCTCCGGCACGAACCGCGTATCGGCGATCGCCTGCATCGCGAGCTGCCGCAACGTCCTCCCCTCACCCCCGTCAGGGGGAGAGGGCGACTCAAGCGCAGCTTGAGCGGGGAGAGGGGGGAGTTCACCGGCCCCCTCTCCCTTCGGCGCTGACGCGCCTCTTCCCTCTCCCCCTGAAGGGGGCGAGGGGAT
>DASRAY010000074.1:0-11553 GCA_035637935.1 Sphingomicrobium sp.
CAGCGCAGGGCCTCCCAGTGATCGCGCAGAGCGATGGCGAATCATGGATTCCAAAATTCGCCGACTTTCGGAGTTTCTGACGCGGCATCGGCAGTCATCTCGCCTCGAGCGATTAGACAAGCAGTTTTGGGACGATCCGGATGGCCTTGCAGATCGCCTGACCGCGTATGCGGAAGAAAAGGGCTTGGTCGCCCCGTTCCTCAAGGATCGATCCTGAGCAGGCCTAAGTTGCTTCGTCGCCTAGTGTCCGCAATGGGTGGAAAGCGGACATTGCAATTTCAATTGGGGAGTTGCCAGACCACCTTGCTTGACCACGTGCCCAGGATCGGCCGCCCACGAGGGTCCCGAGCAGGCATGAACCGGGCACGTTTCGTGGCAGCGCGACAAGCGGCCTGGTCGAGCTGATACCACCCGCTGCTCTGATCAATTTTGCACCCGGTCACTCGGCCATCTGGCCCGACGTTGAGAGTGAACTGAACAATGCCCTCGGCACCCATCGGGCTTTCGAAGACTGGCCAATCTTCTGGAAGAACGACTGGTCCGCTCACCAGTCGGGGCGGCCGGGTGGAACCGACACATCCAGCTGCAGCGACGCTGAGGAAGAACAATGCAAGCCGCTTCACCGGGCCGAATATCTGCGAACCGGATTATGTCCGCAATGGGTCGAAAGCAGACATTAGCCCTATGGGAAAAACCGCTGCCCCACGCACGGAATTTCCGGCGCATTTCCGTCGGGCAAGTCGGGTCGCGCGCGACCGCTGGTCTGATCGCGCAAAACTGCTATAGGAAACGTGACGCTCGGTCGTTTGGAGGAGACAGGTCAATGCGGCATGCCCGCGCTTTGCTGACGGCAATCGTTTCCGTTTCGCTGGTGGCGAGCTCGACCGCGGCGGCCGCCGCGAGCGCTCCGCTGCCGCAGCCCGCCCAGGCCGACGGGTGGATGGCGCTGAGCATGCTGACCGGCACGGCCGCCGCTGCCGCGCAGCCGGACGCCGTGCCGCCGCCGCCGCCAGCCTATTATGGCACCGGAAACTCCGACACGACGTGGATGCTGATCGGCGCCAGCATCATCCTCCTCGCGCTCCTTGCATTGGCGGTGGACCACGGCGAGCATCATCACGGCGCCAGCCCCGACTAAACCCGTTCGTTCACGAGATTCCGAACGTCCAGCCCTCGCTCCGAGCGATCGCGGGCGTAAGCCCCTGCGGAGCGAAGGCGCGCGGCTCGTGGAGCGCCAGCGCGCGCATTCCCGCCGCCGTCACCAGCGCATCGGTCTGATGGTCGTTGGGCTCGAAGCGCAGCCGCGCCGGCGGTGAGCCGAGGCCGGTCAGCGCGAGGTTGAGGGCGGCGCGCGAGCGCAGCTTGGCGCCCGCCATGCCGGCGCGGCGGAGGAAGATGCGGGTATAGATTTCGACCACCGCGCTGCCCGCCGCCGGCAGCGGGTCCATCGGCCAGATCGCGACCTTACCGTCGAGCCGGTGGAGCAGGCGCATGCCGGAGAAGCTCGCTTTGGCGACCTGCGCGGCGCCGATCGCGTCATAGGCCGAGGCGGTCTTGCGGCCGCCCTGGGCGTTGAGGCGCTGGTCGCACTGGCGGAAATGCATGAAGCCGGCCTTCACCCCGTCGGCGATGCCGAAATAGAAATGGCGGCGGTGGGCGATTTCGAGGAAGCTCGCGGCGCCGAGGTCCTCGTCGTCGCTCAGCGCGTCGACATAGGCCCAGAACTCGCGCGCGGTGCGCGGTACGCCGGGCTCACCGCGCAGATATTCGCCGCGCTCGACGATCGGGGGGGCGAAGCTGAAGTCGAAGCCGAACAGGGTCGGCTCCCTGGCAGCGCGCTTCACCAGCCAGCGCAGCACCTCCTCGCGCGACCAGATGTGCTCCGGCCGGACCAGCCGCGGCGCGCCGTCGCCGCGCGCTTCGGCGATCGCGATGCCTTTATGGCGCCGCCCCTTCGCACCGGACCAGTCGATGGCAATGAAGGATTGAAAGTGCCTCGTCACCGCTCCTCCCTAGCCGAACACTGGGGAGGGGGACCATCGAACGAAGATTCGATGGTGGAGGGGTCGGCGCCAAACCCCTCCACCGCTCGACTTCGCCGAGCGGTCCCCCTCCCCATCGCTTCGCGACAGGGAGGAGCTAGGCCTTCTTCCGACGCGGCCGCGCCTTCGGCTTGGCGGCGATCCAGTCGCGCGCCCGCGCGATGGTCTCGCGGACGCGGTCCTGGTCCTTGCCGTCGTAGCGGATCAGGACGCCCTCCCAGCCTTCGTAATGCGGGGTCTGCCAGTAGGTTTCGGGCTCGGTCGCCTTGAGGATCTCGATCGTGTCGAGGTCGATCGCCACGCCAAAGCTGGTGTCCGGCTCGTGGCTCGGGAACAGGAAGGCGCGGCCGTTGGCCGCGACCTTGACCGCCGGCTTGCCGTAGCTGGTCGACAGCTCGGTGCCGGGCAGAGTCAGGGCGAAGGCGATCGCCTCGTCGAAGGTCACGGCGTCATACGAGCGGCGGCTGGCTGTCGTCGGCCTCGGTCGGTGCGCTGCGGAGGCGCTTGGGCGCGGCGGGGGGCGCCCGCGGGCCGCTAAACCGGTCGGCCCAATGATCGGCGATCCTGCCCGCCGCATCGCGGCCGCCAAGGCCGAAGGCGAGCGCCGTGGCGACGGCCGCCGAGCCCAGGATCAGCCCGAAGGCGAGCATCACGATCTGGTCGGCGAGGCCCATGAAGGTGAGGCCGATCGCGGTGAACAAAGCGATGATCGCATAGCGAACGATGGTCTGCGCGAAGCCGCCCTCGCCGGTGCCGCTACCGACCAGCTTGGCGATGATGTTCGAAAGAAAGATGCCGACGACGATGATCAGCGAGCCGAAGATCACCTTGCCGCCGAGCGCGGTGACCTGGGCGAGGAAGATCGCGATGTCGCCGCCTCCGAGCTGACGCGCGGCCTCGATCGACGCCGCAAGGATGATCGCGATCATCGCAACATTGGCGACGATCCGCGACGGAGAGGCGCTGTTCGGAACGACCCCGGTCGACTGGATCGCACCATCAAAGCCGAGCGGCGGGAGCACCGCCTCGATGATCGATTTGACGAAGCGGCCCAGGACGAAAGCGATGCCAATCCACAACGCGGCGCCGAGGATGTTGGGAATCGCGCCGAGAATCTGGGTCAGCATCGCCGTCGCCGGGCCGGCGAGCGCTGCGATGCCCAGCGCCTGCAGCGCGGCGATCGCAACTGGAATGATGATCAAGGCAAAGACCAGGATGCCCGCCGCCTTGGCAAGGCTCGACCGAGTGGCGCCGGGCGTCGTTCCCGCGGGCACGGCGTCGGGCGAGGTGCGCACAGTGCCGCTGGTTTCGCCGATCCCGATGCGGGCCATCAGCCCGTCCACGTTGCTCGCGACCAACACCGTTTCGACCAGCCGTTTCACGATCCGCGCGACGATCAGGCCGACGAAGAAGATCAGGCCGGCGGCCAGCAGGCTCGGCAGGAACTGGAAGATCTCCAGCGTCAGCGCATTGATCGGGTCGAGGATCTGCCCGATGCCGAGGAACTTCAGGGCGGCCAAAATGCCGACCAGCCAGATGATCAGCTTGGCGATCACCCCGAGCTGGTGGCCGACGGTCTCCTCGGGCGTGCCGGTGACGTGCTTCTTCAGCGCCGGGCTCTTGTCGATCGCTTTCTGAAGCACCCACTTCACCGCCCGCGCGACCAGCCAGGTGGCGACAAGGATCAGCAGAGCGATCAGGGCTTTCGGTCCCCAATGGATGAGCTGGGCCTGCCAGTAAGCGCCTTGGTCGACCTGATACATGTCCGAGCCTCCGTCTGGGCGGACTAACCCTCGCCGCCGCGCGTTTGTTGCAGCTCTTTCCGCCGCTGCTCCCAATAAGCAAGCCGCTCGCGGACCTTGGCCTCGAAGCCGCGGTCGGTCGGCTCGTACAGCGCCTGCGCCGCCATCTCCTCGGGCCAGTAATCCTGGCCGGAGAAGGCCTCGTCGGCATCGTGGTCGTAGGCATAGCCCTTGCCGTAGCCGACCGTCTTCATGAGCTTGGTCGGGGCGTTGAGGATGTGCATCGGCGGCATCAGCGAGCCGGTCTCCCTGGCCGCCGCCCAGGCCTTCTTCTGCGCCAGGTAGGTGGCGTTCGATTTGGGCGCGGTGGCGAGGTACAGGCACGCCTGGACGATCCCGATCTCGCCCTCCGGCGAGCCGAGGAAGTCGTACATTTCCTTCGCCGCGAGGCATTGCAGCAGGGCATTGGGGTCGGCCATGCCGACGTCCTCGACCGCGGCGCGGGTCAGCCGCCGCAGCACGTACAGCGGCTCCTCGCCCGCCACCAGCATCCGCGCGAGATAATAAAGCGCGGCCTGCGGGTCCGACCCCCGCAGGCTTTTGTGCAGCGCGCTGATCAGGTTGTAATGGCCTTCGCGATCCTTGTCATAGACGGGAACGCGACGGTGCAGGAGGTCGGATAGCTCGGCGGGGCCGAGCGGCGCCGCGAGGTCGATCGCGAACAGGGTCTCGACCTGGTTGAGGAGGAAGCGGCCGTCGCCGTCGGCGCTGGCGATCAGCGCCTCGCGCGCCGCGGGCGTGACCGGGAGCGGCCGGTCCTCGAGCGCCTCGGCGCGCCGCACCAGCTCGTCGAGCGCGTCATGATCGAGGCGCCGCAGGATCAGCACCTGGCAGCGCGACAGCAGGGCGGCGTTCAATTCGAAGCTCGGGTTCTCGGTCGTCGCCCCGACCAGGGTCACCGTGCCGTCCTCGACATAGGGCAGGAAGCCGTCCTGCTGCGAGCGATTGAAGCGGTGGACCTCGTCGACGAACAGCAGGGTGTGCTGCCCGGCCCTGGCCATCTGCCGCGCGTCGGCGAAAATCTTCTTGAGGTCGGCGACGCCGGAAAAGACTGCCGAGATGGCGACGAAGCGCAGGCCGACCGCGTCGGCGAGCAGCCGCGCGATGCTGGTCTTGCCGGTCCCGGGCGGCCCCCACAGGATCATCGAGGCGAGCTTGCCGGCCGCGACCATCCGCCCGATCGCGCCGTCCGGGCCGGTCAGATGTTCCTGGCCGACGATCTCGTCGAGCGCCTTCGGCCGCAGCCGGTCGGCGAGCGGCGCGGCCGCGCTCGGGGCGTCGGCCGGCTTGGCCGCAATATCCTCGTCGGCAAACAGGTCAGCCATCGGCCGCACCATAGATTCGCCACGCGAAAATGCACGCGGGCGCTTGTCTTCGATGCAGCTAAGATATATCTTAGACACATCTAAGGAGGACTGAATGTCACGACATCATCATGGCTGCGGATCGCGCGGGCGGTTCGAGTTCAATCTCCCGGAAGCTCTGATGGCGATGCGCGGCGGGCGCGGCTGGCAGGGCGCCTGGGGCCCATTCAATTTCGACTTCGACAGCGACGGTTGGGGCGGCGGCGGCCGGCGCGGCCGGCGCACCCGGCGGATGTTCGAATCGGGCGAGCTGCGCCTCGTGCTGCTCAAGCTGATCGCCGACGAGCCGCGCCACGGCTACGACCTCATCCGCGCGATCGAGGAGCTGACCGGCGGCGAATATGCGCCGAGCCCGGGGGTGGTCTATCCGACGCTGACTCTGCTCCAGGACATGGGGCTGATCGACGAGGCGCCGGGCGAGGGCCCGCGCAAGTCGTTCCAGGTCACCGACGAGGGCCGCGCCCATCTCGACGAGCGGTCGGACGAGATCGAGGCGCTGCTCGAGCGGCTCGCCGACCTGAAGCCGCGAAGCGAGAACATGGCTGGCCCGGCGATCGGCCGGGCGGTCAAGAATCTGATGACCGCGCTGGGCCACCGGCTCAAGGCCGAGGGGTTCGACGAGGATCTGTTCCTCGAGGTCGCCGCGATCCTCGACGAGGCCGCGCAGAAGATCGAGCGGGTCAAGCCGAGCAAAGACGAGCCGGACGAGGAGTAACCAAGTTCCCCATCGCATGGCGATGGGGAGGAAAACTGAGGGCTACCGCCCCGTCAGCCGGGTCAGGCGCTCGCGCTTGTCGATCGCGCGCTCGTAGGCGCGGATCACGGCCGAGTTGATCGTGTCCCAGTCCATGGTCTGGGCGACGGCGAGCCCGGCCTCGCCGTGGCGGCGGCGCAGCTCGGGGTCGCGGATGTAGCGTTCGAGCGCGTCGGCGAACTCTTCGGGGTCGTCGGGGGTGACCAGAGCCCCGGTGGTTCCGTTGCGCACGATATTGGTCGAGCCGGTCGAAATCGCCGCCACGACCGGCAAGGCGCAGGCCATGGCTTCGACGGTCACATTGCCGAACGCCTCGGTGGTCGAGGGGTTGAGCAGGATGTCCGCGCTGGCCAGGGCCCGCGCCAGCTCCGTTCCGGTCACCTCTCCGAGGAACAGGGCATTCGGCAGCTGCTGCTCGAACCACGGCCGCGCCGGGCCCTCGCCGATGACGAGGACGCGGTGCGCGACGCCGCGCCGTTCGAGCGCGTGGATCGCGTCGGCGAAGACGTCGAGGCCCTTTTCCATCACGACCCGGCCGAGGAAGGCGACGACGACCTCGTCGTCGGCGATTCCCTTGCCGCGCCGCCATTCGAGGTCGCGGCGCCCGGGGTTGAACTGTTCGCGATCGATGCCGCGGGTCCAGGTCGTGATGTCGCGGTTCATGCGCTGGGCGCGCAGGATCGCCGCCGTCGATTCCGCGGGGACCATCACGATTTCGCAGCGGTGGTAGAGCCGGCGCATGATGTTGCGGGCGAGCGGCTCGAGGAACTGCAGGCCGTAATAAGCGCAGTAGGTGTCGAAGCGGGTGTGGACCGAGGCGACCGCCGCGATCTTCCGCCGCCGCGCCCAGGTGACCGCCCGATGGCCGACGATGTCGGGGCTCGAAACGTGGACGACGTTGGGGTTGAACTCGGCGAGGTCGCGCCGCACGCGCCCGATCAGCGCCAGCGGCAGCCGATATTCCGACCGTCCGGGGATCGGCAGCGCCGGCACGCTGACCAGGTCGCCGGTCGGCGCGAACGCCGGCGTGTCGGTGGTCGGCGAATAGACGCGGACCTGCGCGCCCTGGCGCAGGAGGTAGCCGACCAGGCGGTTGAGCGCCTGGTTGGCCCCGTCGCGGACGTAATTGTAATTGCCCGAGAACAGGGCCACGCGAAGGTCTTTGGGGTCCACCGGGCGCGGCTGTAGGGGATTTGCTGTGGGCGTCAAATTCGGGCTGCCGCCGATCGCGCCGTCGGACGCCCGGCTGTTCATCCTCGGCAGCCTGCCCGGCGACGCCTCGCTCGCCGCCCGGCGTTATTATGCGCACCCGACCAACCAGTTCTGGCGACTGCTCGGCGACGCGATCGGCGAGGAGCTCCAGCCGCTCGATTATGCGCAGCGGCTCGAACGGCTGGCCGACCGCCGCATCGGGCTGTGGGACGTGATCGCCTCGGCCAGCCGAAGCGGCAGCCTCGACCAGGCGATCAGCGCCGCCGAGCACAACCGGATCGAGCATTTGCTGCACGACTTCCGGGAGCTTCGGGCGATCGCGTTCAACGGCTCGACCTCCGCCCGGATCGGCCGGCAGCTGATCGGCGAGCCGCCCGCGCAGGTCACGTTGATCGACCTGCCGTCGTCGAGCGCGGCGAACACGCGAGGCTTCGCCGACAAGGCGATCGCCTGGTCAAGGCTTGCCCAATTCGTGCCGCCCGCTCAAAGATAGCGCGATGATTCCCCTTGAAGAGCAGACCGACGAGGTTGACAGCGAGGACAAGAGCCTGTCGATGGTCGACGAGGCGTTGGTCGCGGGCACCATCGCCAACACCAACGGCCTGCTCGTGATCCTCGCCAAGCTGGTCGCCAAGGGCGTGTTCGACCGCGAGGACCTCCAGGCCTTCTCCGAAAGCTATTCCAAGCCGCTCGACCACGTCGGGATGCGCGAGAACGAGCTGGTCGGGCAGATGCAGGACCAGATGGAATCGACCCTCGCCGAGCTGATGCGCTTCTTGAGCGAGCGCGACCGGGATTCGTGATGCTCTGGCGAATGGTCCTGCTGCTTGCCGTGCTGTTCATGCCGTTCGGCATGACTCCGGCCGCCGCAACGAGTCACTCGCCGCAAGCGGTGATGCCGATGTCGCATTGTCCGGAGC
This sequence comes from Sphingomicrobium sp., assembly GCA_035637935.1. Classification (GTDB taxonomy): domain Bacteria; phylum Pseudomonadota; class Alphaproteobacteria; order Sphingomonadales; family Sphingomonadaceae; genus Sphingomicrobium. The sequence continues at coordinate 8,095 of DASRAY010000074.1, forward strand.
AGGTGCCGGACCACGGCGGCAAGGCCGGGTTCGTCGAGTGCACGATGGCTTGCTCGGCCGCGCTTCCGGCTGGCGACATCGGGCAAGGCGAACCGGTGCGGATCGCCCGCGCACCCGATCGGCCCGACGCCGCCCAACGGCTTCACGGGCTTCACCCGGACACGGCGACCCCTCCTCCAAAGCGCTCCTGACGCTTCGAAATCCAACATTCGAATTCAGGAGAACAGCAATGATCACATTGATTGTCGCCGCGGCCGTCGCGGCCCAACCCGCTCCGCCGGCTGACATGCCGATGGCCGGGATGCAGCACGGGCAGCAGGAAGCGAAGAAGGACTGCTGCAAGGATTGCTGCAAGGACATGGCCAAGCATGAAGGCCATGATGCCGAGCATCGTCCGGCCCAGTAACTGAACGGGTGGGGCGTCCACGCGCTGGGCGCCCCATTCCGGCGGAGATCAATTCGTGAAGACGATTCTCACTGTGACGGCGAGCGCGATCGCGCTTGCCGCGCTGCCGGCGCCCGTCGCCGCCCAGCACATGCCGGGCATGGCGATGCCGATGCCGGCGAAGCCCGCGGCCAAGCCGGCAAAGAAGAAGGCCGCCGCGAAGAAAGCGGCGAATAAGAAGCCGGCGGCAAGGACGGCAACCGCCGCGCCGGTCAAGCGCAAGCCGGCGGTGACCCATGCCGCCCACGAGCCAGAAAAATCGGGAATGGACGGCATGACCATGCCGATGAAGCATGGCGGCACTTCGGGCCAGCCCGGTCCGATGCCGATCGACCATTCGCAAATGGATCACGGGCAGATGGGCCAGATGCCGCCGGAGCATGGGGAGCATGCGGGCCATCAGATGGCGATGACCGGCGCACTGGGCTCCTATCCGATGGAGCGCGAATCCTCCGGCACGGCGTGGCAGCCGGATGCATCCGAACATACCGGGCTGCACGTCATGAACGGCGACTGGACGCTGATGGCGCACGGCGTGCTCAACCTCGTCTACGACCACCAGTCCGGACCGCGCGGCGATGACAAGGCATTCGCATCCGGAATGCTGATGGGAATGGCGCGACGGCAGGTCGGTGACGGCACGCTGCAGTTCAAGGCGATGCTGAGCCCCGACCCCCTGATGGGCAAGCGAGGCTATCCCTTGCTGCTGGCCAGCGGGGAGACGGCCAACGGCACCGACCGCCTGATCGACCGGCAGCATCCGCACGATTTCTTCATGGAGCTGTCGGCGTCGGTCTCCCAGAATTTGAGCCGGAAGAGCAGCGTCTTTCTCTACGCGGGCCTGCCGGGTGAGCCGGCGTTCGGTCCGCCGGCGTTCATGCACCGCGAAGCCATCCTCGATTCGCCCGAAGCTCCGATCAGCCATCACTGGCTCGACTCGACGCACATCAGCTTCGGAGTCGTGACCGGCGGGATCGTGCTCGATCGCTTGAAGCTCGAAGTCAGCCGGTTCAACGGGCGCGAGCCCGACCAACATCGCTGGAACATCGAGACCGGCCCGCTCGATTCGACCGCGGTTCGGCTGTCGTGGAATCCGACGCGAACCCTGTCGCTCCAGGGGAGCTGGGGCCATTTCGAGGATCCCGAGCAGCTCGAGCCCGGAGTCGATCAGAAGCGCTGGTCGGCGAGCGCTCTGTACGCCACCGAGATCGCGCCCGGCTGGAAGCTCGCTGGAACGATCGCCTGGGGCCGCAAGAGCGCGCACGGCCATAACGACGACGCCTATGTCGCCGAAGCTTCGCTCAAGCACGCGAACTGGACCGTGTTCGGCCGCGGCGAGATGACCGAGAATCGCGAACTCACGAACATCGAGGACGGGCCGGCCTACCGGGTCGGCAAGGTCTCGCTCGGCGCGGTCCGAGACTTCGCGGTCGCCGAGCATTTTTCGCTCGGCCTCGGCGGCCTGCTCGCGGTCAATTTCGTTCCGGACGCGCTGGCGCCGTCCTATGGTGGACACAAACCGGTCGGAACGATGGGCTTCGTCCGACTCCAGCTCGATTAGGGGAGAAGCGCATGCGGGGACTGGTTGCAATCGCCGCTCTTGGACTAGCCGTCGGGACCAGCGCGAGCGCCGCCACCGGCCCGGAAGCGGTGGTCGACGCCTTTCACGCCGCCCTGGCTAAAGGCGATACGGCCGGGGCGGCGGCGCTTCTAGCCGATGATGCGCTGATCTTCGAGGAAGGCCACGCCGAGCGGAGCAAGGCCGAATATGCGGCCCGTCATCTCCCGGCCGACGCCGAATTCGCGAAGGCCGTCCGGACGACGATGACCCGGCGAGCGAGCCGGTCGGTCGGCGGCGTGGCCTGGGTGGCGAGCGAGGGTCGGTTGAACGGCACGTTTCGGGGCAGGGCGATCGACCGCATGAGCACCGAAACGATGATCCTGCAGCGGACGAACCGCGGCTGGAAGATCAGGCATGTCCACTGGTCGTCGAGCGCAGCGCCGTGATTGACTAGCGGGCGATCCGCTCACATATGGCGCCCTCCCCCGGATCAGGTCCGGGGGTTTGGCCCCTTCGTCTAGCGGTCCAGGACGTCGCCCTCTCACGGCGAAAACACGGGTTCGAGTCCCGTAGGGGTCACCACCTTTGCTGGGTTATCGTTTATTTTCAGGTGCTTTCTCGCCTAATTTGGCTAACCCGTCCTCAAGGTTAGCCAAATCGGCCGCGATCACGCGCTTCAAGGTCGCTTCGGCGAGTGCGGCTTGGTCCACTGCGGAAGTGTAGATTGCCACTTCTGCATCGCCGCTCCAGCCGCCCACCGCTTTGATTCCCTGGTTGCCTGCCATCTGCTCCGCGGCGCGGCGCGCACCGGCCTCCTCAGCCCGTGCGCCGTGCAGTGAGGCAGACCCGCCTGGTCGCACCATTCCCGCATCTTGTTACCGAAGCCGGCGGCCGAGAACGGCTTCCCTCAAGATGAGTCGTCCGGACCCGACGATGCTCAACAAAGCGCTATCTTCACCACCCGAGCCGCCAAGCCGCTACACACGTACTCCGATCACGGCGCCGATCCCATAGCTGATCCCCATCGCGGCTATGCCTCCGGCCATCGTGCGGAAGGCCGCCCGAGCTATCGGCGCACGACCCAACTTCGCCGAAACAGTGCCCGTCGCGGCGAGCGCCACGGCAACGGCCGTCGCCGTTATCGCAACTTCCATCGCGTGCGGCGACACGAGAAAGGCGACCAGCGGGACGAGGCCTCCGAGGGTGAACGCGATCATCGAAGAAATGCCCGCGTGCCAAGGGTTCGTCAGAGCCCCAGGATCGATCCCGAGCTCGAGCCGGGCATGGGCGGTCAGCGGATCCTTCTCACTGAGCTGGACGGCCACCTGGTGCGCCAGTTCAGGGTCGATCCCTCGTGCCGCGATCAATCCGGCCAGCTGTGTCAGACCGCCACGGGGGTTTGACGCGAGCTGGCGGCGTTCGATTTCGATTTCCGCCTTTTCCGAATCCTTCT
>DASRAY010000075.1:0-6197 GCA_035637935.1 Sphingomicrobium sp.
GGCGGCGAGCTCGCCGAGCGAATCGTCACCACCTCGCCCGACGTCACCGTCTCGACCAACCTCGGCGCCTGGGTCAACCAGCGCGGGCTGTTCCGGCGGAGCGAAATCGCCGATATTTTTGCGAACGAAAAAATTGCATCTACGCAAAAATGGTCAGCGACAAATAAGGGCCAGCACATCGAGCTGGGCATCGCGGAATCCAATCTTTTCCTGATGTTGGCCGCTGCCGGCCTCGCCGGCGACCTGTTCGGCGAGCGGCTGTTCCCGATCGGCACGCTCTACGACCCGTTCATCGCCCGCGGCCTCGATGCGCTCAACTACGCCTGCTACCAGGATGCCCGCTTCCTGCTCGTCGCCACCCCGAGCGGGATCACGCTCGGCCCCGAAGGCGGCGCCCACCAGTCGATCAACCCGCCGCTGATCGCGCTCGGCCAGCCGGGCCTGCGCCATTACGAGCCGGCCTATGCCGACGAGCTGGCGGCGATGATGGCGGAAGCGTTCCGGCTGATCGACGACCCCGCCGGCGAGAGCACCTACCTCCGCCTGTCGACTCGCGGCATCGCCCAGGTCGAGCGTTCGGACGACGGCTGGCGCGAGGGTGCGCTCGCCGGCGGCTACTGGCTGCGCGAGCCCGGCGCCGCCGCCGAGGCGGCGATCGTCGCGATGGGCGCGGTCATGCCCGAAGCGCTCGCCGCCTGGGCCGAGCTCGCGCCGGACATCCCCGGCCTCGGCCTGCTCGCCGTCACCTCGCCCGACCTGCTGCACCGCGGCTGGACCGCCGCCCACGCCGGCCGCTGGCATGGTCAACGCCAAGCCAGCCACGTCGAGACACTGCTGTCCGCCCTGGCGCCCGGCGCGGGGCTGGTCACGATCGCCGATGCCGCTCCGGCCGCCCTCTCGTGGCTCGGCGGGGTGCTCGGCCAGCGCGTCGCCCCGCTCGGCGTGGAGAAATTCGGCCAGACCGGGACCCTCGCCGACCTCTATGCCGTCTACCGGCTCGACGGCGCCGCGATCACCGAGGCCGTGGCGGAAATCTTGCTCCGAAATGGAGCAACCTTCCCCGAATCCTTAACCTCCTCGGCCTAAATCGCTGCCCCTGGCGAGGGGACAATGACCAGTTTCTGGCACAAGGCGGCCGAGCAGACGCAGGCTCGATGCGACGTGATTCAGGCGGAGTTCCGCGCCGAGCCCAAGGGCCGGCGCTCGATCCGCCGCGACCCGCCGCCGCTGCCCCAGGCGCTGGTCCCGACCAGCGACCCACTGCTGCTGCGCCTCGCCGAGGAGCTCGATTACACCCGGCGGATGCTCGACGTGATGGGCGACGAGCTGGCGAGCGACGGCCTGATCGTCGCGCGCCACATGACGGCGCTGCAGGCGGTCGACATCGTCGGCCAGATCCTCGGCCACATCGCGAGCGTGATCTGTTCGAGCGACCCGCCCGGCGCCGTCGAGCGCATCGGCATGTCCGACCTCAAGGCCCGGCTGACCCGCACCAAAATCGACTGACTTGGAAGCAGGCGCGCGCTCGCCTAGAGCAGCGGCATGCCAGGGCGCTATTTCGACGAGTGGCAGGTCGGCGACAGGGTCGCGCACGCGGTCCGGCGCACCGTCACCGAAACCGACAACATCCTCATCACGACGCTGACCCACAACCCGCAGCCGCTGCACCTCGACCATGAGGCCGCGGCCAGGTCGGAGTTTGGCCGGCCGCTGGTCAATTCGATCTTCACCTTCGGGCTGATGATCGGAGTCAGCGTCGAGGATACGACCCTCGGCACGCTCGTCGCCAACCTCGGCTACGATGCGGTCAAATTCCCCAACCCGGTGTTCGTCGGCGACACTTTGCGCAGCGAGAGCGAGTGCATTGCCGTGCGCGACAGCAACTCGCGGCCCAACGCCGGGATCGTCACCTGGGCGCACCGCAGCTTCAACCAGCGCGACGAGCTGGTGTGCGAGTGCACCCGCACCGCGTTGTTGCTGAAGAAGCCGTAGATGGCCGAGCCCCGCTCCTGGCTGTTCGTCCCGGCCGACAGCGAGCGGAAGATTGCCAAGGCGCTGGACAGCGCGGCCGACGCGATCATTTTCGACCTCGAGGACAGCGTCGCCCCGGCGCAGAAGGCGGCCGCGCGCGACATCCTCAAGGGCCTGCCCAGGCGTTCCAACGGCCCCGAATGGTGGGTCCGGGTCAACCCGCTCGGCAGCGAATATCACAAGGACGATCTGACGCTGATCGGCAGCGCCTATGTCACCGGCATCGTCCTGCCCAAGTCGGAAGGCGGGTGGGACGTGATCGAGCTCGCCCACCGCACCGGCAACATCCCGATCCACGCGATCGTCACCGAGACCGCGGCAAGCCTGTTCGGCCTCCTGTCCTATCGCGACCCGAAGTCGCCGCTAGCGGCGATGAGCTGGGGCGCCGAGGATTTGTCGGCCGCGCTCGGCGCGTCGTCCAAATATGATTCCGACGGGAGCCTGAGCTTCACCTACCGCCTCGCCCGCTCGCTGTGCCTTGCGGGGGCCGTGGCGGCCGGGGTCCAGCCGATCGACGGCGTCTTCGCGGATTTCAAGGACGAAGCCGGCCTGAAGGCAGAAGCCGAGGCGGCGCGACGCGAGGGCTTCACCGGCAAGCTCGCCATCCACCCCGACCAGGTGGCGGTGATCAACGCCGCCTTCACTCCGTCCGCCGACGACATCGCCCACGCCGCGGCGATCGTCGCCGCGTTCGAGGCACAGCCCGACGCGGGAGTCTTGTCGGTCGACGGCAAGATGGTCGATCGCCCGCACCTCGTGCAGGCCAGGCGCGTACTGGAACGCTCACGATAGGAGGCTCTCATGGCCACAACCGCGGAACCGACCGACCTTTCTGAGGCCACGAACCAGCCGACCAGGGCCAAGGGCTGGGGGACCTATGCGTCGGATCAGCCGCTTCAACCGATCGAGTTCGAGCGGCGCGCGTTGCGGCCCGACGACGTCTCAATCAAGATCACCTACGCCGGTATTTGCCACTCCGATTTGCACACCGTTCGTGGCGATTGGGGCGAGCCAGCCCGTCCCGCCATCCCAGGCCACGAGATTGTCGGACGGGTCACCGGCATTGGCAGCGAGGTAACGCGGCACGGTGTTGGCGACCTGGTGGCGGTCGGCTGCATGGTCGACAGCTGCATGACCTGCGATCAGTGCCTGGCCGGCTGGGAAGTCTTCTGCCGCGAAGGCTGCACGCAGACCTACAACAGCCCGGATCGCCACACTGGCGAGAACACCAAGGGCGGATATACCGACCATATCGTCGTCCGCGATCACTTCGTACTCAAGGTGCCCGACGGGATGGACGAGTCGCGCGTCGCGCCCTTGCTGTGCGCGGGCATCACGACCTACTCGCCGCTGCGGCAATATGATGTCGGTCCGACCACCAAGATGGCCGTCGTCGGCCTCGGCGGGCTCGGCCACATGGGGGTCAAGCTCGGCGCGGCATTGGGCGCCCACGTCACGATGATCACCACCACGCCGAGCAAGGGCGAGGACGCGCGCAAGCTCGGCGCGCACGACGTCATCATCTCGACCGACGCGGCGCAGATGCAGGCCGCGGCGACGCGCTTCGACTTCATCCTCAACACGATTCCGGTGAGCCACGAGATCGACCCCTATCTGCAGCTGCTCGGCCGCTCCGGCCGCATGGTTATCGTCGGCGCGCTCAATGAGATGCCGCCGTTCCGCGGCGCCAGCCTGATCTGGTGGAACCGCGCGGTCGGTGGCTCGGCGATCGGCGGCATTCCCGAGACCCAGGAGATGCTCGATTTCTGCGCCGCCCAGGACATCTACCCCGACGTCGAGTTCATCCGCATGGACCAGGTCAACGAGGCCTATGAGCGATTGCTCAAGAACGACGTCCGCTATCGCTTCGTGATCGACATGGGCCAGGGGCTGTGAGCCAGGAGGTCTATCCCGTCCCCGAAGGGTTCCGGATCGGCCCGCGCGAACTCGCCGAGCTGAACGATCTGGCGCGGGCCGACCCCGACCGTTTCTGGCTCGACCAGGCCAGGCGGCTGACCTGGAATAAATTCCCGACCAAGGCCGGCGACTGGTCGTACGACGAAGCCGATTTCCGCATCGCCTGGTACGCCGACGGCGAATTGAACCTGTCGGTCAACTGCCTCGACCGCCACCTCGCCGAGCATGGCGACAAGACCGCTTTGATCTTCGAGGCCGACGAGCCGGGTCACGGCCGCGCGATCACCTATCGCGAGCTGTACGAGGAGACCTGCCGCTTCGCCAACCTGCTCCTGCAGCGCGGGATCAGGCGCGGCGACCGGGTGATGATCTACCTGCCGATGATCCCCGAGGCGGCGGCGGCGATGCTCGCCTGCGCCCGCATCGGCGCGATCCATTCGGTCGTGTTCGGCGGATTTTCGCCGGAGAGCGTCGCCGGGCGGATCGCCGATTGCGGCGCCAGCTGCGTGATCACCGCCGACGAGGGCGTGCGCGGCGGCAAGAAGATTCCGCTGAAGCGCAACGTCGACCAGGCGCTCGAGGAAGGCGACGTGGCGACCGTCATCGTCGTCACCCGCACGGGCGCCGACGTGCCGCTGAAGGACGGCCGCGACGTCTCCTACTCCGCCGTTCGCGACGGCCTCGCCACCGACTGCGAGCCGGCGGTGATGAACGCCGAGGACCCTTTGTTCATCCTCTACACCTCGGGCTCGACCGGGAAGCCCAAGGGTGTCGTCCACTCGACCAGCGGCTATGCCGTGTGGGCCGCGACGACCTTCGACTGGGTGTTCGATTATCGAGACGGCGACATCTTCTGGTGCACCGCCGACATCGGCTGGATCACCGGCCACAGCTACGTCGTCTACGGCCCGCTAATGCTGCGCGCGACCAGCATCATGTTCGACGGCGTGCCCAATTACCCCGACTTCGGCCGCTTCTGGGAAACCGTCGACCGGCTCGGGGTGACCATTTTCTACACCGCGCCGACCGCGATCCGCGCCCTCGAGCGCGAGGGCGACGACTGGGTCAAGCGCCATTCGCGCCAGTCGCTGCGCCTGCTCGGCACGGTCGGCGAGCCGATCAATCCCCACGCGTGGGAATGGTACTGGAATGTGGTCGGCGACGGCCGCTGCCCGATCGTCGACACCTGGTGGCAGACCGAGACCGGCGCCGCGATGATCGCGCCGGTTCCCGGCGCGATTGCGGCCAAGCCCGGCTCGGCCACCAAGCCGCTGCCCGGCATCGGGCTCGAGTTGGTCGATGCGGAAGGGCGGACGCTCGACGGCGCGGTCAGCGGCAACCTCTGCCTGACCGCCTCCTGGCCCGGGCAGATGATCACCGTGTGGGGCGACCACCAGCGCTTCTTCGAAACCTATTTCACGACCTATCGCGGGAAATATTTCACCGGCGACGGCTGCCGCCGCGACGAGGACGGCTATTATTGGATCACCGGCCGGGTCGACGACGTGATCAACGTCTCGGGGCACCGCGTCGGTTCGGCCGAGGTCGAAAGCTCGCTCGTCTCGCACCCCAAGGTCGCCGAGGCCGCGGTCGTCGGCTACCCCCACGACATCAAGGGCAGCGCGATCTACGCTTACGTCACCCTGAACGCTGGCGAGGAGGGCAGCGACGCGCTGCGCAAGGAGCTGGTCCAGGAGGTCCGCCACGACATCGGCGCCCTCGCCGCGCCCGAGAAGATCCACTTCACCGCGGCCCTGCCCAAGACCCGCTCGGGCAAGATCATGCGCCGCATCCTGCGCAAGATCGCCGAAGGCGCGACCGAAGGCTTCGGCGATACGTCGACGCTGGCCGATCCCAGCGTGGTCGATTCCCTTCTAGCAGGCCGACAGTGACGCTCAGCAAGTCGGTGCGGCGGTTACTTCCAAATGAACCCACCGGGCGTAACCATCGCCCATAACCAAAGCTTTGCGCCCGATGAGCGTCTCAACGTCTATCTTGGCGGCAGGGACCCCCAAGCGAATTAATGCGGCTTTCACGACGTCGGCGCGACGGTGCGAGAGCCGCAGGTTCGCCCTCGATCCGTCGCTTTGCGCCATCACACTAACCCGAGAATCAGATGTCGCTCGAAATTTCCTGGCGACGTCTCTGATCTCCACAAGATCAGCGCGATCGAGCCGGACGCTTCCAAAGGCAAAATCAACCGTCGAGAAAGGCACGCATGCCTGACTGTTCGCCGGGACTAGCGCCAA
>DASRAY010000076.1:0-27005 GCA_035637935.1 Sphingomicrobium sp.
CTCGAATGGCTCTCGCGCCTCGAGGGCGAAGGGCGCGTTGCCGAGAAATTCAATCGTTACTTCTTCTTGTCCGGGGACTCGCGCGACGCCGAGCTCGCGGGCATTTGGAGCGCAACGGTCGGCTCCTTCTTCATGCTGCTCGTGACTCTCGTGCTGTCCTTTCCGCTCGGCGTCGCAACGGCGTTCTATCTCGAGGAATTCGCACCGCGCAACCGCTAGACGGACCTCATCGAGGTCAATATCAATAACCTTGCCGCGGTGCCGTCGATCGTGTTCGGTTTACTCGGGCTCGCGCTCTTCATCAACGAGTTCGGGCTGCCGCGATCCGCGCCGTTGGTCGGCGGGCTCGTGCTCTGTCTGATGACCTTGCCCGTTATCATCATCGCGTCGCGCGCCGCGCTCACCGCGGTGCCGCCGTCGATTCGCGAGGCCGCGCTCGGGGTCGGCGCGTCGAAGCTTCAGGTGACCTTCCACCACGTCCTGCCGCTGGCGCTCCCCGGGATCCTCACCGGCACGATCATCGGAGTCGCTCGCGCGCTCGGCGAGACGGCGCCGCTGCTGCTGATCGGCATGCGCGCGTTCGTCGCCGCGCCGCCGGGCGGGATCAGCGATCCCGCGACCGTGCTTCCAGTCCAGATCTTCCTGTGGTCGGACGAAGTCGATCGCAGCTTCGTCGAGAAGACCAGCGCGGCGATCATCGTGCTGCTGCTGTTCATGCTCCTCATGAACGGCCTCGCAATCTACCTTCGCAACCGCTTCGAGCGCCGCTGGTGATGGATATGAAAGAGAAAATGCCGCTGACTCCTACGACGCCGGTGCCGACGACCTCGGCGGCGATCGCGGCGGACGCCAATCGCGAGGGACCAGCGACCGTGACGGACGAGACCAGCCCCGCCGTCGCGCCCGTGCCGGCGATCGACGTGTCGCAACCCGTCAGGGACTCCTCGGTCGCGGCGATCGACACCGGACGCGAGCCCAAGATGTCGGCCGACAAGGTCGGCGTGTTCTACGGCGACAAGCAGGCGCTGAAGGACGTCTCGATCAAAATATATGACGATCTGGTCACCGCCTTCATCGGACCGTCTGGCTGCGGCAAGTCGACCTTCCTGCGCTGCCTCAACCGGATGAACGACACGATCCCGTCGGCGCGGGTGGTGGGGACGATCGAGCTCGACGGCGAGGACATCACCTCGGCAGCGATGGACGTGGTCCAGCTCCGCGCCCGCGTTGGAATGGTGTTCCAGAAGCCCAATCCATTCCCCAAGTCGATTTTCGACAACGTCGCCTACGGGCCGAAAATCCACGGCATTGCCAACTCCAAGGCCGAGCTCGAGCACATCGTCGAAAATTCGCTGAAGCGCGCCGGGCTGTGGGACGAGGTCAAGGACCGGCTGCAGGAAAGCGGCACCGCTTTGTCGGGCGGCCAGCAGCAACGGCTGTGCATCGCCCGAGCGATCGCGGTCGATCCGGAAGTGATCCTGATGGACGAGCCCTGCTCGGCGCTCGACCCGATCGCGACCGCCAAGATCGAGGAGCTGATCCACGAGCTGCGCGGCCGCTACGCAATCGCGATCGTCACCCACAACATGCAGCAAGCCGCGCGCGTGTCCCAGCGCACCGCGTTCTTCCACCTCGGCGAGCTGGTCGAATATGGCAAGACCAGCGAGATCTTCACCAATCCGCACCAGCAGCGGACCCAGGATTATATCACCGGCCGGTACGGCTGATCGGAGCAGGACCAATGCAGCAGACCAGCGGGCACACGATCAAGGCGTTCGATGAGGACATCGATCGCCTGCGCGCACTCATCAGCGAGATGGGCGGGCTTGCTGAGCATGCCATCGGCGAGGCGATGCGCTGCCTCGTCCAGCGTGACGTCGAGGGCGCGGAACGCGTGGTCGCCGACGACAAGAAGCTCGATGCGCTCGAGGTCGAAGCCGAACGCCGCGCGGTCCAGCTGATCGCGCTTCGAGCGCCAATGGCGGGCGACCTTCGCGATGTCGTCGCGGCGCTCAAGATTTCCGGAGTGGTCGAACGGATCGGCGATTATGCGAAGAGCATCGCCAAGCGCGTTCCCTTGCTTGAGAGCGCCGGCAAGATCGAGCCCTTGTCGCTGCTTCCGGAAATGGCGCGGATCGCGACGGCCATGGTCCATGACGTGCTCGACGCGTTCGTGGCGCGCGATGCGGAGGCGGCATACCAGGTGTGCGTCCGTGACGACGCGGTCGACGATTTCTACGATTCGATCTTCCGCGCGCTGCTCACGCACATGATGGAAAACCCGCACAATATCGGCCAGGCGGCGCATCTTCTGTTCGTCGCCAAGAACCTCGAGCGGGTCGGCGACCATGCGACCAACATCGCGGAAATGGTCTATTATGCGGCGACCGGCGACCACATGGCCGACCGGCCCGGAAAGTCGCCGAAGTAAAGCAAATGGCCAACGCCCGCCTCCTACTGGTCGAGGACGACCGCGCACTCGCCGACCTGGTCAGCTTCCATTTCGAGCGCGCCGGCTATGCGGTCACCCGCACCGGCGACGGCGAGGAAGCGCTGATCCTGGTCGACGAGGTGAAGCCAGACATCATCCTCCTCGACTGGATGATCGAGGGAATCAGCGGGATCGAAGTGTGCCGGCGGCTACGCCGGCGTGCGACCAGCGCCAACACCCCGATCATCATCCTCACCGCGCGGGGCGAGGAAAGCGACCGCATACGCGGCTTCGAGACCGGTGCCGACGATTATGTGACCAAGCCGTTCAGCCCGCGCGAGCTGGTCGCCCGCGTCGGCGCGGTGCTTCGCCGGGTGCGGCCGGCGCTCGCCGGCGAGCAACTCGCCTACGCCGACCTCGAGATGGACGTCGCCGGCCACCGGGTCCGGCGCAGCGGCGAACAGGTCACCCTCGGCCCGACCGAGTTCCGGCTGCTGCGGCACTTCCTCGAGCATCCCGGCCGAGTGTTCTCGCGCGAGCGGCTGCTCGATGCTGTTTGGTCGCACGATCCGGACATCGACACCCGCACCGTCGACGTCCACGTCCGGCGGCTGCGCCAAGCACTCAACAACGGCGGCCGGACAGACCTGATTCGGACGGTCCGCTCGGCCGGCTATTCGCTCGACGCCGAAGCCTGAAATCGCGACTTGTTGTCATCGAACTGAAACAACAGCGTCAAATCGCTGTCGCGGGTCTATTTTAGCATTGGAATCTGCGGACGAACTCGTCGGTCCGCGTGATCGGGGTACGCCAGCATGACCTACAAATCTCTCGGCCTCGCCGCCACCGCGGTGATGGCGTTCAGCATTTCAGCACAGGCCGACGCCCGCACTCAGATGCGCGCGGTCGGCTCGTCCACCGTCTATCCGTTCGCGAAGATCGTCGCCGAGCGAATTGCCCGCGTCAATCCGCGGCTCGGCACGCCGATCATCGAATCGACCGGCACCGGCGCCGGGATGAAGCTGTTCTGCGCCGGCGTCGGCGAGCGCTTCCCCGACGTCGAGAATGCCTCGCGCCGGATGAAGGCGTCGGAGGCCAAGCTGTGCGCTTCGAACGGCGTCACCCAGATCACCGAGATCCAGGTCGGCCTCGACGGCGTGACCCTCGCGACTGCCAAGGCCAGCCCGCTCAGCAACATCAGTCAGCGCGACATCTACCTGGCGATCGCCAAGACTCCCTACGGCAAACCCAACCGGGCGAAGTCCTGGAAGGACGTCAACGGCAGCCTCCCGGCGATCCCGATCAGGGTCTACGGCCCGCCGCCGACCTCGGGCACGCGCGATGCGCTCGGTGAGCTGCTGATGACCCCCCCGTGCGAAGCCAATGCGTCGATGGCCGCGCTCAAGAAGGCCGATGAGGCCAAGTTCAAGGCGATCTGCACCGGCGTGCGCGAAGACGGCGCCTACATCCAGGCCGGCGAGAACGACAATCTCATCGTCCAGAAGATCGAGACCAACCCGGGCACCATCGGCATCTTCGGTTTCTCCTATCTCGAAGAGAATGGCGACAAGCTGAAGGGCCTTTCGGTCAACGGCGTCGCCCCCACCTATGAGTCGATCAGCGCGTTCAGATATCCGGGTGCGCGGCCGCTCTACATCTACATCAAGAACGCGCATGCCAATGCGATTCCGGCCGTCCGGGCGTTCGCGGCCGAGTTCACCAAGGAAAGCGCGTTCGGCCCCAACGGTTACCTGCGCCGTCAGGGCGGGATGATCGCCGCGCCGAACAATGTTCGCGCCCGCAGTCAGCAGGCCGCTCGCGGACTGTCACCGCTCAATCTCGCCAGCCTCAAATAGCGTCACACCAACAATCGAAAGTACTGCGCCCGCCCCGCTCAGGGGTGGGGGCTCGAGGCCTCCAAGAACACAATATGGAGGCGGGGGAAAAGGGATAGGATTATGAAGTTGAAGCTTGTCGCCGCGCTGCTCGCCGGTAGCGCCCTCACCGTTTCCGCGCCGGCCTTTGCCGCGCAGCCCGCGCCGGCCGATCAGCCCGCGCCCGAGCAGACCGAACCCGATCCGTCGGACGCCGCGGCCGACGCGGTCATCGCCAACGCGCAGCCGGTCGACGACGCGGCGGCGAAGATCGAATTGATGCAGCAACAGATCGAGGCGCTGCAGACGTCGATCGAGGCGATGAAGGCGCAGCTGACCAAGGTCACGCCGACGTGGAAGGGCGGTCCGCAATTTGACGACAAGGACGCGGGCTTCAGCTTCAAGCCCAAGGGACTGCTTCAGTATGACGCCGGTTACGTCGGATTTCCCGACGGCCACCAGCGTCGTGGGACGATCCTCGGCGGTCTCAACTACGGCAACCTCGGCTGGAACACCCGGGCCCGCCGCCTGACCTTCGGCGCCGACGGCTCGCTCCCGGGCGGCTTCCGCTACAGCGCCGAGTTCAACTTCGCCCAGGCCGGCGTCGACTTCGAGGACGTGCTGCTCGCCTATGACATCAAGAAGTCGCCGGTCACGTTGCAGATCGGTTATTTCTATCCGTTCTCGAGCCTCGAGACGATGACCAGCTCCAAGTACACCTCGTTCATGGAGCGCGCGGGCATCACTGATGCGTTCAGCCATAACCGGCGGATCGGCGCCGCCCTCATCGCCAACGACAAGGTCGGCGACAAATGGGTCGCCCAGGCCGGCATCTTCAGCGAGGAGATGAACAATACCGACCTGAACCGGAGCGGCTGGATGTTCGCGGCGCGCGCTGCCTACGCGCCCACCCTCGGCAATATCCGGCTGCATCTCGGCGCGAACTTCGCGTACCGCGTCAACAAGAAGGAAACGCAGTCCCGGAACTACCAGCTTCGGCCGATGACGCAGCTCACCGACCAGCGCTTCATCAGCACCGGCAACATCTCGTCGACCGGCGACACCATCGCCGGCCTCGAGTTTGCGGCGATCATGAAGAGCTTCCACGTCGCCGGCGAAGCGCAGAAGGTGTGGGTGCGCGGCACCTACACGCCGGCCGAGCAAGCCGCGCTGCTCGCCGACCTCGGCACGAACACCACGCCGAACGGGACCGCGCTCAACGGTAATCCCAGCTTCTGGGGCGGCTACGGCGAGGTCGGCTTCTACCTGACCGGCGAGACCCGCGCCTACAAGGGCGGCAGCTTCGGCCGGGTGAAGGTGCTGCATCCGTTCAACGAGGGCGGCCTAGGCGCGTTCCAGATCAACGCCCGGGTCGACTATGTGAAGCTCAGCGACGACGTCGACGGCAACTCGACCTCGATCGCCGCTCCGTTCTACGTCAACGGCGGCGAGCAGATCGCCTACCAGGCGAGCCTCATCTGGAACCCGACGGACTATGTCCGCTTCATGACCCAATATTCGCGCATCCACGTCACCGGCGGGCCGCGTCCGACGCTCTCGACGGCGCTCAACCCGACGCAGGCGCAGCTCGGCATGTTCCCGTTCGGGTCGACCACCGAGCCGCTCAACGAGCGGGAATTTGACAGCGACGTTGTCACCATGCGCGCTCAGATCGATTTCTAAGATGTGAAGCGTAGTTTTGCAGCGGATGTGCCGCAGCCGGATCAATCCGCTACACGGGGGCCGATGGCCCAGTTCGCGCCGAGCGTTCGAGCGATGATCGATGCCCTCGACGATCCGACGCTGATCGTCGAAGGCAGCATCGTGCGCCTCGCCAACCCGCCGGCGATCCGCCTGCTCGGTAGCGGCATCGAAGGCCGCGACATCCGGCTGGCGATTCGCCACCCGCAGGCGCTCGAGCGAATCCTCGCCCATAGTTCGGGCGAGATCGACGTCACCGGCATCGCCGAGCTCGGGCGGTCGTGGCGGCTGATCATCCGCCACCTGTCGCGCGGTTCCGCCCTGATCCGAATGATCGACCGCTCGGACGCCGTGTCGGCGGAGAAGATGCGCGTCGATTTCGTCGCTAACGCCAGCCATGAGCTGCGGACTCCATTGTCGACCATCCTTGGCTATGCCGAGACCCTTGCCGAGGAAGGCGACCTTCCGCCCGAGCTTCGCGCGAAATTCGGCTCGACCATCCGGGACGAAGCGCGCCGCATGCTGCGCATCATCGACGATTTGATGAGCCTGTCGCGGATCGAGGCCGATCGCTATCGCGCGCCTGCCGATAGCGTCTCGATCGCGGGCATCGTTGAAACGGCCATCGCGAACCTCGCCAACGGCGCTCGAAACTGCGAATTCGTGGTTCGCATTCCGGACGATCTGACCCCGGTTCGCGGCGATCGCGCCCAGCTCGGTCAGGTCTTTGATAATCTCTTGAGCAACGCGGTGCACTATGGCTGCGCCCGCCCGGATTCGAAGGTGGAGTTGTCGGCGGTTCGGCATGGACGCTGGATCGTCGTGACCGTCAGCGACCATGGCCCTGGGATTCCGCGGGAACATCTGCCCCGCGTGACCGAGCGCTTTTATCGCGTGGATGCGGCGCGGAGCCGCGAATCCGGCGGCACCGGGCTCGGGCTTGCCATCGTCAAGCATATCGTCGAGCGCCATCGCGGAACGCTCGAGCTCAAAAGCATTGTCGGCGAGGGGACCAGCGTGACGGTGAGGCTGCCCGTCGCGCCCTGAACTGCCTTAGTGAACGAACCGCGCGACCACGTCGCGGTAGCTTCGCGACACCTTCACCTGCGCCCCCGAATCGAGCACCAGGAAGCATTCGCCGTTGGTGTGCGGCTTCACCTGCCGCACGAGGTCGAGGTTGACGATGGTCGACCGGTGGACCCGCTGGAAGCGGCGCGGGTCGAGCCGCTTTTCAAGGTCCTTCATGGTTTCGCGCAGGATCAGCGTATTGTCGCCGGTCTGGATGCACATGTAATCGCCGGCCGCATCGATCCGCTCGATCGTGTCGACGTCGACGCGGAAGATCTGCCCCTGATCCTTGATGTTGATCATCTTCTCGAAGCGGCTTGCGGCATGGCCTTCCGGCGCTGCGTCGGCGAGCTCCTCGGCTGCTTCCGGCGCATGCTCGGCCAGCGCTTCCTTGAGCCGTTCCGCTTCCTCGGCGCTGCGCTTCTCGGCCAACCGCTGGCGAACCCGCTCCATGGTCGCTGCGAGCCGGTCCTCGTCGACCGGCTTCATCAGATAATCGACCGCCTGGGCGTCGAACGCACGCAGCGCATGGTCGCCGAAGGCGGTGACGAACACGAACAACGGCGGCTCAACGTCCATCAGTCCCTGGATCACCGAAAAGCCGTCGAACCCCGGCATCTGGATGTCGAGGAAGACGAGGTCGGGCTTGTGGGTCTTGATCTGGCGGATCGCTTCGCGCCCGTTGGCCGCCGTCCCCACCACTTCAATGTCTTCGTGCGCCTGCAGCCTAAGCTGCAGGCCCTGGGTGGCGAGCGGTTCGTCGTCGACCAAAATGGTCCGGATGGTCATCAGGACTTGTCTCCGGTTTCGTAGGGAATTTCCAGGATAACGCTAAACCCGCCCCGTTCGTTCGTCTTCGTCTCGAAACGATGCGATGCGCCATAGGCTTGCGCCAGACGGTCGCGAATGTTCGCCAGTCCGACGCCGGTCGAGGGGCTGGCGACCAGTTCGCCCCCGGTACCGTCGCCATTGTCGGCGACCTCGAGCCGGACGGCCTGGCCTTCGCGCGCCGCGGTGATCCAGATGTCGGCGCCGCTTTCGCTCGGCGTCACCGCATATTTGATCGCATTTTCGATCAGGGGCTGGAGCAGCAGCGAGGGCAGACGCGCCCCGATCGTGTCCGGGTCGACCCGGAAGTGCGGGCGAAGCCGGTCCTCGAACCGCATCTTCTCGATCTCGAGGTAGAGCTTGAGGGTCTCGACCTCCTGCGCCAGCGTGACCTTGGCGGTCGGTTCGTTCGCCAGCGTGTAGCGGAGGAACGACGACAGCCGGGCGAGCATCGCATTGGCCCGCTCGGTCTGCTTCAGCAGCACCAGGGTCGAGATCGAGTTCAGCGTGTTGAAGAGGAAATGCGGGTTGAGCTGGTAGCGCAGCATCGCCAGCTGGGCTGACGAGGCGGCGCTTTCGAGCCGCTCGCGCTGCCGGATCTGCTCCTCGAGCAGGAGGAAGTAATTGATCCCGTAATAGAGTGCGGTCCACGCCGCCAGCAGCGAGAAGTCGAGCAGGATCGCGCCGAGATATTCGACCCCGACCGGCTTTGCGTCGGGGTTGAGGAAGGTCGCGTAGCTCCATGTCTCGATCACCGAGAAAGCGGCCGAGGCGAGGACGACGGCGGCGAACGACAGGATCAGGGTGAGCAGCGGGCGAAGCGTGATCAGCCGCCGGAACAGCGACGCCATCAATAGCGTCAGCGAATAGCCGGTGGCGGTCAGCAGCAAGGTGTGGACGAGGAACATCCACCCCTTGCTGTTGGCGAAGCCCGAGATCGTCCGCAGGAAGAAATAGCCGCTCCACCCGATCGACTGGAGGATCCAGAAGGCGCGGTTCTTGTCGTCGAAGAACGGCTGGTCGAGCCCCGTCACTCGCGCGATCGGCTCGGCCGGCGATTGGATCTTGGGCGTTTCGGACGCACGCTGGGGCGTGGCCACTCGCGGTTCGAGGGTCGCGCTGTCGGTCGCCATCCATGCCGATATAGGCCAGCGTTTCGGCCAGCCCAAGGGCGCTCTGGTCATGAAGTCATTACGGCTGCACGCTTGATCGCGGCACCGGAGCCGTCAAAAGGCGTTCCCCTTACCCCGAATCGCGTTCTCCAAAGGATCCCGATGAAGCTGACTTCGATCGCTGCGCCGCTGTTCGGCGCGCTTGTTCTGCTTTCCGGCTGCAAGGTCGGCGACAGGCAGTCGGCACCCGCCGGCAATGCGGCCGAAGCTGCGATTGCTCCAATCCTGACGACTCCCGACGCGGTCGACGTCCACAGCTTCGCCAAGCCGCTGGAAGCGCGCGTGACCCACGTCGCCCTCGACCTGAACGTGGACTTCGACAGCAAGCGTATCGGCGGGATCGCGATGCTGGACATCGAACGCACGCCGGACGCGAAGCAGATCATCCTCGACGACAACGGTCTCGAGATCGAGAGCGTCACCGACGCCGCCAAGGATCCGCTGCAATGGCAGGTCGGCGCGAAGGACCCGAACCTCGGCGCTCCGCTGGCGATTGCGCTGAAGCCCGACACCAGGCGCATCGTCGTCCGCTACAAGAGCGCGCCCGAGGCCGGAGCCCTGCTGTGGTTGGCGCCTAAGCAGACCGCGGGCAAGAAGGGTCCGTTCCTGTTCAGCCAAGGCGAATCGATCGAGAACCGGAGCTGGATCCCGACCCAGGATTCGCCCGGAATCCGCCAAAGCTGGGAAGCGACGATCCACGTCCCCGCCGGGATGACCGCGCTGATGAGCGCCCCGCGCTCGGCTGAGCCGATCACCCAGGGCGGCGAGAGCGTGTTCAGCTTCAAGATGCCGCGCAGCGTCGCGCCCTACATGATCGCGATTTCGGTCGGCGACCTCGCGTTCAAGTCGCTCGGCCCGCGGACCGGCGTGTGGGCCGAGCCGGCGACCATCGACGCCGCCGCGCGCGAGCTGTCGGACACCGAGAAAATGGTCGCAGCTGCGGAGAAGCTCTATGGCCCCTATCGCTGGGGCCGCTACGACGTGCTCGTGCTTCCCCCGTCCTTCCCCTTCGGCGGCATGGAAAACCCCAATATGACCTTCCTGACGCCGACCTTTATCGCCGGCGACAAGAGCCTCGTCAGCCTCGTCGCGCACGAGCTCGCCCACAGCTGGTCGGGCAATCTCGCGACGAATGCGACGTGGAACGACTTCTGGCTTAACGAGGGGATGACGACTTATGCCGAGGGCCGGATCGTCGAGGAGCTGTACGGCAAGAAGGCGGGCGATGAGCATCGCGCGCTGAGCGTCGATGCGATGAACAAGGCGATCGCCGAGAATGGGGGGCCGGGCGGGGCCGATACGCGCCTCCAGCTCGACCTTAAGGGCCGGCATCCCGACGAAGGCTTGAGCGATATCGCCTACGAGAAGGGCGCGGCATTCCTGCGCACGATCGAGGCCACCGTCGGCCGCGATCGCTTCGACGCCTGGCTCAAGGGCTGGTTCGATCGTCACCGCTTCCAGCCGGTCACGTCCGCGATCTTCCTCACCGACCTTCGCCAGAATCTGATCAAAGGTGACAAGTCGTTGGAAAACAAGCTGATGCTTGATCGCTGGGTGTATCAGCCGGGAGTCCCGCCGAACATGGTGCGACCGCCCGCGGGGATCTTCGCCGACCAGGACAAAGCGGCCGCCGCTTTCGCTCGGGGCTCGGCGTCGCCCCAGGCCTGGTCCGGCTGGAACACCGAGGAGCGCCTCCGCTTCCTCAGCCGGCTGCCGCGCAAGATGCCCAAACCGCGCCTTGATACGCTGCAATCCGCTTTCAATCTCAATGACATATCCAATATGGAGGTGCGCTTCGCGTGGCTCGATCTGGCGGTCGGCAACCGGTACGATCCGGCTCTCCCTTCACTCGAGGAATTCCTGACCAGCCAAGGCCGCGGCAAATTCGTCCGCCCGTTGATCCAGGAGCTCGCCAAGGATTCGCAATGGGGGCGGCCGATCGCCGCGCGGATCTATGGCGAAGCGCGGCCGCTCTATCACCCGCTTGTGACCCGCGACCTCGACAAATTGGGCCTTTTGGACGGAGCATCCGCAGCCAGCGGAAAAGAACGGCCTTAACCGGCCTTAAACGCTCTTTGTCTACTCCGTCCCGCAGACGTGGAACGGCGAGTGGATGTACGAGGCACCAGATCGTTATAAGCGCTTGATTTCGGCCCGGCTTCCGGGCGGTGAATCGGCGGGCCTCACGAGCCGGGAGGCCGAAGCTGAAAGCTCGCCGCTGCGCGACGTTCAGCTGATTTCGCGCGCCCAGCTCGCGCCCTTCTTCGCTGCCGCCAACATCGTCGCCGCCGTGATGATGGCCGCCAGCCTGTGGGGCGCAGTCGGCTCGGAGCTGCTGATTCCCTGGGTTGCCGGCGTGGGCGCGATCAATCTCGGGGCAATGCAACTCGCCCGCCATCAATCGATCACCTGTGTCGGGCGCTCTGGCCGCCGAGTGCCGCTCTGGCTGCTCGTCGGTGAAGTCGCGATCCGTGCCGCAGCCTGGCTCAGCCTGCCGCTCTATTCCTTCCCATCGCTTGATCCGGGCTCACAGGTGATCTGCGCGTCGATCATGGCCGGCCTTGGGGTCGGCGCGCTCGGCCTGGTCGTCGTTCCCGCCTGCGCCACCGCCTGGATGATCGCTTTCACGCTGGGTGTCGGCGGCTCGCTGCTGATCGGCCGGCACTCCGTTCCGTTCCAACATCAGCTGTCGATCATCTTCACGCTCGGGGTTGCGATCTTCGGCGTGTTGACCGTCGCGCGGTGGGCGTTCCACCAGCTCAAGACCAATGCCGACGTCGGCAGCGCTAGCGAGAGCGCCAGCCTGTTGCTCCAGGAATATGAGCAGCGCGGCGTCGGCTGGCTGTGGGCGGTCGACGGCGAGAACCGCGTGACCTACATCAGCTCGCGGATGAGCGCCCTGCTCGGCAAGCCGGCCGGCCAGCTGCTCGGCCATTCGCTTCCGGCGCTGCTCGGCGGCCATGCCGAGCTCGGCAAGGTCCTGCTCGAAAAGCAGTCGTTCAACTCGCTCGAGATGGAGCTCAGCACCGCCCGCGGCCCGCGCTGGGTGTCGATCGCCGGGGATCCGATCGTCGACACCGCAGGCCGCTTCGAAGGCTTCCGCGGAGTCGGTTCCGACATCACCGAGATCCGCCAGACCCAGGAGCGTCTGACTCACCTCGCCAACGTCGACGTCCTGTCGGGCCTGCCCAATCGCGGGCGGGTCCGCCAGCTGCTCGGCGAGGCGCTGCGCTCGGCGACCAGCGGCAATGTGCCGTGCGCGATCATGTTCCTCGACCTCGACGGCTTCAAGCCGGTCAACGACACCTTCGGCCACCCGAAGGGCGACGCCGTGTTGCGCGCAGTGGCCAAGCGGCTGGTCGACGAAGTCGGCGAATCGGGCCACGTCGGCCGCATGGGCGGCGACGAGTTCGCCATCGTCGTCACCGACGCGCAGAGCCGCAAGAAAGTCGAGCAGCTCGCCGACCGGATTATCGTCTCGATCAAAGAGCCGTACATGATCGACCAGACCGAGATCCGCATCGGCGTCTCGATCGGCTGCGCCTTCGGCCCGATCGACGGCGCGACGGTCGACGATCTCATCCTCAAGGCCGACCTCGCCCTCTATCAGGCGAAGGACGCAGGGCGCGGCTGTGCGCGCTATTTCTCGTCCGAGCTCCAGTCGGAGCAGGAGGACCGGGTCCGCCTCGAAAGCGACCTCCGGTCGGCGATCGCCGCGCAGCACTTCCACCTCGCCTTCCAACCGCTGGTCAACGCCAAGACCCAAAAGCTGGTCGGGTTCGAGGCGCTGATCCGCTGGAACCACCCGCAGCGCGGCTTCGTCCCGCCCAACGTCTTTATCCCGGTCGCGGAAGAGGCGGGGCTGATGGCCGCGATCGGCGAATGGGTGATCGATCAGGCGTGCCGCGCCGCCGCGTCCTGGCCCGAGCCGATCACCGTCGCGCTCAACATCAGCCCCAAGCAGATCGGCCTGCCCAACCTGCCCAACGTCGTCAGCGAGGCGCTCGCCCGCCACAAGCTGCCGGGCAACCGGATCGAGCTCGAGGTGACCGAGGGCGTGTTCCTCGGCGACAACGGCTCGACACTCGACGTGCTGAAGCGCCTGCGCGCGCTCGGCGTCGGCATCGCGCTCGACGATTTCGGCACCGGCTATTCGTCGATCGGCTATTTGAACAAGGCCGTGTTCCACAAGCTCAAGATCGACGGCAGCTTCGTGCGCGAGGCTGGGAGCCGCCCCGAGAATGTCGCCATCATCCAGTCGATCGTGCAGCTCGCCAAGAGCTTCCGCATGTCGATCACCGCGGAAGGGGTCGAGACCGCCGAGGATTTCGAGCGCATGCGCGACCTCGGCTGCGACACCATCCAGGGCTATCTGTTCGGCAAGCCGCTGTCCTACGAGCGCGCCAACCAGATGGTGGTCGGGCTCGGCGCCAAGCGGATGGCGGGCTAAGCGGCCAGTTCCCCGGGCTGGGTCAGCAGCCGCCAGTTCATCCGCGGATAGGAATTCAGCTGGCGGCCGAGGCTGCTGGTGATGAAGGTCAGCCGCTCAACGGTGCGGCTGTGGATCAGGGGTCCGGCGTCGAGGTAGCGGAACGGCGTCCCCTGGGCGAGCTCGAGGAACCGCGCCTTGGCCGCCGCATCGTCGCCGGTGATCAGCACGTCGCTCAAACTCTCGCCGAACCGCGGGTGATCGAACACCTCCCAAAAAACATTCTTGAACGCGCCGACCACGCGGGCTTGCGGGAATTGCCGTTGCAGTTCCTCGGCGCCGCTCGTGTCCCACGGCGTCAGGAAGTCGCTGTAATCCTCGTTGAACGGATTGCTGATGTCGATCAGCAGCTTGCCGGCGAGTCGGCGGCAATGGCGGTCGAGCAGGTCGAACAGCCCGTCGCGGATGAACACCGCGGGCAAGACCACCGGCGCATCCAGCGCCTCGCCGTTGCACCCGGCGCGCAGGGTCGGGATGCCGAGCTCCTCGACGAGCGCCGCGGCGCGGCTCGAATCGCGCGAGCCGAGCACCACCTTGCGGCCGGCCCGAGCGAACATCGCCGCCAGCCGCGAGCCCATTTGCCCGGTGCCGATCACGCCCAGCTCGGGCGTCCAGTCAGCGGCTTTGGTCATCAATTGCAATCCTTCGTTGCCTATCCGGCTTGGCGCGGCGCCCTACGCCGCCGCGGGCCGGACGAACAACGAAAGGATGCAAGGGCTTGATAAGCGAGGCTTATGAAGCCTTGCGCTTGAGCGGCCCCTTGGGCGTCTCGCGCTTACCGGCCTTCTTCCCGTTGGTTCCGTAAATCTCGAGAAAGGCGTCCGCGGCGAGCTCGGCGACCTCGGCGATATTGTCCGGCGGCCCGGGCATCGCGCCGAGCAGGCGTTTCTCGAAGAAGTCCCACTCGTTGAGGCCCTTCCAGTGCATCGCCGTGACCCACGGGTCCGCGCGTTTCAGGATCCCGTCGTCCATCATCAGTTCGAACCGGGCGGCGAGCCGCTGCCAGGCGGGGCGCAGCACGGTTTCGTAGAAATTCCTGCCGATGTCCGATTCGGCGGGCTGGGTCGAGACCATCCGGACGTTGGCAATCGGGCCCGACGACAATCGGCGCATGAGATAAGCGGTGCCCAATTTGATCAGGCCGCCGCGCAAATCCTGTTCGGCCAGGAATTCGTTCATCAGCCGGTCGGCTTCCTCGGTGACGTCGTAGACTAGGGTCGCCGCCAGCAATTCCTCCTTCGAGCTGAAATAGCCGTAGAGGGTGGCTTTCGACCCCCCCAGTTTCTCCGAAATCATCGACATCGACGTCCGTTCGTAGCCGTTGTCGTGGAATAGGTCGGACGCGACCCGGACGATCTCCCGACGCTTTTCCTCGGTCCTGACGCGCATAACTGACGCTAACTCCTTCAAATGTATAACCGTACATTACGGTTTATTTTTGCGTTGACAAGTCAGCAGCTCGCAACTAAACCGTACCGTACAGTTAAGAAACGAAACAGGGGTTTTCAATGCATCGCTTTCCGACTGCGCGGCTGGGCCGCGCGGCGCTGCTCCTTCCTGTGCTGTTGACAGGGGCGTGCGCATCGATTCCGAATCTCGGCGCCAAGCCCGAGATGCGCGCCGCGAGCGACTATGCGTCGTCCGCTTCCCTGGCGAGTGCACGGTCCGAGTGGCCGGCCGACGCCTGGTGGAAGCGTTATGGCGACGCCCAACTCAACCGGCTGATCGACGAGGCACTGGCCGGCTCGCCCGACCTGCAGGCCGCGGCCGCCCGGATGCGCACCGCCGAAGGCTTCGCCCAGCGCGCCAGCGCGGCGCTCAAGCCGACGATCGACGCCTTCGCCCAGCCCGAGCTTGCCAAGCAGAGCCAGAACCAGGCGATGCCCGCGGCTGCCATCCCCAACGGGTGGAACGACAGCGGCTCGGTCGGCCTCAGTTTTTCGCTCGACCTCGACCTGTGGGGCAAGAACCGCGCGGCGGCCCGCGCCTCCAATTCCGACGCCGACGCCGCGAAGTTCGAGCTCGACGAGGCCCGGCTCGCGCTGACTACGGGCGTCGCCGCGACCTACGCCGACCTCGCCTCGCTCCATGCGCAACGCGACAGCCTCGAATCGGTGCTCGATCTCCGGGCCCAGACCGCGAAGCTGGTCGGCCAGCGGGTCGACGCCGGCCTCGATACCCAGGCCGAGCTCAAGCAGGCGACCGCCCGCGTCGCCCAGGCCCGCGCCGATCTCGAAGCCACCGACGAGTCGATCGCGCTGACCCGGAACGCGCTCGCCGCTTTGGTCGGCGCCGGCCCGGACCGCGCGCTGACCGTGGAGCGGCCGCGGATCGGCGCGCTCCGGGGGCAGGGCGTTCCCGCCGACGCCTCGATCGACCTCATCGGCCGCCGTCCCGACATCGCCGCTTATCGCGCGCGGGTTGAAGCGGCCGCCCACCGGATCAAGGAAGCGAAGGCCGCTTTCTATCCGAACATCAACCTTTCCGGCCTGATCGGCCTGTCGTCCTTCGGGCTCGGCAGCCTGTTCTCGGGCGGATCCACCTTTGGTAGCGTTAGCCCCGCGGTAAGCCTCCCCCTCTTCCACGGCGGCGCGCTCCAAGGCCAGTACCGCGGTCGTCGCGGTCAATATGACGAAGCCGTTGCCCTCTACGATGCTTCCGTCATTAAGGCGCTGCGCGAGACTGCCGATGCCGTGACGAGCCAGAAGTCGCTCGCTTCACGGCTCGAGCAGTCGCGCAGCGCGCTGGCCGACTTTGAAGAGGCTCACCGCCTCGCCCGGCAGCGCTACGAGCACGGCCTGTCGACCTACCTCGACGTGCTCAGCGCGGAGGAGGGCGTCGTCTCGGCGCGCCTCCAGGTTTCGGCCCTCGAGACCCGCGCCTTCACCCTCGACGTGCAGCTGATCCGCGCCCTCGGCGGCGGCTTCAACGCTGCATAGCTCCACTCGAACAACAGGGAACAGAACAATGGCTGAACGTGATCCAATCGAATTGCACAGCGGCGAGCAGCATGCCGAAGTCACGCCGACCGAGGCCGAGGCTGGTGCCGTCAAGTCTTCGCGCAAGAAGAAAAGCCTGAAGGTCATTCTCGCGCTTGCGGCGGCGAAGATCGTCATCGGTGCCGGCGCCTACGCCTTGATCGACCACGACCATGTGGCGACCGACAATGCCTACGTCCAGGCAGATTCGGCGCAGGTCACTCCGCTGGTTTCGGCCGCGGTCATCGAGGCTCCGGTGGTCAACACGCAGGTGGTGCGCAAGGGCCAGGTCCTGCTTCGTCTCGACGACAGCGACGCACGGCTCGCATTGGCCAAGGCCGAGGCTGAATATGCCAAGGCCCGCCGCCAGTTCGCGCAGACCGCGGCCAACAGCGGCTCGCTCGCGGCGCAGGTCAACGCGCGCGCGGCGGACATCGGCCAGGCGCGCGCCCAGCTCGCCTCGGCCGAGGCGAGCTTCGGCAAGGCCCGGATCGACCTCAACCGCCGTTCCGAGCTCGCCGGGTCCGGCGCGGTCTCGGGCGAGGAGCTGACCAACGCCAAGAACGCCTATGCCACCGCGCAGGCGAACCTGGCGCTCGCACGCTCCGCCGTCGCCACCGCGTCAGCCACGACCAGCGCCGCGCGCGAGAATCTCGCCGCCAACCAGGCGCTGATCGCCGGCTCGACGATCGACACCAGCCCCGAGGTCGCGGCTGCCAAGGCCAAGCTCGACCAAGCCCGCCTCGATCTCGAGCGGACCGTGATCCGGGCGCCGATCGACGGCGTCGTCACCAATCGCCAGGTTCAGGTCGGCCAGCGCATCGCCGCCGGCTCGCCGGTGATGACCATCGTCCCGACCGGCAGCCTGTACGTCGACGCCAACTTCAAGGAAGGCCAGCTCGCCAAGGTCCGCCCGGGCCAGAAGGTCGAGCTCGTCTCCGATCTCTACGGTGATGACGTGGTCTACCACGGCCGCGTTGCCGGCTTTTCCGGCGGCACCGGCTCGGCTTTCTCGCTGATCCCGGCGCAGAACGCGACCGGCAACTGGATCAAGGTCGTGCAGCGGCTGCCGGTTCGGGTCCAGCTCGACCCGCGGGAGCTCGCCGCCCATCCGCTGCGCGTCGGACTGTCGATGGAAGCCAAGATCGACGTGTCGGGCGACCGGTGATGAGCGCCGAAGCCTCCGCTCCGCCCGCGATGGGCAAGACCGCGCTCATTCTGGCGTGCCTGGTCCTCGCCGGCACCAACTTCATGGTGGTGCTCGACACGACCATTGCCAACGTCTCGGTCGCGCACATCGCCGGCGGGCTCGGCATCTCGTCGAGCGAGGGGACGTGGGTGATCACCTCCTACGCCGTCGCCGAGGCGATCTGCGTGCCGCTGACCGGCTGGCTGACCAAGCGCTTCGGCACCGTCCGCGTGTTCGCGCTCGGCATGGCCGGCTTCGGCATCTTCTCCTTGCTGTGCGGCCTCTCGTGGAGCCTTGGCTCGCTCATCCTCTTCCGCATCGGTCAGGGGCTGTGCGGCGGCCCGCTGATGCCGATCAGCCAGACGCTGCTGCTCAGCATCTTCCCCAGGGAGAAGCATGCGCAGGCGACCGGCATCTGGGCGATGACCACCATCGTCGCCCCGATCCTCGGCCCGATCCTCGGCGGCACGATCAGCGACAATTGGGGCTGGCACTGGATCTTCTTCATCAACATCCCGATCGCCGCCGTCTGTGCGGCGGGGGCGATGCTGCTGCTGCGCGAGGCCGAGACGAAAATCGAGAAGACGCGGATCGACACCGTCGGGCTGATCCTCCTCGTCGTGTGGGTCGGAGCACTGCAGATCATGCTCGACGTCGGGCGCGAACACGACTGGTTCGGAAGCTCGCTCATCGTCACTCTGGCGGTGATCGCCGTTTCGGGGTTCAGTTTCTTTACCGCGTGGGAATTGCTGCACGGCAGGCCGATCGTCGACCTTAGGGTGTTCCGCTATCGTGGGTTCACCGTCAGCGTCACCGCGCTGGTGTTCGCCTACGCCATCTTCTTCGCCAGCCTGGTCGTGATCCCGCAGTGGCTGCAAGGCTCCCTGGGCTACACTGCGACCTGGGCCGGCTATGCGATTGCCTTTAACGGGGTTGCCGCGGTCATGCTGGCGCCGGTCGTCGCCAAGCTCTCGACCAAGGTGGACGAGCGGCTGCTGGTGTCGTTCGGCATATTGTGGCTCGGCGCGACCTCGCTGATCCGCGTCTTCTGGTGGACCAGCGGCGCCGACTTCTGGACGCTTGCCTTGCCGCAGCTGATCCAAGGCGCGGGCATGCCCTTCTTCTTCGTGCCGCTGACCACGCTCGCTCTGGGCGCGGTCCGGGAAGACGAGGTCGCTTCGGCCGCCGGCGTGATGAACTTCCTGCGCACCATGTCGGGAGCGATCGGGACCGCGATCGTCACCACCATGTGGTACGACGGCGCGCAGTCGAAGCGCGCCGAGCTATCGGGTCTCTTGAATGGCGTTCCGGCGACCATGCAGTCGCTTCAGGCACACGGCTTTACGGCCGAGCAGTCCCGCCAATTCGTCAGCAATATCGTCGACGGGCAGGCCACCGCGCTTGCTACCGGCTCCGTGTTTGTAACGGCCGCGATCACCTTCGCCGCCGCCGCGTCCATCGTCTGGCTTGCCCCGCGTCCCAAGCATGCGGTCGCGGCCGGCCACGCTCACTAGGAGAATGCAAGATGACCGTCATGCTTTTGGCGTTGATCCTGTCCGACACCACGCTCCGCGCCAGTGATTATCGGCTGTCCGGCGAGTCCGAGATCGACACTCGGTACGAGCCCCGTCCGAGCCCGCGCGAATGGAAGCCCGGCGTGGACAGCTGGACAATCGAGAACCGGGACTGCCCGGCGTTCTTCCGGCACGAGGTCGAGGGCGGGACGTTGATCCGCGTCGGCCCGCGCTGCGAGGATGAGGAAATCCCCTACGCGCTGTGAGCCCGCGGCTCAGTTGCGCAAATAGCTTTCGGTGAGGAGTTCGTCGGCCCGGATCGCGAGCTCGGTGCGGTTCTTGACGCCGAGCTTTTCGAAGATGGCGTGAAGGTAGACCTTGACCGTGCCTTCGGTGACCCCGAGCGATTTCGCGATTTCTCGGTTGCGCAGGCCCTGGCGGACGTAGCGGATCAGCTCGCGTTCGCGGGGGGCCAGCGCCGGCCGCGCGGTCCCGCCGAAGGCCTCCTCGAGCTCACGGGCCCGGGTCTCGAGCTCGGGATCGACCCAGCTGCCGCCCGACCGCACCCGGTCGAGGCATTCCAGTAGGTAGGCAGGATCGGAATTCTTGAGCACCATCCCCTGCACGCGCAGGGTCCGCGCCTCCATCAGCGAGGAATCGTCGATCGCGGCGGTCAGGATGATGATGCGCAGCGCCGAATTCCCAGCGCGCAGCCGGCGGATGACGTCCATCCCGCCGGTCCGCGGCATTTCCAGGTCGAGCAGCAGGATGTCGGGCTCGAGCCGGCTGACTTCGGCGAGCGCTTCCTGACCGTTGGCGGCGGTTCCGGCAAGCTCGTAGCGGGTGTCACGCAGCAGCACGTCGATCGCCGTGCGGATCATCGGATGATCGTCGGCGAGCAGGATCCGAGTCATGCCGCCCGGCCCGCGATCGGCAGCGAAATCGACACCTTGGTCACGTCCATGCCGCGCGACACCTCGATCGCGCCATTGGCTCGCTCGACCCGTTCCTTGAGCGACTGCGGCGGGTGGAACCCCGAGCCGGCTTGTGGAAATGCCTTGCCGTCATTGACGAGGTCGAGCCGGACCTCGCGGCGCGAGGAAGCGACGCCGATCCGCATCGACTTGGCTCCGGCGTGGCGAACGGCGTTGGCCACCGCTTCGCGCACCAGTTGATGCGCGTCGAGGTGGAGATCGGTCGGGACCATCATGTCGGCCGGCGCGGCCAGCACCTCGCATTCGATGTCCCATTGCCGCGCCAGCCGGCCGGCCAGCGCCTGAAGGTCGCGGACGACATCGGCGAACGGCACCTGGGTGCCGCTGCGGAGCGCGGTGATGAATGCCCGCAACTCGCCTTGCTCCTGCATCATCAGCTGCTTCAACTCGTTGAGCTCCGGCTCGAGCTTGCGCCCCGATGCCTCGGACCGCTTCATCGCCTCGAGGCGGAAGGCGGCGCCGGCCAGGAACTGCACGACGCTGTCGTGAAGGTCGCGCGCCAGGACGATGCGCGAGCGCGCCTCGGCGCTGTCCGCCGCCGCCATCATCAGTGCGTGGCGCTGGATGTGCGCGGCGAGATCGGCCGCGAGCTGCGCGCCGATGTCGAGATGATCGATCGACAGGCTCGGCATGCCTTCCAGGAAGACTTGCCCCTCCCCGGCGCCGGTCCGCACCGGCGCCGCGAGGCCCTTGCTGAGCCCGAGCGCGGT
Source organism: Sphingomicrobium sp. (assembly GCA_035637935.1). Taxonomy (GTDB): domain Bacteria; phylum Pseudomonadota; class Alphaproteobacteria; order Sphingomonadales; family Sphingomonadaceae; genus Sphingomicrobium. Next base: position 20,950 of record DASRAY010000076.1, read on the forward strand.
GCACAGGCCGCTGTCGAGCTCATTCCCCGGCGTGCCGCCGACGAGGTTCCGCTCGGCATCCCGCACCAGGCTTCGGTTCCTTGGCAAGTCGTAGATGAACGGCACGGGCGCCACGCGGAGCTGCGACGGGAGGTCGCAGCTGGTGGTCACGCCGTCCCTCTGGGCAAAGCACTTCGCCGCACCCCCCTGCTCAAGCCAGATGAACGCGCCGCGCCGTGCTCCCAGCGCTTCCATCGCGGCGAGCAAGCCGGATTCGATCGGCGAGCGGTCGGGCATGGGCTCCGCGAGCAGCTCCTCCGCTGCGGACGGGCCCCGCGCGCGCCATTGATGGATTCCGAACCAGATCAGGATCAGCGACAGGATCACCAGGTGCCCGGCGCGGACGATGAACCGATAGAATTGGAACCGGGTGTCGGACGAGGCGGCGAGATTGCCGGCGACGAGATAGAGGATCGCAACCAGGATCGCGGTCAGCGCCGTCTCCTTCCAGCCCCAGCGGATCGCGGCGGACAGCAGCAGGAAGACGAAGAAGACGAAGAACGGGCTGGTGTAGCCTTCGGTGACGAACACCAGCACCGTGAACAGCGCGATGTCGACCGCGTGCGCCGGGCCGGCGAGCTTGGCGTCGAGCCACCAGTTGTTCCACGTCGCCAGGGCGATTCCAGCGGCGAACAATTGATAGAAGAGGAGCAGCTCGTAGGTCTCGGTCGGGGCCTGGATCGGCTGGCTGACGTCCATCATCAGAGCGACCATGAACAGCGTCGCGAGCATCAGCCGCCCGAGCGCGATCACCCGCCCCGAATAAAGTTGAAGCCCTCCACCCACGCGCCCTGAATAACCGATGCACGGCTGTAACACTAACTTTCGATATCTTCGCGTCGGGCCCGCCCTTTGCTAGGCCAACGTCACTACCATTACCTTCCCGGAGGAGTGCAGGCCCGTCCCCGCACTCCTCTTTCTTTTTGGGCTTGGTCAGAACAGGACCGACACTCCGAGATAGAGGTCGGCGTCGGGCGTTGCGCGGTTGAGCCCGAAGTTCGCACCGAGGTCGAGCTGCACCCGCTGGCTGGCGAGGTAGGCGGCGGCGGCATCCGCCGAGACCTGCCGTGCGGTCCCCGCCGGATCCCAATCCCACTGGCCCGACAGCTCGGCGCAGAGATTGAGCTTGGGAGTCGCCTGCCAGCCGAGGCTGACGACGCTCGAGGCGAGGGCGTGGTGGCCGTGCTCGTCGGCATCCGCGGCCCAATCCAGCTCCGGCGTCACCGCGATCGCCAGGGTCGATTTCGGAATGGAATATTGGGTCGGAACGGCGAGGCCGCCTTCCCATTGCCGATTGCCGAGCGGGCGCTTGGCCGTCGGCACTTTCACGAAGGGCGAGGCCGCGATCTGCACCGGGGCGCCGGCGGGAGTCAGCCGCTGCCGGTAGTCCACTACGAAGTCGCCGAAGCCGGTGCTGCTGTAGCCAGTCCCGCCGGAACGGTTGGTGACCCGCTCCCATGGTGTGACCTCAAGCGCGATCTGCGACTGGTCGGTCAAACCGTATTTGACCGAGAACTGGCTGAGTGCGAGCGTGGTGTCGCGCTCGCCAGCGCCCTTCGCCACGCTCCAGTCGGCAAGGCCCACCTCGACCTGGACATGGCCGGTCGGGACGGTGCAGGTCGGGCTCGCCTTGCCCGGCCGATCGGCACAGACCGTCAGGCTCTGGGCCGCCATTGCGAGAAGCGCCGCAATCATATTTGAAGCTGGCTTCCGAGTTCGACTACGCGGTTGGTCGGCAGTTTGAAGAATTCCATCGCGCTTTCGCTGCTCTTCATCATCCAGGCGAAGAGCCGCTCGCGCCACAGCGCCATGCCCTTGACCTTCTTCGCCGCGATCAGCTTCTGCCGGCCAAGGAAGAAGCTCGTGCTCATCATGTTGAACGGCTCCCCGCAGGTCGTGATGCCGGCGAGCTCACGCGGGATGTCGACCTCCTCCATGAAGCCGTAGTGGAGGATCACCCGCCAGAACCCGTGCCCCGCCGAATGGGTCTCGACGCGCTCTTCCTCCGGCACGTGCGGCACGTCTTCAACCTTGACTGTGAGGATCAGCACGCGCTCGTGCAACACCTGGTTGTGCTTCAGATTGTGGAGCAGCGCCGCCGGGACCACGTCGGGCGCTGCCGACAGGAACACCGACGTTCCCTTGACCCGGTGGACCGAAGCGGCCGACGATTTGATGAACACGGGCAGGGGCAGGGCGGAGTCGGCAAGCCGCTCGCGCAGCAATCGCCGGCCGGTCGACCAGGTGGTCAGCACGGTGAAAACGATGAGGCCGACCGCGATGGGGAACCAGGCTCCCTCGAACAGCTTGGCCAGCCCCGATGCGAGGAAGATGACGTCGACGGTGACGAACAGGGCGAATCCGACACCCGCCTGCCACAACGGGCGCTTCCAGATCCGGAACACCACGACATATTGCATCAGCGTGGTGATCAGCATCGTGCCGACCACCGCCAGCCCATAGGCGGGCAACATTGCCGCCGAGTGACCGAACGAGACGACCAGCAGCGCGACCATCGCTCCCAGCGCCCAGTTGATCGCGGGCACGTAGACCTGCCCTCTTTCGCGCGAGGACGTATGGGTGATTCGCATCCGCGGAATGAAGCCGAGCTGGATCGCTTGCTGGGTCACCGAGAAGGCGCCGGAGATCACCGCCTGGCTGGCGATAATCGTCGCCAGCGTCGCGATGACCAGCAACGGAATGGTCAGCGACGGCGGGACCATGTGGAAGAACGGATTGTCGACGAATTCCGGGTGCTGAATCAGCATCGCCGCCTGGCCCATGTAGTTCAGCATGAGTGCCGGGAGGACGATGTACAGCCAGGCGGCCGCGATCGGCTTGCGCCCGAAGTGGCCCATGTCGGCATACAGCGCCTCGGTTCCGGTCACTGCATAGATCACCGCACCCAGCGACAGGAACGAATAGAGCGGGTGGGCAACGAGGAAGCCCCAGATGTAGGTCGGGCTGAGGGCCTGGAGAACCTGCGGGTGACCGGCGATGTGATGCACGCCCATCGCTGCAATCACCAGGAAATAGAGGAGCATGACCGGGCCGAAGAGCTTGCCCACCCGGTCGGTCCCATGCCGCTGGATCGCGAACAAGCCGATCAGGATCGCGAGCGCGATCCACACGATGTAGGGCTGGAAAGCGACGCTGACGACGCCGAGGCCTTCCACGGCCGAGATGACTGAAATGGCCGGGGTCAGCATCGCGTCGGCAAAGAACAGCGCGGTCGCGAACAGCGCGGCGGCCAGGAGCCAGCGCTGCGGCGCCGCCGCTCCCAGGCGGCGCTGGATCAGCGCGTACAGCGCGAGGCTGCCGCCTTCGCCGCGATTGTCGCAGCGCATGACGATGAAGACATATTTGATCGTCACGACGAACACGAACGACCAGAAAATCAGGCTGACGATGCCGTAAAGATCGGTCACGTCGACCGCCAGATGGTAACGGCGGTCGAGCGTCGCCTGCAGCGCATAGAGCGGCGAGGTGCCAATATCGCCATAGACCACGCCGATCGCGCCAAGCATCAGCTTCGGCAGGGCCTTCGGTCCGTGCGGAGCTAAGTCATTGGCCGCAACGCATGCGGAGTCGGAAATTGCAGTAGCCATCGCCGGCATGTGGGTGACGGCCCCATAAAGATTCTATGTGGATTCGTGCGAGCCCGCCTTACAGCTTCGTGAAATCGGCCTTGCGGCCCTCGACGAAACGGCGGTTCGGGCACACTTAGCCGGCCATGACTCAGCTCACTCTGCCGCAGCGGGCGATCGCCGCCGGAATCGAGGCTTATGCCGGGGCCCTCGCGATGGTCGCCGTGTCCACCCTCATCGGCCTGTGGGTCGCGCCGCGTTGGGGCACCGCCCCGGTCGACATGATCTATTTGCCTGCCGTCCTCGCCGCGGCGGCTTTGTGGGGGATCGGGCCGGGCCTGGTCGCGGGCGCCGCCGCGGCGCTGGCCTATAATTTCTTCTTCACCGCCCCGGTCCACACGCTGCGCATGGACCGCGTGGCCGACATCGTCACGGTCGCCGTGCTCCTGATCGTCGCACTGGTCACCAGCCGCCTGGCCGCCGGGATCCGCGGCCAGGCCCGGATCGCTGCGGCGCATGCGGCGCGCAATGCGACCATTGCCGGCTTCGCCCGGCACCTGCTGTCATCAGGCACCGAGCCCGAGCTCGCGGACATCGCCTGCGGCGAGCTGCACCGGCTGTTCGACTGCAATGCGCTGCTGGTGAAGAACCTGCCCGCGCCGCGGGTTATCGCCGCCGTCCCGGCCGGAAACCGACCGACCCCCAGCGACTTCGCCGCCGCGGCGCTCACGCTCGAGTCAGGCGAGCCCGCCGGTCGCGGGACAGCGCGCGCCCAGCCCGCGGAATGGGTCTTTCACGCGGTTCGCTCCGAAGGGACGAATCTCGCCGCCGTGGGTCTCGCGCGCGACGATGGCCGACCCGCGGTCGACGAGGCCGACCTGCCGCTGCTCGGCAACCTGCTCGATCAGCTGGCCCTCGCGCTCGAGCGGGCACGATTGGACCAGCAGTCGCGCGACCATGCGGCCACGCGCGAGCGCGACCGCATCCGCGCCGCGCTCCTGGCGCTGATCTGCAGCGATCTCGGCCCGCCGATCGGGGCGATCGCTGCCGCGAGTCGCGAGCTCAAGCGCGGGCCGTCCCGCAATGAGCCGGCGCTGGCGACTATCGGTTATGAAACGCGCAAGCTCGAACGCTACGTCGCCAACCTCGTCGACCTCGATCCAGGGTCGGACCGGGAGCCGGTCCACGCCGGTTCGGTCACCATCGACCTGTTCCAGCGCGCGGTGTCCAGGGACGGCAAGGAGGTCCACCTGACGCCGAAGGAATATGCAGTCCTCGCGGAGCTCGCCAAGCAGCCGGGGCGGGTCCTCACCCACGAGCATCTGCTGCGCACGGCCTGGGGTCCGGCCCAGCAGAACCAGACCGAGTATCTGCGGGTCGCCATCCGCGCTCTTCGCCAGAAGCTCGAGCGGCTTCCCGCGCGGCCGGAGCTGATCGTCAATGAGCCGGGGGTCGGCTACCGCCTCGCGGTTCAGTAGCGGGCGAGAATGAAGGCTCGCGCGGCGCGATATTCCTGGGTCGTGACCCGCCCGTCGCCGTCGGCGTCGGCGATGACCCGGAAGGCCCGCGCGGCGGCTTCGGCTTCGCCCGGCTCGAGCAATATGTCGCGGTCGCGGTCGTAGAATTTGAGCGCCCAGTTCATCAGCACCCAATCCTTCTCGAAGATCGTCCGCGCCTCGGGCGTGACCGAAGTGCTGGCCGCGGTCGGAGCGGGCTGCGCAAAGGCGGGGGCGGAACAGGCCGCGACTATGAGCAACAAACCGCGCATCACCGGGCCACAACGCACGAGCGCCGGCGGCGTTCACACGAGTGGTCGAGACCGGTGAGGATCCCGCTCCGTTAGATGATCCCGTGCAGGTCGAAGTGCGGCGCGATCGGGTCGAGGCCGAGCGGGTCGTCGAGCGCGGAGCCGGCGTGCCAGCCGTCCAGCACCGGGGCATGCGTCGGACCCTCGTCGATCGCCGTCTTGGAGACCACCGCCGACTCCTGCCCCGCCGAGCGGGCAACGCTAAGGTCGGTCGGCGCCCCGCCCGACTGGTAGCGGATGGTGACATTGCCGCTGCCGCTGACATTGCCGATCGTGACGAACGCGTCGCCGCCGCCGGTGGCGTCGACCTGCAGCTGGGTGCCGACGATCCGGACATAGCCGCCGCCGGCCACGTTGGTGCCGCCCGCGACCGACAGGAACTGGCCGATGTCGACCACGTCCCCGGCGCTATAGTCGCCGACCGTCGCGACGCCCGGAGCGTTGGTCAGCACGAACGTGTCGTTGCCCGCTCCGCCGACCATGAAGTCGGCGCCGCCCCCGCTCACCAGCACATTGGCCCCGGCATTGCCGTAGATGCTCTGCCCAAGCGCATTGCCGGTGAGGTTGATGTTGGCGCCGCCCTCGGCCGCGGTCAGCGTCTCGACGCTCTGGCCGGCGCCGAG
>DASRAY010000077.1:0-4882 GCA_035637935.1 Sphingomicrobium sp.
CCGCCGCCGTTGGCGCAGCTACCCATCGAGATGACGTAGCGTGGCTCGCTCATCTGGTCGTAGACCCGGCGCAGCGGGGCGGCCATCTTGTTGCACAGCGTCCCGGCGACCACCATCACGTCCGACTGGCGCGGGCTCGCGCGGGGAGCAGCGCCGAACCGCTCGAGGTCGTAGCGCGGCATGTTGACGTGGATCATCTCGACCGCGCAGCAGGCGAGCCCGAAGGTCATCCACCACAAGGAGCCGGTCCGTGCCCAGGTGAACAGATCCTCGGTCGTGGTGACCATGAAGCCCTTCTCGTCGAGGTTGCGGCGCAGTTCCTCGAGATGCTTCTTGTCGATGTCTCCGGGGACCAGTCCCGCGAGGCGCGCCAGTTCCTCTTCGGTCGGCATCCGATCTTCGTCTGGCCGAAGCATCACTCCCATTCGAGCGCCCCCTTCTTCCACGCGTAGGCGAGGCCGAGCGCGAGCTCGGTCAGGAAGATGACCATCGCCGCCCAGCCGGTCCAGCGCGTGAAGTCGAGGCTGACCGCCCACGGGAACAGGAAGGCCGCCTCGAGGTCGAACACGATGAACAAGATCGCGACCAGGTAGAAGCGCACGTCGAACTCGGCCCGGGCGTCGTCAAAGGCGGGGAAGCCGCACTCATATTCGCTAAGCTTGGCCGCGTCGGGCTTGTGCGCCCCGGTCAGGCGCGAAACCACCATCGGCAGCACGACGAAGCCCGCGGACAGGCCGAGGGCGATGATCAGGAACAGCAGGATCGGCAGGTAGCCGGCGGCAACGCTTGCCAAGGGGAAACTCCGGGGGCTTTGAATGTGCCGCGGCTTTAGGACAGCGCGTTGTGCACCGCAACCGTTGCAAGCGGCATGGACAGCGCCACACGCCGCTTCGAGAAGCAAGTCGGCTACCGCGACTAGCGGAGCGCGCCCGCGGCCATCGGGATGCACGTCCGGGTCATCGGGATGGCGAGGATCTGCGCACCCGTGCGCCGCGCCGTCTCGCCTTTGCCGATGCGTTCCCAGCCCGAATCCGCAACGAGCAGCAAGCGCTTGCCGTCGAACGCGATCTGGGTCGGGTCGGTGAGCGTCAGCCCGTCGATCAGCTCGTCGCGCTGGATGCCGCCAGGCCGCATGCGGATGCGCCAGATCCGGGCCGGCGCTGCCCCGCCGTTATAGACCCCGAGGAAGCTGTCGCCGCAGCGGACCAGCCCGTCGATCCCGACCGACGGCTTGCCGTCCTGCCGGGGGAGCCAAGTCGTCGCCGTCGTCTTGAGGTCGATGCGGCCGATCCCGCGCTCATAATCGGCGACGATCAGTTCCAGTCCGTTGGGCGCAAGCGCGGTGCCCTGCGCGCTCTTGCCGTCGCCCGGCCGGTTGACGGCGCGCAGCCCGGGCCGGCGCGGCAGCAGCGCCCACACCAGGCCGCTTTGGCTGTCGCTGACGAAGATGCCGCTTTGGGTGGCCGTGACGTCGCCTGGGTGGAAGGGCATCTTCGGCGGCGCCCAGCGGCCGCGCACTCGGCCCTCGCGGTTGATCGCGACCAGCGCGCCGCGCTCGCACTTCGCGATCCCCGCCACGTCGGGACAGTCCGCCGCGATCCACAGCAGCCCTCGGCCCCAGTCGAACGCGATACCCAGCGGATGCAGGCCTTGCGGAAGCGTTACGATCGTCCGGCAGGTCTTCCCGCAGGCGAGGATCTGGCGGTCGAGGACGCTCGAGACGTAGATCGCCGAGCCGTCGGTCGCGACGCCCTCGACCAGCTGGTGTTGCGGCGGCACGGAGACCACGACCTGCGGCTGGGCGACGGCAGCGGCCGCTGCGATCGCCGCGAGGATCACCGCAGCGCCCCGGCGACCAGTTTCTGCAGCTTGGAATGGATGGCGGCCGAGCCGGCGAGATATTCGCGCCGCTCGAACGACCGGTCGGCGCCGCGATAGTCGGTGACGAACCCGCCCGCTTCCTTGACCAGCAGCATTCCGGCGGCGGTGTCCCAGACGTCGAGATCCTCCTCCCAGAAGCCGTCCATCCGGCCCGCGGCGACCCACGCGAGGTCGAGCGCCGCCGAACCGAACCGGCGGATTCCCGCGACCTGCGGGCCGACGGCGGCGTAGATTTTCGCCCAGCGCGCGGCGTCGCCGCGGCCAAGATGCGGGATGCCGGTGCCGATCAGACTGTCGTTGAGGTCGCGGCGCGCCGACACCCGCAGCCGCGCGTCCTGCAGCCAGGCGCCGCGGCCCTTCTCCGCCCAGAAGCTCTCGTCGGTCAGCGGCTGGTAGACCAAGGCGTGGCTGATCTCGGCCGCGCCGCCCGGCTTCTTCTCCTCGACCGCGATCGAGATGGCGAAATGCGGCACCCCGTGGAGGAAGTTGGTGGTGCCGTCCAACGGATCGACGATCCACCGCGGCTTGTCGGGATTGCCGGCGATCTCGCCCGCTTCCTCGACCATCAGGCCCCAGTCGGGCCGCGCATTGCGCAGCTCCTCGACGATCGTCGCCTCGGCCCGCCGGTCGGCCATCGAGACGAAGTCGGCCGGCCCCTTGCGGCTGACCTGGAGCTGCTCGACCTCGCCGAAGTCGCGCCGCAGCCGCGGCGCCGCCTTGCGCGCGGCGCGGGTCATGACGGTGATCAGGCCGGAGTGGGCGACCATCTAATCAGTCCGCGCGGCGGACATATTCCCGGTTGTAGACGTCGACCACGATCTTGGTGCCGGCCGTGATGTGGGGCGGGACGAGCACCTTCACGCCGTTGTCGAGTACCGCGGGCTTGTAGCTCGAGCTCGCCGTCTGGCCCTTCACCACCGCGTCGGCCTCGACGATCGTCGCCTCGACCTGGTCGGGCAGCTGAACCGAGATCGGCTTCTCGTTGTACAGCTCCATCACGACATCCATGCCGTCCTGGAGGAAATCGCCGGCGTCGCCGAGCAGGTCGGCGGGAAGGCTGATCTGTTCGTAATTGTCCTTGTCCATGAACGTCAGCATGTCGCCGTCGTGGAACAGGAACTGGAAGTCCTTGGTGTCCAGGCGGACGCGCTCGACCGTCTCGGCTGAGCGGAAGCGGACGTTGGTCTTGCGGCCGTCGATGAGGTTCTTCATCTCGACCTGCATGTAGGCGCCGCCCTTGCCCGGCTGGGTGTGCTGGATCTTCACGGCGCGCCAGATGCCGCCTTCATATTCGATGATATTGCCGGGACGGATGTCCACGCCGCTGATCTTCATGATCGCCTGCCTGCTAAGACTAAAGAAAGAGCCGCCGCGGGCTGGCCGCGGTTTGGCGGCTCCCTAGCCGCCGGCCCTCTTTCCGGCAAGCAGCGGATAGGGATTGATCGGCGTGCCGTCCCACCAGCGCTCGCCGGGTGCCATCGCATTGACCGCGAAGTGCAGGTGCGGACCGGCGGCGCTCGCGTCGCCGGTATGGCCGACCTGGGCGATCACCTGGCCGCGCTTCAGCTGCTGGCCCTCGTGCAGGCCGGGCGCATAGGCCGAGAGGTGGGCGTAATAATAGACCCACCGCTGGTCGGGCGAGCGCTCGTAGAGGGTGATCCCCCCGCGCGCGCTGTTGAACAGTTTCTCCACCGTCCCGTCGGCCGCCGCGATCACCGGCGTGCCTTCGCCCGCCATGATGTCGATCGCGTCGTGCCGCCGGCCTTCGCCGCGCGCCTGCGTGAACGTGTCGGTCAGTTGTTCCGGCTTCACACCGACGACTGGCAAGGCGAGCCCGGACGGCCCGACCATGACCTGCTGCGAAACCACGACCGGGGCCGCCCTGGGCGTTTCGACGGCGACGACGTTGCCCGACCGGACCACCGTCGCATCGCTCGACGGCACGACATTGTAGAACCAGATCCAGAAGGCGCTGACGACCACCGCCGTGAAGACGGCGCTGAACAATGCAGTCGCTGCGATCTTCCCCATGCTCGAAACTCTCCCAGGCCACGGTTGTTCGAGTGGAACGATGCAGGAAACGACTGTTTCCAATATTCACGTCGGCTGCTCGGGCTGGGTCTATAGGCATTGGCGCGGGCTGCTTTACCCCGACGGGCTTCCGCAAAAGCGGTGGTTTGAGCGCTATGCGGAAGAGTTTGACACGGTCGAGATCAACGCCAGTTTCTACCGCGTTCCGCTCGCCAGCACCTTCGAAGGCTGGCGCGACAAGGCGCCGGCCGGTTTCCACTACGCCGTGAAAGTGAACCGCTTCATCACCCACATGAAGAAGCTGCTCGACTGCGAGGCCGAGGTCGATCGCTTCATCGCTTTGGCGCGCCCGCTCGGAGACAGGCTCGGGCCCCTGCTCTACCAGCTCCCGCCGAGCCTCCATAAGGACCTCGACCGTCTCGACTCCTTCCTCGCCCATCTCCCCGCCGACCTCGAGCAGGTCGTCGAGTTCCGCCACAAGAGCTGGTACGACGAGGACGTCCTCGCCCTGCTCGACCGGCACGGCGTCGGGTTCGTCACCCACGATCTCAAGGGCCTGAAGTCGCCGCGCTGGGCGAGCGGCCGGACCGCCTACGTCCGCTTCCACGGCACCGCCGGCAAATATCACGGCCGCTATTCGGACGAGGCCTTGGTCGAATGGACCGACTGGTGCGTCGAACAGGTGAGCTCAGGGCGCAGCGTCTGGTGCTATTTCAACAACGACATCCACGGCCACGCCATCGAGGATGCGCGCACGCTGAAGTCGATGGTCAGGCAGACGGGAGGCTGAGGACCTCGGCGAACGCCGCCACCGCCGCCGCCGGATCGGCCTTGCCCCACACCGCCTGGCACACCGCGAGGAAGTCGGCGCCGGCGTCGACCAACGGTTTCGCATTGTCCGGCGTGATCCCGCCGATCGCAACGCAGGGGAGTTCGAACACGGTCGCCCACCAGCTGAGGATCGGCGGCT
>DASRAY010000078.1:0-2303 GCA_035637935.1 Sphingomicrobium sp.
TGCTCGCGGGGCCAATACGCCCGCGCTGCGAAAGTTGCGACGGCTGTTCAGCGGCTCAGTTGCTGCGCGCGGGCCTGCAGATAGGCGTGGAGGTCGGCGATCTCCGCATCGGACATGCGGCTGAGGTCGTCTATTGCGACCTCGCCCATCATCTTGAGCTTGCGCCCGCCGGGCGGGACGCCGGTGCGGATCAACGCCTTGAACGCATCCTCATCATAAGCGCCGGCGATGGTGAGGTCGGGCGCATCGAGACCAGGCTCGGCCTCGCCGCCGCCAAGGTCGGGGCCGTGGCATTCGGCACAATTGGAGGCCGCGATATGTCGGCCGCGACGATATTGCGGGCCAAGGTCGATCGGCTGCCTTGCGGCATATTCCGCGACTTGCTCGGGCGTCGTGTGAAACTTCCCGGTGACGAGCCCAAGCCGGCCCAGAAAGCCGATCCTTCGCCCTGGTGTGGCCTCGCCCACCTTTGGCAGTGCGCGGATGGCCGAGATGAGAGCCGCGACTTCGCTATCGTCGAGGCGGGCGAACGTCGCCGAGGGCATGATGACCAGCGCGCGCCCATCGCTGCCGATGCCCTGACGGATGGCGCGCGCAAGCTGCTCGTCGGTCGCGTGGGCGGCGACCTCGGTCAGGTTGGGTGCATAGATCGTCGCGACGTTGGGTTCGTCGAAGAACAAGTCGCCGCGCAGTCCCTCCTCATGGCAATCGGCGCAGCGAAGGACGTGGAGCTGACGGTTCGCATCGGCGAGTTGCGCCGGCGTCGGCTTGGCCAGATGGTCCGGCTTGCCAGCGCCGTGGGCGGCGAGCTTCTGGCCGCCGATCACCCAGACTGCCGCTGCGCCAATGACCGCCAGAACGATCAGTGAGCCGGCGACGTAGACCGCCCAACGCATCATTTTGCGCATGATTTGAGCCCCCTTCTGGGCGGAGGCATAGCCCAGCCTAGCGGCGCTTGCGATTGCTATGGCGGATGTTGGGCGGCCGGCCGCGCTTGCCGGCCGGGCGCTGGCGGTCGCGGCGGACGGCGGCGGGACCGCCGTAGCTCCCTTCGGGCAGCTCGAAGCGCAGCGAGCCGCTGACCGGGTTGGCTTCGGCGAGACGCAGGGTCAGCCGTTGGCCGGTGCGGTAGGTCTCGCCCGTCTCCTCGCCGACCAGCAGCCGCGCGGCCTCGTCGTAGCGGAAATATTCGGTGCCGAGATCGCGCGCGAGCACCAGCCCGTCGCCGCCCAAATCCTCAACCGTGGCGAAGAAGCCGAACGGCTGGACGCCGGTGATCCGGCATTCGACCAGCTGCCCGACCTGGTCGGACAGATAGGCCGCGACATAGCGGTCGATGGTCTCGCGTTCGGCTTCCATCGCGCGCCGTTCGAGCATCGAGATCTGCTCGCCGATCGCCTCGAACTTCTCCTCCTCGCCGCGCGGCAGCCCGCCTTCGCCGAGCTTGTAGGCGTCGATCAGGGAGCGGTGCACCAACAGGTCGGCGTAGCGGCGGATCGGCGAGGTGAAGTGCGCGTAAGTTGCGAGCGCGAGGCCGAAATGCCCGAGCCGATCGGGGGCGTAGCGAGCCTGCATCTGGGTGCGCAGAAGCTGCTCCATGATCTCCTCGCGCCCGTCGCCGGCGCCTATGCGCTCGATGATGCGGTTGAAGGTGCCGGGCTTGATCACCTGGCCGAGGGTGAATTCGATCCCGAAGGTTTTGAGATAATCCTTGAGTGCGACCAGCTTCTCGCGGCTAGGCGGTTCGTGGACGCGGTACATGACCGGCGCCTTCTTCGCCTCGAGCGCGCGCGCCGCAGCGACGTTGGCGGCGATCATATAATCCTCGACCAGGCGATGCGCGTCGAGCCGGTCGCGCGGCGCGATCGAGGCGATCCGGCCTTTCTCGTCGAGCATCACGCGGCGTTCGGGCAGGTCGACCTCGAGCGGGTCGCGCTTCTGCCGCGCCGCGAACAAGGCGCGCCAGCAGGCCCACAGCGGCTTCAGCGCCTTGTCGACCAGCTCCTGCGGGACGCGGCCTTCGACCGGCGGCATGAAGCAGACCGGCGACGCCACCTCGACAGATTCCTCCTCCCCCGCGTCGATCGCCGCCTGAGCGTCCTCGTACGCGATGTTGGCCGCGATCCGGACCTTGGCGCGGCTGAAGCGCCACTCCTTGAGCGCGCCGTCCTTGCCGATCTTCAGGTGGCAGGCCATCGCCGCGCGGTCCTCGCCTTCCTTGAGCGAGCAGATGTCGGCCGACAATTCCTCGGGGAGCATGGGCACGACGCGGTCGGGGAAATAGACGCTGTTGCCGCGCGCCC
>DASRAY010000079.1:0-18872 GCA_035637935.1 Sphingomicrobium sp.
GGCATTAGATAGTTGGTCAGCACGCGAGACAAGCAATTGCGCGCCACGCCGAATCCAACCACTCCATTCACAACACGGAGCCCATCACCATGGATGACGTCATCATCATCGGCGGCAGCTTTGCCGGCCTCGCCGGTGCCCTGCAGCTCGGCCGTGCCCGCCGCAAGGTCACCGTTCTCGATACCGGCCTGCCGCGGAACCGCTTCGCCGGCCATTCGCACGGCTTGCTCGGCCACGATCACAAGCCACCGCTGGACATCCTGGCAGAGGCGCGCCAGCAGCTGGCGCGCTATCCCACGATCAGGCTGGTCAATGCGCGGGCCGACAGCGTCTCCGGCGCCATCGACGATTTCTCCGTCCTCACTGCCGATGGCGAAAGCCTTAGGGCGCGCCGCCTGATCCTGAGCTATGGCGTCGTCGACCAGATGCCCGATGTTCCGGGCTTTGCCACAGGCTGGGGCAAGTCCATCGTGCCCTGCCCCTATTGCGACGGCTTTGAAGTCGCCGGCCAGCATTGGGGCCTCGTCTGGTCCGGCCCGCAGTCGCATAATCAAGTCAGGCTGTTTCACGATTGGACCGACAATTTGACGGTCTTGGCTGACGGTCACGAAATTCCGTCCGATATCCGAGCCGATCTGGCGCGCCGCAAGATAGCTGTCGTCGATGGCCGGATCGCCGAAATCGGCCATCCCGGGGGCCATAATGCGATCGTCGTGCTCGATACCGGCTCCAAGGTTGCGGTCGACATCCTGTTCGCCGTTCCGCGCAACAAGCCGTCCGCGAGCCTGCATGAATCACTAGGCCTCGCCACGGTCGATAGGCCCGACGGCATCGTCCTCAAGGTCGACGAGCGCCGCGAAACCAGCATGGCCGGCATCTACGCCGCCGGCGACCTCGCCAACCCCCTCATGCCCTCGGTCACTACGGCATCGTGGCAAGGCGCGATGGCGGGTATCTTCGCCCAACAGTCGATGCTGGTTTGAGGGCACAGATTCCCCGGTTGCCACTGGTCGGGACGCTGCGCGAGCGCTGGCGTATCGCGATGCCAGTGGGATCGCTTAGACGAAGTGACTTGGCCTGCATCCTATTTCAACTGCACCAGCCGAACACTGTGCGCTAGCGGGAGCTCACTGAGCTAAGTAACTGATTGTATGAGAGAAAAATGGTGGGCGTGGCAAGGATTGAACTTGCGACCCCTGCGATGTCAACACAGTGCTCTACCACTGAGCTACACGCCCACTCGGCGCGCTACCTAGGGGGCGTCCGAGCCAGGCGCAACCCCGCTTAGAGGCGCCCGTGCTGGTCCTCGGTCTGGAAGATGCGGTCGACCTCGAGGACCAGATCCTTGAGGTGGAACGGCTTGGACAACAGCTTGGCTTCGGGCGCGGTGCGGCCGCCCTGGAGGGCGACGGCGGCGAAGCCGGTGATGAACATCACCCGGATGTTGGGGTCGATCGCGCTCGCCTTCTGGGCCAGCTCGATGCCGTCCATCTCGGGCATCACGATGTCGGTCAGTAAGAGGTCGAACTGCTCGGTCTCGAGCAGCGGCATCGCTTCGGTGCCGCAGCCGACCGCCGAGACCTCATAGCCGACGCGCTGCAGCGCCCGCTGCAGATATTCGCGCATCGACGTATCGTCTTCTGCCAGAAGGATTCTCGCCATCGCGTGAAGGACTATGCGCTGAACATTTCGGTTTTTCCAGAAGCGAATGCGGCCCTAACGCGTTGCCTCGCCCTGATGTCCGTCTTAATTTGGCACGGAAATTAACCGTGACGCCGCTCGCCCCTCCCCTCATCCACCAGCCGCGCGGCGATCTGCCCGTGCTGCTGTCGGTGCCCCATTCGGGCCGCGACTATCCCGATTGGCTGGTGGCGATGGCGACCGGCGGCCGGGCGGCTTTGACCCCGCTCGAGGATCCGCTGGTCGACCGGCTGGCGTGGCGCGCGCTCGGCCGCGGCGTCGGCGCGGTGATCGCGCGCACGCCGCGCGCGGCGATCGACTGCAACCGCGCCGAGGACGAGGTCGACCCGGCGGTGATCGAAGGCTCGCGCCGCCACCGCCTCACCGCCCGGGCGCGCGGCGGCCTCGGCATCGTCCCGGCGCGCACCCCCAACCACGGCTTCCTGTGGCGGCGTGCCGTCACCGAGCGCGAGCTCGCCGACCGCCTCGACCAGGCCCACCGGCCCTATCACCGGGCGATCGAGGATGAGCTGGCCCTCATCGCCGGCCGCTTCGGCGGGGCGATCCTGCTCGATTGCCATTCGATGCCGCCGCCGCCGCGCGGAGTCGCGCAGATCGTGATCGGCGATTGCCGCGGCCGCAGCGCGGAAGCTTGGGTCAGCCGCGAGGCGGTGCGGATCGCCGCCGACTGCGGCTATTCGGCGGGCCTCAACGACCCCTTCGCCGGCGGCCACGTCATCGCCCGCCATGCCGACCTCCGCGGCGGAGTCCACGCCCTCCAGATCGAGATCGACCGCCGCTGCTATCTCGATTCGGCGCTGGCCGAGCCCGGTCCCGGCTTCGACCGCGCCGCGGCGTTCCTCGACACGCTCGTGGTGCGCCTCGGCGAAGCCCTCCTCGGCCGCCAGTTCGCAACCGCGGCGGAGTAATCGCTAGGCCGTCGCCGGGGCCGGCTGCGGGGCCTGCTGCGGAGTCTTGCCCTGGGCGAGCTGGCGACCGAACAGGTCGCGCATCTGCGCCAGCGAGAACAAATGGGCGTAGAGCAGGGGCAGCATGCCGTTCTGGTTCATCTTGCGCAGCTCGTCGCCGCGCAACTCGCGCAGCTTCTCCTCGTCGATCATCTGGAAGCCGCGGTAGATGAACGGCTGGCTGTAGCCCTCGGGCTGGATCGCGACCTCACCGTCCATCAGCAGGCCGGACTTCTTGACGTCCTCCATGAAGGCCGCGGTGCGCTGGCCGGCCGTCTCGAACTGCTCGCAGAACTCGAGGATCGCCTTGGTCGCGTCGCTCGGGCCCTCGCCGTCGAACAGCGGCTGGCCCTGCTCGAACTCGCCGACCGCTTCCGACGTCGGGTCGAAGCACAGCGACAGTTCGTCGCTCTCCGGGGTGAGCCGGGCGAGGAGGAACGGATAGCGGCGGATGTAGGCCGGGATATAGAGGCTCTGGTCGAGCGCGTGGCCATCGGCGTCGAGGAACACGTTGACCCCTTCGTTGAGGCCCATCAGCGCGATCGGAATCGGATTCTCGCCGATCGAAAAGACGATCGGATAGACGCGCTGGACGAGTCCGAACTCGTCGACCGTGACCGGGATCGCGTGGGCGACCGCGAATGCCGGCGACTTGTCCACCTGGCGGACTTTCATGCTGCCGTGCTGCGTCGCGTTCAGCGGCGCGAGCGCATTGTAGAAAAGCGGTAGGTTCTGGTTCGGCGCGGCACTCGCCATATTACTGTCTTCTCCTGGGGTCCGGCCCGAGGCGCGGATCGTTCTGCCGGACCGGAGCCGGCCGACACTCGGCGCGCGCTCTATTGGCCAAAGCCGATTTAGGCAAGCCGGACCGTCATTTGCGGACGCCGTTAACCCCGCGCACAATTCATTGATTGTTCAAGGCGTCGCTGCAAAGCCCGGTGAGGATGGTGGGGAATTAAGTGGCTTCGAGTGTCTTGAGTGTCGTTCCGCTGATCCTCGGCCTGTTCGCCTGGCAGCCGGGCGACGTGCCGGCGTCGGTCACTCGCCTGGTGGTGCAGGACGAGGTTATCCTGCGCGTCCCGGTCCAGGCGCGCCCGATCTCGCCCAACGTCGAATGGCGCGAGAAGAAAGGGCCCAAGTGCATCCCCGCCAGCCTCATTCGCCGCGCCTCGCTGTCGGGGCCGGAGCAGGTCGACTTCGTCCTCTCGGGCGGCAGCCGGGTCCGCGCCCAGTTCCAGGACAATTGCCCGGCGCTCGATTTCTACGGCGGCTTCTACCTGCAGTTCGGCCGCGACCAGCAGATCTGCGCGAAACGCGACGCGGTCCAGTCGCGAATGGGCAGGAATTGCACCATCGGCCGCTTCCGGCTGCTCATCCCCAAGTTCAAACATTGACTTTTTCGCGCGGCGGGGCATAGCCGCACGCGCCCGCGTGCCGATCCGGCCGCGCCCCTTTTTCTTCCGGAACTTGAATGACTTTTGCCGATCTCGGCCTTTCAGACGAATTGCTCCGCGCGGTTGCCGACAGCGGCTACGGCGAGCCGACCCCGATCCAGCGCGCGGCCATCCCGCCGGTGCTGATGGGAAAGGACCTGGTCGGCATCGCCCAGACCGGGACCGGCAAGACCGCCGGTTTCGTGCTGCCGATGATCGACATCCTTCACGAGGGCCGCAGCCGGGCGCGGATGCCGCGCTCGCTGATCCTCGAGCCGACGCGCGAGCTGGCGATGCAGGTCGCGGAGAATTTCGAGAAATACGGCAAATACCATCCGCTCTCGATGGCGCTGCTGATGGGCGGCGTACAGATGGGCGATCAGGTGAAGGCGCTGGAAAAGGGCGTCGACGTGCTGATCGCCACGCCGGGCCGGCTGATGGACCTGTTCGGCCGCGGCAAGATCATGCTCACCGACTGCAAGCTGCTGGTGATCGACGAAGCCGACCGGATGCTCGACATGGGCTTCATCCCGGACATCGAGGAGATTTGCTCGAAACTGCCCAGGTCGCGCCAGACCCTGCTGTTCTCGGCGACCATGCCGCCACCTATCCAGAAGCTGGCGGCGAAGTTCCTGAACGACCCCAAGCGGGTCGAGGTCGCCCGCCCGGCGACCGCCAACGTCAATATCGAGCAGCGGCTGGTCGAGGTCAGCGCCGACCGCAAGAAGGACGCGCTCAAGGTGCTGCTGCGCGCCGACGAATTCCGCAACGCCATCGTCTTTTGCAACCGCAAGACCACGGTGCGCGAGCTGGCGACCAGCCTTAAGCGCTCGGGCTTCGCCGCCGGCCAGATCCAGGGCGACATGGACCAGGCCGACCGGATCGCCGAGTTCGACCGGTTCAAGAAGGACGAGATCAACATCCTCGTCGCGTCCGACGTCGCCGCTCGCGGGCTCGACGTCAAAGGCGTCAGCCACGTCTTCAACTTCGACGTGCCGTGGCAGCCCGACGATTACATCCATCGCATCGGCCGCACTGGCCGGGCGGGCGCCAAGGGCATTGCGATCACGCTCGCGACCAAGGCCGATGCCGAGGCGGTCGCGCGGATCGAGAAGCTCACCGGGCTCAAGATCGCGCGCTCGTCCACCGCCGGAGCCCCGGCGCCCGAGCCCCGGCCCAAGGCCCGGTCCGAAGAGAAGGCTGCCCCGGCCGAGCCGAAACGCGCCGCGAAGGCGGAAGCAAAGCCCGCCGCCGGGCCCGCTGCCAGAGCCGAGCCGAAGCCCGCCGCCAGGGCGGACAAGCCGCGCCAGGAGAAGACTCCGGTCGTCGAGGATCTCAAGTCGGAGTGGAACGGCCCGCTGCCGGGCTTCCTTTCGGTGAGCGCCGACTAGGTTGGTGAGCGCCGACTAGCGGAGCCGGGCGCCAGCTCGACTTCGAGACGAGCCAGCCGCTGATCGATTCCGACCAGCGAATTCTCCACCTTCAGCACGTGCCGCTCGCGCAGCGCAGCGGCCTGGATCGCATTGGCCAGGGGCTCGAGGATCAGGGCGATTGCCGCTTTCTCGTCGCGGGTGAAGCTGGCCCCGTCGCTGCGCGGCCCGATCGCCAGCAAATCCGGTTGTCCGAGCTGATCGGCCAGCTCGCGGCGGATCGGAAACGGATCCTGGCTTCGGTCGACGGGCCGCTCGCCGCTCAGCTGCGCCAGCGCCGTGTCCGGGTCGATGCTGTTGGCCGCAAGCACCCGCCATTCGCGCCCGTCGTCGCCGAGGATCGCCGCGTAGGCTGCGCCGACGCCCTTGACGAGGTCCTCGAGCGTCGCGGCCGCCAGTTCTTCGGGCGACTGGCAGGTCTGCCAGCGATCCAGCTTTTCGGGCAGCTTTCGGAAGTGGACGAGCGCCGGCTGGAACTTTTTCTCGGTCCAGGCCAGCACGTAGGCACGAGTCGGTGTGATGACGAGCGCCGCGATGACGGTGGTGATCGCCGTGGTCGCAGCCTGGTTCCCGGCCCAGCTTTTCGCGAAGTCGCCGACGACCGACTGGACGAGCGCCCACACCACGCCGACCACGACGGTCACGATCGCATAGCCGAGCGACTTGCCAGCGACAGCGTCGGCGTCGTTGAGCCGATATTCGAGCAGGGAGATGCCGACGCCGGCCGGCAGCAAGCCCAGCCCGAAGTTGATCAGCAAGTCGACCGCCGCCATCTGCAGGTTGAACAGCTGCGGGTCGGTCTGGAGCAGGCCGCGCGGCTCGGAGATCACGAAACCGGCGGAGGCCAGCACGATTCCGGCGGCCATCCCGCCGACCGCCCACTTGACCTGCTGCTTCTCGCGGCCGCGCGGCATCCGGAAATAGCGCAGGACGAGAAGCACCAGACTGAGGAGGAACAGCCCGACGACCAGCAGGCCGGCGAGGACCGCTTGGCCCAACAGGCTCGCAATCGCCGCGATGACCACGCCGAGCGGCAGGACGACCCGAAGCCAGCGCGCCCAGCGCGGCGCGTAGACGCCGTCGGGAAAGGCGGGGAATACAGCCCCGAGGATCAGCACCCCGACTATCCCGGCGAGATAGCTCGTTCCGGACGCGCCGGACGAGCGCCAATAATTCTCAACCGCCGGGTTCATCTGCGCCATGAGCACGAAAGCGAAGGAAATGCGCAGCGCAATCGGATCGGCGGACCGCCGCTGGCGGAGCGCGAGGGCGACGACGGCGAACAGCACGGAAACGATCGTCCGCACGATCAGGACGCTGATGTCGAGCCAGTCGCCGACCGGCTGGCGGCGGAAGGACACCGCTGTCGCCGGCCTTTCCACGCCGTCGGTCAGTTCGACCTCGACTGTGCTGTTCTCGGGGCCGTCGAGCTGCTTCGCGACTGCGGCCGCGGGCGTCGATTGCACAACGGCCATATCGGCCACGCGAGTCAGGCAGCCGCCGTTCGTCGAATCGATGCTTTCCGGCCATTGCGCAGTCGCGGCCCGGCTCTTCGGCATGACCCCGAAGCACGCACCGACCGCAGGCTCGATCGCGAGGCCGACCCGCTCGAAGCCGCTGGGATGGGCATATTCCTTCACGCTGCGGCCGACACCGCCGAGGATTCCGACCACGGTGAGCGCGAACAACAGCCACCAGAAGACGGCGGCGACCTGCCCCTTTCCCGGCTCGGGAGGCTTGAGCTCTGCCGACGGCCACTGCCCCATGGCCTCGCTCCTTCAACTCGCGATCCGGCGGAAGTGTTTATGACTCAAGGCAGTGAGCTAGGAAAGGCACGGCGAGCACTGGAAAGGCCGCGCCCGGCTCCCTAGCTCAGCCTTGGGCTGGGCAACGAAAGAGACTCGAATGACCGACACCAGCGAGTATGTCCTGCCCGAGGTGTGGACCTGGGACGCGCCGAGCGGCGGCCAGTGGGCCGGCACCAACCGGCCGATCGCCGGCCCCACCCACGACCGCGAGCTGCCGGTCGGCGAGCATCCGTTCCAGCTCTACTCGCTCGCCACGCCCAACGGCCAGAAGGTCGCGATCCTGTTCGAGGAGCTGCTCGCGCTCGGCCATCGCGATGCGGAATATGACGCCTGGCCGATCAAGATCGGGGACGGCGAACAGTTCGGCAGCGGCTTCACCGCCATCAACCCCAATTCGAAGGTCCCGGCGCTGGTCGACCGCAGCGGCCCCGAGCCGGTCCGGATCTTCGAATCCGGCGCGATCCTGCTCTACCTCGCGGAGAAGTTCGGCGAGCTCCTGCCCAAATCGGGCCCCGAGCGCGCGGAGGCGCTGTCCTGGCTATTCTGGCAGATGGGCAGCGGGCCCTTTCTCGGCGGCGGCTTCGGCCATTTCTACTCCTACGCGCCGGAGAAGTTCGAATATCCGATCAACCGCTATGCGATGGAGGCCAAGCGGCTGTTCGACGTGCTCAACCGCCGCCTGGCGGAGAGCGAGTATCTCGCCGGGCCCGACTACACCATCGCCGACATCGCCAACTGGCCGTGGTACGGCGGCATGGCGCTCGGCCGGAGCTACGAAGGGTCCGACACCTTCCTCGCGCTCCACGACTATCAGCACGTGATGCGCTGGGCGAAGGCGATCGACGCCCGGCCGGCGGTGAAGCGCGGACGGATCGTCAATCGCTTCTCCGGTGACCCCGCCGAGCAGCTCCACGAGCGCCACGACGCATCCGACTTCGAGCTGCGCACCGCCGACAAGCTCGAGGTGGTGGCCTAGCCACAGCCGTCATGCTGAACGTGTTTCAGCATCCGTTGTGGGGACGCGCGCCGCCCTTAACGAAGATGGATCCTGAAACGATTTCAGGATGACGGCTTACGGTACCGCCCCAAAAACTCCCCTGCGAACGCCGCCAGCGCCTGCGCGGCGATCGCCTCGCGCAGGCCCTGCATCAGACGCTGGTAGAACCACAGATTGTGCTGGGTCATCAGCATCGCGCCGAGGATCTCGCCCGACTTCACCAAATGGTGGACATAGGCGCGACTGAAGGTCGTGCACGCCGGGCACGGGCAGCCCGGCTCGATCGGCTCGCGGTCCTCGGCGAAGCGGGCGTTGCGCAGGTTCAAGGGCCCGTCGGCGGTGAACGCCTGCCCGGTCCGCCCCGAGCGGGTCGGCAGCACGCAGTCGAACATGTCGATCCCGCGCACCACAGCCTCGACGATGTCGTCGGGCTTGCCGACGCCCATCAGGTAGCGCGGCTTGTCTTCCGGGAGCATCGCTACCGCGAAATCGAGGCAGCCGAGCATCGCCGCCTGCCCCTCCCCGACCGCGAGCCCGCCGACCGCATAGCCGTCGAAGCCGATCGCGATCAGCGCCTCGGCCGACGCCCGGCGCAACCCCGGATCGAGCGCGCCCTGCTGGATGCCGAAGATCGCCGCGCGCGCGGCATGCTCCCCGCCGCGGTCGAACTCCTCGCGGCTGCGCCTGGCCCAGCGGATCGAGCGCTCCATCGCCTCGCGCTGCGCGGCCGCCGGCGCCGTGGTCGGCACCAGCTGGTCGAACTGCATAACGATGTCGCTGTCGAGCAGCCGCTGTACCTCGATCGACCGCTCGGGCGAGAGCAGGTGCCGCGACCCATCGAGGTGGCTGGCGAAGGCGACCCCCTCCTCGCTGACCTTGGTCAGCTCGCTGAGGCTCATCACCTGGTAGCCGCCGCTGTCGGTGAGGATCGGCCGCTCCCAGCCCATGAAGGCGTGCAGCCCGCCGAGCGTCGCCACCCGCTCCGCGCCCGGGCGCAGCATCAGATGATAGGTGTTGCCGAGGATGATGTCGGCGCCCGACGCGCGAACCTCTTCGGGGCGCATCGCCTTGACCGTCGCCGCGGTGCCGACCGGCATGAACGCCGGAGTGCGGATCTCGCCCCGCGCCATGGCGATCGTCCCGGCGCGCGCGGCGCCGTCGGTCGCGGCGATCGAGAAGGCGAAGCGGGTCACTCGCGCGGCCCTAGCGGACACGCTTGTCTCCGGCAAAAGCCGCGGTTAGGCCCCATCCCATGCGCGCAGCGACCGTCTTTGCACTCGCCCTCGCCCTCGGCAGCTCCGCCGCGCTCGCCGCCCCGGCGGGATGCCCGGTGCACGAGCGCGGCGCACGCTATCCGTGGCAATCGAACGAGATCATGCGCGGCGACCAGTTCGGCTGGGTGATCATGGACGTCGACCGCTACGGCGCCCCGGCGAGCTGCCGGGTCGGCAGGAACAATTTCCTCAACGTCGAGACGGCGATGGCACTGTGCAAGAATTATTCCGAGCGCTGGCGCGGTCCGAAGGCGTCCGCTTCCGATCCGGCGCGGCGGGTCTTCACCCGCTTCTCGCTGCTCAACGGCTACGACCATCTCGTCGCCGACCGCAGGGCGCGCAAGCAGTGGTTCAGGGACCATCCCGACGAACGGCCCGAATGCTATCCCGAGCCCAGCCGCGCGGACCGGCTCGACTGAACGAGAAAGTGATGGTGATGCGTAAGGTTCGAATTGGTCTGGTCGCTGCCGCCCTCGCGTCGTCCTCGTCCGCCTTGGCCGAGCGGGCCGCCTGCCCGGAGCGCGAAGTCGGCTCCGCCTATCCGTGGCAGAATCCCGAGCCGATGAAGGGCGATCACTACGCCTGGGTTATTGTCGACGTCGACCGGACCGGACGACCACTCCGCTGCGGCATCGGGGACAATAATATTCCCGACCCGGACACCCGATTCCTGCTGTGCAATGCCTATAAAGGCGACTGGCGCGCCCCTCCGGCAGGAGCCGGCGATCCCGAGGTTCGGACCATCAGGCGGCGCACGACCATGGTCGGCTACGAGCACCAGATGGCCGACAAGAAAGCGCGCAAGCTGTGGTTCCGGCAGCACCCGGACGAGCGCCCGGAATGCTATCCGGAGTGAACTGTTAAGGAATTAGCAGGCTCGCGTCGCCGTAGCTGTAGAAGCGGTAGCCCGCCGCGACCGCGTGCGCATAGGCCGCCTTCATCACGTCGAGGCCCATCAGCGCACTGACCAGCATGAACAGGGTCGAGCGCGGCAAGTGGAAGTTGGTGAGGAGCCCGTCGATCGCCCTGAAGCGATAGCCCGGGGTGATGAAGATCGCCGTGTCGCCGTCGAACGGGCGGATCGTGCCGTCCGCGTCGGCGGCGCTTTCGAGCAGGCGCAGGCTGGTCGTGCCGACCGCGATCAGCCGCCCGCCCGAGCGCCGCGCGGCATTCAGGCGGTCCGCCGTGATGCGATCGATCCGGCCCCATTCGGCGTGCATCTTATGGTCCTCGATCTTCTCCGACTTGACCGGCAGGAAGGTGCCGGCGCCGACGTGCAGGGTCAGCGTCTCGCGCCCGACCCCGAGCGCGGCCAATGCGTCGAGCAGGCGCGGCGTGAAGTGCAGCGCCGCGGTCGGCGCCGCGACCGCGCCTTCCCGCTTCGCGAACATCGTCTGATAGTCGGCGCGGTCGTCGTCGTCGGCCGGCCGCTTCGCGGCGATGTAGGGCGGCAGCGGCATCCGCCCGGCGCGCTCGAGCAGCAGGTCGACCGGCTCATCCCCGTGGAAATGGAGCAGCGCCGAGCCGTCGGCCGCCTTGTCGATCACCGATGCAGCGACGCCTTCCCCGAACGCGATCGTATCGCCCGCTCGCGCCCGTTTGGCGTTGCGCAGGAACGCGCGCCATTCGCGCGGCCCCTCGCGCTTGTGCAGCGTCGCGCCGATGCTCGCCTCGCCCCGTCGTCCTTCCAACTGCGCCGGGATCACCTTGGTATCGTTGAACACCAGCACGTCGCCCGGCCGCAGCAGGTCGGGCAGGTCGAGCATCGCGCGATCGGTGATCTCGCCGCCGCGCACGGCGAGCAGCCGCGCGCTGTCGCGCGGCCGGGCCGGCCGCAGCGCGATCCGCTCGGCGGGAAGCTCGAAATCGAACAGGTCGACGCGCATGGCTATGTCAGCGGTCTGAGTGCGACGAGCGTCTTGAACCGGCGCACGGAGGCCTCTGCGTTGACATGGGTTGCAACGAAGCGGTCGTAGTGGGCCATGTCGTCGACGCAGAGCTTCAGCACCACGTCTGCTTCCCCGGTCACGTAATGGGCGTCGCGGACCTCGGGTGCGCTGGAGATGGCGCTTGTGAAGCGCTTGATCGTCTGGGCGGAATCGTCGGCAAGCTCGGCAAGAAGATAGACCGTCAGCGCCTCGTCCCGATCGTCGGCGATTCGCGCCTGGGCACCGAGCAGGACGCCCCGGCCGATCAGGCGCTCGACGCGCCGCTGCACCGCGCTCGCGGACAGATTGACCCGCTCGGCGAGCGCGGCATAGGTGAGCCAGGCATCGCGCCTCAACAGCATCAGGATCTGGCGGTCTCTGTCGTCGAGAGGTGCAGTCACAAGACGTGCCTAACGCAGGAATCCTGCAGCGACCACTGAAATGGACGCGCATCATGCGCCCATCCGTTTCTAATGTGATGCCATGGAGCAGGAGGCGATGCGGAGCGACTTCAGGCTGTTGAGTGCAGCGGAGTTCATGCTCGCCGCAGCGATCGTCGTGGCGCACAACGTCTGGCACGTCGTCCCCAACGAGGTCCCGATCCTGGCGCTCGCCGCGCTCGTGTCGGTGCGGTTGCGCCGAGGAGGCTGGGCTGCGCTTGGGTTCCGCCGCCCGGATTCCTGGATTCGCGTGATCCTGATTGCTCTTGCCGCCGCGGCGCTCAGGCTGATCGTCTCCGATCCGATCGAGGCGGCGCTGACGCCGCTGTGGGGCGCGCCCGCCACTTCCTCGGTGGTGACCGCCGGCCCGCACGACGCGCGCTGGCTGATCGCGACCCTGGCGTTGGTATGGACGTTCGCGGCATTCGGCGAGGAAATCAGCTATCGCGGTTACCTGACGTTGCGCGGAGCGGAGGCGCTCGGCGGGTCGAAGACCGCGTGGGCGGCCGCCACCGTTGCCGCAGCGCTGCTGTTCGGGCTGGGCCATTATTACAAGGGCCCGGTCGGAATGGTCGATTCGGGCGTCGCCGGACTGATCCTCGGGGCCGCCTATCTGCTCTCCGGCCGCTGCTTGTGGACGACGATTCTCGCGCACGGCTTGATCGACACGACCGGCGTGCTGCTCCTTTATTCGGGCCTCGCGTCCTAACCGCCGCTCGGCGCCGCGGGAGTCCCAGCCCCGAGATAGGCGCGGACGATAGTCGTCGGCTGCTCGGGCGGCTCGCCCGGAGCGATCCGGTCGACCGCGTCCATTCCGGAGGTGACCCGGCCCCAGACCGTATATTTGGTCTCGAGCGCGATGTTCGGGCCGAACATGATGAAGAACTGGCTGTTGGCGCTGTCCGGGCTGTCGGCTCTAGCCGCGGCAACGGTGCCGCGGAAATAGGGCATGTTGGTGAACTCGGCCTTGAGGTCGGGCAGGGTCGACCCGCCCTCCCCGGTGCCCTTCGGGTCGCCGCCCTGGGCCATGAAGCCGGGGATCACGCGATGGAACTTGAGCCCGTTATAGAAGCCCTGGCGGACCAGGGCCTGGATCCGCTCGACATGGTGCGGGGCGAGGTCGGGGCGCATCTGGATCACCACCTTGCCGCCGTTGGACAGCTCGAGGGTCAGCGTGTTGGCTGGGTTCGCGGCTACCTCCGCGGGTGCAGCGATGCTCGGCATCGGCGCAGGCGTCGGCGGAGCTTTGGCCGCGACCAGGGCGAACGCCAGAAACGGAAGCGCGAACAAGGCTTTAGACAAGATTGATCCCCCAATTCCCAAGCTCTCGCCGCCCTAGTGCAGGCGCGGCGCTGACGCTAGCGTGAATGTCCGTCGAGGTGGCGCTTGACGTCGGCGGCGACGGCCGGCGTCACGAACTTGTCGATCTTCCCGCCGTAGCGCGCGATCTCCTTGACCAGGTTCGACGCGATCGGCTGCAGCGACACATCGGCCATCAGGAAGACGGTCTCGATGTCGTCGTTCAGCTGCTGGTTCATCCCCGCCATCTGGAACTCATATTCGAAGTCGGCGACGGCGCGCAGGCCGCGCAGGATCATCGACGCGCCCTGCGCCTCGGCGAAATCCATCAGCAGCGAATCGAACTCGACGACGGCGATGTCGCCCGGGATCTCGGCGATCTCTCGCCGGACCGTCGCGACCCGTTCCTCGACCGAGAACATCGGCGTCTTGGACGGGTTGGTGGTGACCCCGATGACCAGCTTGTCGACGAGGTGCGCGCCGCGCCGGATGATGTCGAGGTGCCCGAGCGTGATCGGGTCGAAGGTCCCGGGATAGACTCCGATTCGCACTGGCACCCCCTAGTGATCCCGCTCGATAGCAAAGCGCGCGATCGCGCGCAGCAGGTCGGCCTCTTCGCCATGACTGGCGAGATGCTCGACCGCCTGGTTGACGAGGAAGCTCGCCTGCTGCCGCGCCCGCTCCTCGCCGAGCAGCGAGACGAACGTCGCCTTGCCGGCATGGGCGTCCTTGCCGGTCGGCTTGCCCGCCGCGCTTTCGTCGCCGCTGTGGTCGATGAGGTCGTCAGCGATCTGGAAAGCGAGGCCGATGTTGCGCGCATAGCCGCGGTACGGCGTACGCGCCTCCTGCGGCAGCTTGACCATGATGCACGCCACCTCGACCGCATATTCGATCAGCGCCCCGGTCTTGAGCTGCTGGAGCCGGGTGATCGACGGCAGGTCGAGCTGCTGGCCCTCCGCGACCAGGTCCATCATCTGCCCGCCGGCCATCCCCGCCGGTCCCGCCGCCCGCGCCAGCTCGAGCACCAGGTCCGAGCGGACCCACGGGTCCTCGTGAGTCGCGGGATGCGCGAGGATCTCGAACGCGAGAGCGTGGAGGCTGTCGCCGGCCAGCACCGCCTCGGCCTCGCCATACGCCTTGTGAATCGTCGCCTTGCCGCGCCGCAGGTCGGCGTCGTCCATGCACGGCAGATCGTCGTGGATCAGCGAATAGACGTGGATCGCCTCGATCGCGCAGCCGACGCGCAGCGCCCGCTCGCGCCCGATCGCGAACAGCTGCGACGCGGCGACCGTGAGCAGCGGGCGCAACCTCTTGCCGCCGCCGATCGCGGCATGGCGCATCGCCTGGTACAGCCGCTGGCGGTTGTCGTTGGTCGGCGGCAGCAGGCGGGTGAAGAAGTCGTCGACCTCGGCGGTGACCCGGGCGGCCTCCGCGTCGAGCAGTCCGGCGAGCCGGTCGATGGTCTCAACCGGCATCGAACGGCTTGACGCCCGCCGGCTGGCCGTCGCTGCCGAACGCGATCTGCTCGATGCGCGCCTGCGCCGCCTTGAGCCGCGCCTCGCAATGGCGCTTCAGCCGGTCGCCTTCCTGATAGAGCTCGATCGACCGGTCGAGCGGCGCCTCGCCCTTTTCGAGCGTGCGCACGATCTCCTCGAGCCGCTTCAGCGCGTCCTCGAAGCTTAGCTGGCTGACGTCGGTCTCGGCGGTGGCCATGGGCGGCTTGTGACCCTCACCGGCCCCTGAATCAAGCAGGGCCGCTTATTCGACCGGCGTGTTCTTGAACGGGTCGCGGATGCCCGGGACGACCTCGTCGCGCAGGTCCTCGTCACCGGCTGCGGCGAGCGCTGCCTCGGCGTCGCGGGCGTGCTGCTCGCGCTCGGCGCGAAGCTGCACGATCAGCGCCTCGCGGTCGCCTTCGAGACGCGTGTCCTGGAAAGCGGCCTTGCCCGCCGCCTTGGCCGCCTTGGCGACCGCCGCGTCGAGCTCACGCTGGGTGGTGAGGCCGAGGGTCACGGGGTCCTTGGGGGTGATGTTGGCCATGTTCCAGTGAGTCCGGTCGCGGATCGCGGCGATGGTCGTCCGCGTCGTCCCGATCAGCTTCGAAATCTGGCCGTCGCTGACCTCGGGGTGGTTGCGGATGATCCAGGCGATCCCGTCCGGCTTGTCCTGGCGCTTCGAGACCGGCGTGTAGCGCGGGCCGCGGGTGCGTCGCACCTGGTCCGGCGCGCGGTGCATCTGCAGCCGGTAGTCGGGGTCCTGCTGCCCCTTCTCGATCTCCTCGTGGGTCAGCTCGCCGGCGCGGATCGGGTCGCGGCCGGTCAGCTTGGTCGCCGCGGTGTCGTCGGCGATCGCCTGGACCTCGAGGATGTGGAGACCGCAGAATTCGGCGATCTGCTCGAACGTCAGCGAGCTGTTGTCGACCAGCCAGGCGGCGGTCGCGTGGGGCATCAGGGGGGTGGCTTGGGCCACGGCTTCTCTCCGGACTCTATAAATGAATAGGGCCGCCCCTCACGGAGCGGCCGGTGTCGGCGACGATGTAGCCCCGAGGCGCCTTCGGGGCAAGCGTTCTAGAGGCTGAGTGGAATCCAGTTGGGCTGGCCTTTGACCCGCTCGAGCCAGTTGCCGATGCGCGGATAGAGATGCATCTCGAACCCCGCTTCGTGCGCCACGTGCGTGTAGGGGAACAGGACGACGTCGGCGAGGGTCATGTGCCCGGCGACGAACCAGTCGCGGGCCTCGAGGTGCTTGTCCATCAGCTTCAGCGCCGCCTCGCCCGCCTCGCGCTTGGTCGGAATCTGATGCTTCTGCGCCTCGGTCAGATTCTGGTGACCGACCCAATCCTTCCAGAAGCGCAGCGTGGCGACGTTGGGCTCGTGATTATATTGCTCCCAGAACATCCAGCGCAGCATGTCGGCATGGTCGAATCCGTCGGTCGGGATGAGATTCGACCCGTCGGCGATGAAATAGCAGGCTGCATTGCTTTCCGGGATGAAGCGATGGTCGACCTGGAGCACCGGGATCCGCCCGTTGGCATTGACCTCGAGCAGGAACTGCGGGGTCCGCGTCTCCTCCTTCATGATGTCATATTCGCGCCGCTCGAGATGCTTGCCGACGATCGCCGCCGTCAGCCGCACCTTGTAGCAATTGCCCGAGGCGGCATATTCGTGGAGGATCAGCCGCTCGCTCATTCCCCCACCCCCAGCACGATCTTGCCGACATGGTCGCCGGCGTCCATCCGCGCATGCGCGTCCGCGGCCTGGGTCAGCGGGAAGACGCTGTCGATCACCGGCTTCAACCGCCCGCCCTCGACATAGGGCCAGACCGTCTTGGCGATCTCGTCGGCGACCATCGTCTTGAACTCGACCGAACGGCTGCGCAGCGTCGATCCGGTCAGCGTCAGCCGCCGCCGCATCACGTCCTGGATCGAGACCTCCGCCCGTGCCCCGCGCTGGAACGCGATCGACACGTGGCGCCCGTCATCGGCCAGCGCCTTGAGGTTGCGGGGCACATAATCGCCCCCGACCATGTCGAGCACCACCGCAACTCCCCGGCCGCCGGTCAGCGCCTGCACTTCCTCGACAAAGTCCTGGGTTTTGTAGTTCACCGCCGCGGCCGCCCCGAGCTCGAGCGCCCGGGCGCATTTTTCGTCGCTGCCGCAGGTCACCGCGACGTTGAGCCCGAACAATTTGCCGAGCGCGATGGCCATCGTCCCGATGCCGCTCGTCCCGCCGTGGACCAGCACCCAGTCGCCGTCGGCGGCGAAGCCGCGCTCGAACAGATTGACCCAGACGGTGAACAGCGTCTCGGGCATCGCCGCCGCCTCGGTCAGCGAGATCGCATCGGGGACGAACAGGCAGGTGCCGATCGGCGCGGCGCAATATTCGGCATAGCCGCCGCCGGCGACGAGCGCGCAGACCTGGCGGCCGAGCAGCTCCTCCGCCCCCTCGCCCGCCTCGACCACCGTCCCGGCGAGCTCGAGCCCGAGGATGTCGGGCGCCCCCGGCGGCGGCGGGTAGAGGCCCCGGCGCTGGAGGAGATCCGGGCGGTTCACGCCGGCGGCCGCGACCTTGATCAGCACCTCGTCGGACCCGATGCGCGGCACTCGGCGGTCGACCAGCGCCAGTTCCTCCGCGCCGTCGGGCTGCGGCGCGACGACCGCCTTCATCGACGAGGGAACGGAGCTGCCCACGAGAGCCGGCTTATTGACTTGGCGCGCCCAACGGTCAACGATTCCCGCCGTTATGGACCTCGAGGACCTCTTCCCGAGCAAGCCCGATGACCCGCTGGTCGCGCTCGGCCGTCAGGACCTCGACCCGATGTCGATCGCGGAGCTCGCGGAGCGGATCGAGGCGCTCAAGGCGGAAATCGCCCGGGTCGAAGCGCACATGCAGCGCGCCCAGACCCACCGCTCCGCCGCCGAAGAGCTGTTCAAGAAGCCCTGACCCGTCATTGCGAGGAGCCAAAGGCGACGCGGCAATCCAGCGGCGGATTGCTTCGCTCCGCTCGCAATGGCGGGCTGAACCTCGTTCCGCTCCGGAACAGCGGTAGTCGCGATAATCTGGGGAAAAGCCGCTGCCCTCCTCTTGATTGGCGCGACCGAGCGTATGACATTGTTAACCATGTTCGCCCCACATCTGGGACGGACCAGGAGTAACCGTCTCAATGCCCAGTTTCGCCCGCGAGCTCGAACAGACCCTCCACAACGCGCTTGGGGAGGCGAGCCGCCGCCGTCACGAATATGCGACCCTCGAGCACCTGCTGATCGCGCTGATCGACGACGAACATGCGTCCAAGGTGATGACCGCCTGCGGAGTCAGCCGCGACGAGCTGCGCGCGTCGGTCAAGCAATAT
The DNA here is from genome assembly GCA_035637935.1 of Sphingomicrobium sp. Lineage (GTDB taxonomy): Bacteria > Pseudomonadota > Alphaproteobacteria > Sphingomonadales > Sphingomonadaceae > Sphingomicrobium. Next base: position 18,109 of record DASRAY010000079.1, read on the forward strand.
CTCGACAATGAGCTCGGCGCCCTGGTCGCCGACAGCGCCACCGACCCGACTCCGACCAGCGGCTTCCAGCGCGTCGTCCAGCGTGCGATCCTCCACGTCCAGTCGTCGGGGCGCGACGAGGTGACCGGCGCCAACGTGCTGGTCGCGCTGTTCTCCGAGCGCGAGAGCTATGCCGTCTATTTCCTCCAGCAGCAGGACATGAGCCGCCTGGATGCCGTGACCTACATCAGCCACGGCGTCGGCAAGGGCGAAAGCGCGGCCGAGCCGCGCGCTCCCGAAGGCACCGAGGAGAAGAGCGAGAAGGAGGGCGGCAAGAAGGAATCCGCGCTCAAGCAGTTCACCGTCGACCTCAACGAAAAGGCCAAGGCCGGCAAGGTCGACCCGCTGATCGGCCGCATGCCCGAGGTCGACCGCACGGTGCAGATCCTGTGCCGCCGCTCGAAGAACAACCCACTCTACGTCGGTGACCCCGGCGTCGGCAAAACCGCCATCGCCGAAGGCCTCGCGCGCAAGATCATCGAAGGCGACGTCCCCGACGTCCTGAAGGGCGCCGTCATCTACGCGCTCGACATGGGCGCGCTGCTCGCCGGCACCCGCTATCGCGGCGACTTCGAAGAGCGTCTGAAATCGGTCGTCGGCGAGCTCGAGAAGCTGCCCAACGCGATCCTGTTCATCGATGAGATCCACACCGTGATCGGCGCCGGCGCGACGTCCGGCGGAGCGATGGACGCGTCGAACCTCTTGAAGCCCGCGCTCTCGAGCGG
>DASRAY010000080.1:0-3735 GCA_035637935.1 Sphingomicrobium sp.
GGCTTGGCCGGTTCGGACTTGAATACCGGAATCGCCTGGACGACCTGGTGCACGACGGGAATCTCGATCCGCCCGCCCGATGCGACTTCCGCCGCGACCGCGCTGGTGAAGGCGAGCCCGAGAGCTGCGCTGCCGATCATCGCTCCGCGCCGCCAGCCGCCGCGTCGCGCCCCGCGGCTCCAGCGCGCGAACGGGCCGCGCCGGTCCTGCGGCGCCGCGATTGCGGCGGCGCTGGCGCGCGCGGCCAGGCCCGCGGGGAGCGGTGGCGGCGCATAGCTGTCGAGAAGCCGGTTGAGGTCGCTCATGCCGCGCTCCCTTCCTGCAGCAGCCCGCGCTCGGCGAGGGTTCGGCTGAGGCCCTGCCGCGCCCGCACCAGCAGCGATTCGAGCGCCTTCACGCCGATCCCGAGCGCGGCCGCGGCCTCGGCGTTCGACACGCCTTCGTAGTAAGTCAGGACGATCGCAGCACGCTGGCGATCGGGCAGCGCCTGCATCGCCGCGGCCACCGCCGCCGCGCGGCGCTGTTCGTCGATCAGCACGTCGGCGGCCGGACCGTCGTCGGCGGTTTCCGGGATTGCGTTGCCGCTGACGAAGGCGCGCCTGCGCTGGCGGTCGATGCACAGGTTGGTCGCGACCCGGCGGAGCCAGCCGCCGAGGCCGCCGCCGACCGGAGTCCAGCTGCCCGCCTTGACCCACGCGCGCGTGATCGCTTCCTGCACCACATCCTCCGCTTCGGCCGCGTCGTTGAGCATCCGCCAGGCGATTGCGAACAGCATCGCCGTATGGCGCTCGGCGATCGTCTCGAGCGCGCGGGCGTCGCCGCTCGCGACCCGCCGCATCAGCGTGCCGTCGTCCGCCTCTTCGCCACCTCTCGCGTCACTGTCGCGCAATCGTGTCGCCTTCGCCGCCGCAGCTGCCGACTCCTAACGGACGCGAGGTGAACATCCTTCGAATGCAAACGAAAAGGGCCGGAGTTTCCTCCGGCCCTTCCCTTGTCCGTTCGGCGCCGGCCCTAGCGGCGGTCGCCCATGAAGCTCAACAGGAACTGGAACATGTTGATGAAGTCGAGATAGAGGCTGAGCGCGCCCATGATCACGGCCTTGCCCTGCATCTCGGTCCCGGCGACATAATCGTACATGCTCTTGATGCGCTGTGTGTCGTAGGCGGTGAGGCCGGCGAACAGCAGCACGCCGATCGCGCTGATCAGCAGGGCGAAGGTGCCCGACTGCAGGAACAGGTTGATCAGCATCGCCACCAGCAGGCCGACGACGCCCATGATCAGGAACGTGCCGAGCCCCGACAGGTCGCGCTTCGTGGTATAGCCGTAGAGGCTAAGGCCGGCATAGGCGGCCGCGGTCGCGAAGAAGGTCTGCGCGATCGACACTTGGGTGTAGATGATGAACAGCGTCGACATCGAGAGGCCCATCACCGCCGCAAACGCCCAGAACAGCAGCTGCAGGGTCGAGGTGCGCATGCGATTGACGCCGAAGCTCATCGCGAACACGAAGCCGAGCGGCGACAGCGTGATGAGCCAGCCGAGCCCGCTCAGGCCGCGGCCGGAAGCACTGATCAGGACGCCCTGCGCGTAGGGCGCGAACAGCAAGGCGATGATGCCGGTCAGCAGCACGCCCGAGGCCATGTAGTTGTACACCGACAGCATGTAGGACCGCAGGCCCGCATCCCGTGCGGCGCGCGGAACACCGACGGAGGCGGCCGGATTGAAACCGGTCGTCCTTGTGCGCGGGTCAAACTGGTTCTGCATTTCATCTCCTTAAGCGCGGGCGAAGGGCCCGTTCGCTGGTTTTGAATATCGTGGATGCCCGAGGTTACTTCAAGCGAAACCGGACAATGACCCGACTTGCTGAACGGCTGTTCATAATCGGGCTACCGCCCGTTCAGCCCGGCGAGGGGCCTCGCTTGCAGCTCCTGAGCGGGAAGTCCGGGATTTGCTTCGCTGCGCTCGCAAGGACGTTAAGGCGACGCCATGCTCAACAGAGTTCTTCGCCTCCTGATTACCGCATTGCATTCGCTCCTCAGGCTTGGCTGGTTCGTGCGCCGGCCGCGGACGTTCGGCGCGCACGGGCTTGCCCTGACGCCCGAAGGCAGCGTGGTCCTGGTGAAGCTGCGTTATGCGCGCGGCTGGCGGCTGCCGGGCGGCGGGCGGGCACCGGACGAGGACCCGCGCGACGCCGTGCTGCGCGAGCTGCGCGAGGAAATCGGCATGATCTCGCACGGCGCGGTGACTCTCGCCGCCGAGCTCGAGGAGCGGCCCGACTTCAAGCGCGACCTCGCCGCGCTGCTGATCGTCCGCGATGTCAGCTATCGCCCGCACCGCTGGTCGTGGGAGGTCGAGGCAATCTGCGAAGCCCCGCTCGATCGCCTCCCGGCCGATCTTTCGCCGCGCGCCGCGACCTGGCTGGAGGCGCTCGCCGGCAAGGTCTAGCAGTGATTCGACCAAGATGAGTATAAATTGGTCATGCGCCGGGTCTCGTTACCGATCGCTTTACTGATGGCCGGCGTCGGCCTTGTTCTCGGCGCAATTGCGGTCGCCGCCTGGCGGTCACCGACGAGCGCCGGCGCAAACCTTGGACTGCATCCGGTCAGGTCTGCCGAGCTCGGATCCCGCATCATGGCGCGGGTCGGCAAGGATTTCGTAGCATACCGGCGATCTGCCGGGTCCGGCATTACCTTCTACGACCGGCCGAAGCCGTTTGATTCCTGGCTGTGCCGCGTGAATGCCTTTTACGTTCCCGAGAAGGTTCTCACCGGAGCCATCAAGCGAACGCAGGACCGGTGGGAGGACAACCTCAGCGTCGAGACGCTCTACGGCGTGTGGAAAAAGCCGTCGCTCGGCCGCGCCGGTCCGGATTCCGAACGCCACCAGGCCTGCGCCCGGTTCAACGATTTCGATCATCTGATCTCCGAGCGAGGAGAGCTCTCGATTGACCGCGGAGTCTATCTGTTCGACCGGATCCTGAGCGACGCAAAGTCGGGAGGATTTCCGCCGAACCTGTCCTGCAACAGGGCGGTCGTCACCTCGTCGGGCATCTCCGAACAAGCCTGCGACGCCACTGCATTCCTGCGTTCGCTGACCCTGTCCGACCTCGCCCGCGTGGAACGCGTGTCGAACGAGGTGAAAGCGAAGCGGCTGGTCGATCAGCTGTGGCTTCGAGCGAGGGGCACGGACCTTCGTGCGATCGTAATCACGAGCGACGAAAAGCCCTACGACCCTCGCAACATCGACGACCGCGACATTCGCTCGGTCGAAATCACGATCGAAGACGATCGAGTTCACGGCCACTGATGCACCGCCTGTTCCTGGCCATCCGCCCGCCCGAGCCTATTCGCGACCTGCTGCTCGACGCAATGGACGACGGCCCCGACTTCCGCTGGCAGCAGGACGAGCAGCTGCACCTCACCTTGCGCTTTATCGGCGAGGTCGATCGCCACCGCGCCGCCGACTTGAGCGATGCGCTCGGGCGCGTCCGCTCGCCCCGGTTCACGGCGCGGATCAAGGGCGTCGGCAGCTTCGACCATCGCGGCGCCGGCGCGCTATGGGCCGGGGTCGAGCCGAAGGAGCCGCTCGCCGCCCTCGCCGCCAAGCTCGAGCGCGCCTGCCAGGCGGTCGGGCTCGAGCCGGAGCGCCGCGCCTTTCATCCGCACATCACCCTCGCCCGCTGGAAAGGGCACCGAACGCGCGCGCTCGCCGACTTCCTCGACCGCCGCCGCGGCCTCG
>DASRAY010000081.1:0-44601 GCA_035637935.1 Sphingomicrobium sp.
TCGATTGCCCCCCGAGCCAAGCGCGGGACGTTAACGGGAGTTAACCAATTAGCAAGCGCAGAAAAATTTACTGCGCTGTGTCAATTTGGGACAGTCGAGTGCGGCCGTTTCAGGCCGTTTCGAGCTCGTCCTCGCTCATCACCGGGCCCGAATCCTGGCCCTTGGCGCTCTCGTCGCGGTCGACGAACTCGATCACCGCGATCGGCGCCGCGTCGGACGCGCGAATGCCGGCCTTGATGATCCGCGTGTAGCCGCCGTTGCGGTCGGCGTAGCGCGGGCCGAGCACCTCGAACAGCTTGGCCAGCTGCGCCTCGTCCATCAGCCGCGACTGGGCGAGGCGGCGGTTCGACAGGCCGCCGCGCTTGGCCAGCGTGACCAGCTTCTCGACGTAGGGGCGAAGCTCCTTGGCCTTGGCGGTGGTGGTGGTGATCTGTTCGTGCTTGATGAGCGCGGCCGCCATGTTGCGGAACAAGGCCGCGCGGTGGCTCGAGGTGCGCTGAAGCTTACGATGGCCAACCCGATGGCGCATGTCTGTTCTCCGTTCGTCGGGAGCCCGTGTGAGGTAGCTCCGGCCAGGCCGTGCTTTGGGGAGACGGCCCTGATCCCAAATGACAACGGCGAGCTGGTCAGCCCGCCGGACGCGGGCCCCTCAAGCGGATGGGGCTGCGGAAGTCAACCCTGATCGTCGACCCAGTCGGTCCTGAGCCGCTTGATCGCGAACAGCATGAGCAGCGCTGCGACGAGGTAGAAGCCGACCACGCTGACCGCCGCATAGCGCAGGGCCTCGCTGCCGAAGCGCGCCGTGAACAGCCCGGACATCGCTCCGATCAGCGTCGGTCCGACGCCAAGCCCGATCAGATTGTTGATGAGCAGGAAGCTGGCCGACGCCGTCGAGCGCATCGGCCTGGCGACAAGATGCTGAACGGCCGTCGTCACCGGCCCCAGCCACAGGATGTTGAGCGCGTTGGGGATGAGGAGGAACGGCCAGGCGAGCCTCGGGTCGGGGGCCAGCAGGCCGATCGCGAAGGTCGGCGCGGTGATCACCCAGGCGATCGTCGGCAAACGCGCATACCAGCTGCGATCGGCCTGGCCGAGCCGGTCGGCGAGCCAGCCGCCGAGGAACACGCCCGCCGTGCCGCCGATAAGGAAGAGCGACGCCAGATACTGGCCGCGCTCGATCAGTTTAAAGCCGAAGCTGCGCTCGAGAACGGTCGGGATCCAGGCGAGCAGCCCGTAACCGGCGAGCGAGCTGCACGAGGCGGCCAGCGCCATCAGCCAGAAGGTCGGTTTGCGGGCCAGGATCGTGAAGACCGGCCACAGCGCCGTCGGTCCGTCCGGCTGCGATGCGGCTCGCGGCGGATCGCGCACGAACATGAACATGACCGGCGCCAGGAGCACGCCGGCAACGCCCATGACGAGGAACGCCGAGCGCCAATTGATCCACGCCGCAAGATAGGCGCCTATCAGGGTGCCGGCGGCGAGCCCAAGCGGGATTCCGAGCGAGAAGATGGCGAGCGCGCGAGCCCGGCGCTGCGGCGGAAAATAGTCGGCCAGCAGCGCATAGGAGGGAGCGACCCCGCCGGCCTCGCCGATGCCGACGCCCATGCGAAAGACGAACAGCTGCCAGAAGGAGGCGGCGGCCCCGCACAGCGCCGTAAACACGCTCCACACCGCCACCGCTCCAGCGATCACCCGGCTTCGGCCGGTCCGGTCGGCCATGAAGGCGAACGGTATCGCGAGCACCGAATAGAGGATCGCGAAGGGCGGGCCGCTGAGCACGCCGAACTGCCAATCGCTAAGCTTGAGCTCGGCGATGATCGGCCCGCCGAGGATGCTGAGGATGGTGCGGTCGAGGAAGTTGAAGATGTAAGCGAGCAGCAGGAGCAGCAGGACGCGCACGCTGGCCGCGCGCGCCTGCTGCTCCACCCCGCTCAGAAGTTGACCCCGAGCGACAGCCACACCTGGCGCGGAGCGCCGTAGAAAGCGGTCAGCACGCCGGTCCTGCCGAGCGTCGGAACCGCCTGGGTCGGCGACGTGATCGGGACTCCGGCCGCGGTGATATAGTCCCCGGTCCACGGGTTCTGCAGGATGAAGTTGTAGCCGGACACGACATACCTCTTGTCCGCCAAATTCTTGCCGTGCAAGCCCACCTCGAACCGCCGGCTGGCCGAGCGCCAGATGAGGTTCGCGTCCCACAGCGCGAAGCCCTTCTGGTCGAGGCCGGGCGAGCGCAGCTCGAACTGCTGGCTCTTGCTGCGGTACGACAGGGTGGTGTTGAGATCGAGCCGTCCGCCGAACGCCGGAGTGTCGTAATCGAGCGAGCCGCTCAGCGTCCATTTCGGCGTGTTCTGGATCTTGCGGAACTTGGCGACGTCCACCTCGGTCGCCGCGATCGGGGCGCCGTTGATGTCCCGGTTCACGGTCGTGATGAAGTGGACGTACTTGGCATCGAGATAGCCGAGCGTTCCCGCCCAGGTCAGCCGGTCGCCGCTCGTCGCGAGGTCATTCGCCATCCGCCAATTCGTCTCGAGCTCGACGCCGCGGAACCGCGCCTTGCCGGCGTTGGTGGTGATGCCGATGAACGTCGGAACGCCGCCCGCCGTCACTCCGCCGGCCGAACCGGGCACCTGCACGTCCTTATATTCGGCGTCGAACACCGCCGCGGCGAACTGCAGCCGGCGGTCGAACAGCGCGGCTTTCCAGCCCGCTTCGTAGCTGTCGACCTTCTCGGGGTCGAACGCCATGAAGTCGTAGATCGCCTCGGCCGTCGGCGGGGCCGACGGATTGGCCGGGTCCCGCGGCGTCGACGTCGTCTGGCCGCGCGGGTCAAAGCCGCCGCCTTTGAAGCCCTTCGAGTAGCTGATGTAGAGATTGTGGTTCTTGTTCGGCTTGAAGCTGATCGACGCGCGCGGTGTGAACGCCGTGTCCTTGCGCTTCCCGTCGAAGTTGGAGGTCACCGACGCGGCCGGATTCGGGAAGGGCGTTCCGGTCTGGTCGAACGGCGGCGCCCCGCCGAGCTCGGGCGAGCCGCCGAGGATCAGGTTCTGCCGGAACACTCGGGCATGGCGCTTGTCGTTGGTGTACCGACCGCCCAAAGACACGCTGATCTGCGGCGTGATGTCGTAGGTGAAATCGCCGAACACCGCCCAGGTCTTGGTGTCGACGTCGCCGCGCGTCGCCGCGGTCAGCCCCGGCAGGAGGGCGTTGCTGGTGTAGAGGCGGACGTCGAACACGTCGAAGGCGTTGGCGTCCAGATAATAGAAGCCGGCCACGCCCTGCAGCGGGCCTTTGTCGGCGACCAGCTGGAATTCCTGGCTGAACTGGTGGTTCCTGTATCGCGCCGGCACGTCGACGTCGACGAACGGCAGTGCGTCGAAGTCGATCGGAGTTGCGGTCTTGTCCCGGCGATAGGCGGTGATCGACTTGAAGGTGAGCCAGTCGCTAAGGCCGATTTCGCCGTGCGCCGCGACGCCCCAGGCGCGCACCCGCTGGTGCGGGTCGTTGAGCGCGCCGCGGCTGTCGAACTTATCGTTGAGCACCGGGAAGGGCGTGTTGCAGGCCGCAACCGCGCACAGGTTCGGGAGCAGGCGGTGGCCGCCCCGCGGGTTGGCGTCGTCGGCGGTGGCATCGCCCGAGAAGCGGAAGAAGACGTTTTGCGCCGGCTGGAACTCGATCGTTGCCCGCCCGGCCCACGTGTCCTTGTTGTAATTCTCGAGCCCGTTGGTGCGGTTCTCGCCGAAGCCCTCGCGCGACAGACGGGCGAAGGCCGCGCCGAAGCGCAGCCAGTCCGCGACGGGCGATGAGATGCTGGCGATCACGTCGGCTTGCCGGTCGGTCCCGCCGTTGGCGCGGACGCTGAAATGCGTGCCGTCGGTCGGGATCCGCCGAGTCACATATTTGATCGCGCCGCCGATCGTGTTGCGGCCGTAGAGCGTGCCCTGCGGGCCGCGCAGGATCTCGACCCGCTCGACGTCGTAAATGTCGAGCAACGCCGCCTGCGGGCGATTGAGATAGACGTCGTCGAGATAGAGGCCGACGCCCTGCTCGAAGCCGGCGACCGGATCCTGCTGGCCGACGCCGCGAATGAAGGCGGTGAGCGTGGTATTGGTGCCGCGCGACGTCTCGAGGTTCACGTTCGGCGTGGTGTCGGCGATGTCGGTGATGTCGAGCGCGCCCTGGCGGTTCAACTGCTCGCCCGAATAGGCCGTGACCGCGACGGGCACGTCGAGCAGCAGCTCGCTGCGGCGCCGCGCGGTGACGACGATTTCCTGGTCGCTCGCGGTCGAGGCCTGGTCCTGGGTCTGGGCATTGGCCGGCGGCGCGGGCGGTTGGGTCGCGTCCTGAGCGGCTGCCGGAGTCGCGACGAAGGCCGCCGCGGCAATGCTTCCGAGCAAGGCGGCGCGAGCGTGAATACGCATGATTGGAATCTCCCCCTGGCAGGCGAACCCTCATTTCCGCCTGTCCGTCAGGGAATCGTCATAGTGAAAGTTGAACCGGCTTTCAACTTGCGAATCTTCGCGCTACACAGCTATCGCGACGGGATGGGGGAATCCGTGGACGAGAGCGTGCAGATCAGCCCGGCGAGCGACGGCAAGGCGCCGCGCACAGCGCGCGGCGAACGGACCCTGCGCAAGATCCTGGACGCGGCGCGCGAAGAGTTCGGCGAGCGCGGTTTTTCCGACAGTTCGATCGTCGCCATCACCCAGCGTGCCGGAGTCGCGCTCGGCACTTTCTATACCTATTTCGATTCGAAGGAGGCCGTGTTCCAGGCGCTGGTGCGCGACATGTCGGCCCAGGTCCGCGACCATGTCGCACCGGCGTTCAAGGACGCGGCCGACGCGATCGACGGCGAGCGCCGCGCGCTCGAATCCTTCCTTCTGTTCGCGCGCAAGCACCGCGACGTCTACCGGATCATCGACGAGGCCGAGTTCGTCGAGCCCGACGCCTATCGCGAACACTATGAGACGACCGCGACGCGGATCGCCGCGCGCCTCAAGGCCGCTCGCAAGCAGGGCGAGATCGCGTCCGACCTCACCGACCCTGACCTCGACATCCTCGCCTGGGCACTGATGGGCGCGAACGTCTTCCTCGGGCTCAAATTCGAGGTCTGGTCGAGCGCCGACGCGAAGCGCGTTGCCGAGGTCACCAGCCGGCTGCTGCGCCAGGGCCTGGCCGAATGAGCGACGCGCTCTGGCCGCATTATGCGGACCGTTACTTCACCGTCCGCGACGGGCTGAAGCTCCACTATCGCGATTATCCCGGCGACGTCGCGAAGCCGCCGCTGCTGTGCCTGCCCGGCCTCACTCGCAACGCGCGCGACTTCGCCGAGCTCGCCGAGCGCTACAGCCCCCGCTTCCGGATCCTGGTGCTCGAGTTCCGCGGCCGCGGCCTCAGCGAATACGACCCGGTCCCGGCGCGCTACATCCCGCCGACCTATGCGCTCGACACGGTCGAGCTGCTCGACCAGCTCGCCGTGCCGCAGGCGATCTTCGTCGGCACCTCGCTCGGCGGCCTCGTCACCATGGCGATCGCCGCATTCGCGCCGGGCCGCATCGCCGCCGCGATCCTCAACGACATCGGCCCGGACATCGACGACACCGGCGTCGACCGCATCAAATCCTATGTCGGCAGCGGGACCCGGTTCAGCAGCTGGGACGAGGCGGCCGAGACCATCGCCCGCAACACCCAGGCGTTCGAGAACTACACCCACGACGACTGGGTGCGGATGGCCAAGCGCAACTGCCGCGAGGACAATGGCGAGATCGTCTACGACTACGACCAGGCGATCGCCCTGCCGTTCAACACCGCCGGCCCGACCCCCCAGGTCGACATGTGGCCGCTGTTCGCCGCGCTGGCCCACAAGCCCCTGCTGGTGATCCGCGGCGCCAAGAGCGACCTGCTGTCCGCCGAAACGCTCGAAAGGATGCACGCCGTCGCGCCGGCGATGAAATCGGCGCTGGTCGCCGGCGTCGGCCACGCCCCCGATCTCACCGAGCCCGAAGCGGTCGCGACGATCGATGCGTTCCTGGATGAAGTGGAGCGGCGCGCCGCCGGCTAGCTTATTTCGCGACAAACCCCGTCGCTCGGCGCGCCGAACAGCTTTGCAACGCGCGCTGATCGCAGACTTTCAGGGAACCGACGATCCGATTGATCAGCGCCGTGTCCGCGGCGCCGATCGGTTGCCGGAACGCGACCTGGACCATCATCAGATTGACTTCGCCCTGGACCAGCACCGCGACCAGATTCTCGGGCTTTCCGGTCTGCGGATTGCTCGGGCAGGACAGGGCGCCCCGCAGCGCCGGCCGCCCGTCGACGCTGCCTTTGACCAGCGTGTCGGTCATGCCGGCGCAGGCGCGGCGCATGTCCTGCTGCCAGCGGCGGTAGAAGGCGTCGGCCGACTGCCGCCGGGCGCCGCCGTAGATGAGCTGGAGCGTGATGAGCTTGGTCCAGTTGTCGACCGTTTCGGGCGGCTGGACCACTTCCTTCATGTCGAGCAGATCGTTGCGCGCCTGATAGCCGATTGCGAAGTCGTCGGGCACGTTGACCCCGAGCATCTCGGTTTGCGCAGTCGCCGGAACGGCGGCGGCGGCCAACGCTAGCGAAGCCATCAACATCTACCAAGCCCTCATTCGAACATCCCCACCCCGACGAGCAACGCGGCGAACAGGCTGATGACGATCATCGCGAACATCGTCAGCAGCGCGGCGCGCCAGCCGGCGCCCCAGCCGCTGAGGCCGTAGGTGCCCCTCAGCTGGCGGTACATGTGGAACGGCGGGATCAGCCATAGCAGGCCCGCGATGGACGACGCGCCGATCGCCTGGAACGCCACTCCGGCGATCACCAGGAGCATCATGAAGCACAGCGAATACGTGACGAAGATCGTGTGGTCGTAGACGCGGAAGCGGCGTGAAAAGGGAAACAGCAGCCACACGAACGGCACCGACAGGGGGATGATCAGCCAGCTGAACTTATAGGCGTTGGTCTTGAGCTTGTAGGCGACCAGCTCGGGGTTGCTTCGCGCCTTGGCAACCGCATCCGAGAGTCCCGGCGCGAGGCCCGACGGGTCGACGTCGAACGCGCTTGGGTCGATCTCGCCGCGCTGGACAGCCTGCTTGATTTTGATCTCGCCCTTGAGCTCGCCGATCTTGTCGTCGAGCTTGGTCGCGAGCGGGCCGGTGGCGCCGGCGCGCTGCTGCTCGAGAACCACGAGCTTCGCGCGATCCTTGTTCAGCTCCTGCGCCACGTCCTGCTTGGCCGCGGCGGACACGTCGCCCATGCCGCCGATCAGACTGACCGCGGCGAACATCAGGAACACGCAGAACAGGAACAAAGCGACCGGCGAGATGAAGCTGGCGCGCTGGCCGTCGATGTAGCGCCGGGTGAGGTCGCCCGGCTTCCACGCCAGCAGCGGCAGCGTGCGCCAGATCTTGCCCTCGAAATGCAGCACGCCGTGGAGGAAATCGTGGAAGAAGGCGGTCAGAGTGCGGTGGACGTGGGCGTGCTGGCCGCAGGCGTGGCAGAAATCGCCCGCGAGCTTGGTGCCGCAATTGAGGCACTCGGTCTCGTGGGTGTGGCCGTCGACGGCCTCGCCGGCCCTGGGCTCGACCGCGCGGCCGATGATCCCGCCGGTGACCGCATCGCCGATTGCCTCGAACTCGCCGACCATTCCGTCAAACCCCCGTTGGCGCGACATTAGGCGGCCTCAACCGCTCATGCTAGCTCAAGGTCATGGCCCGCATCGGTCTTCTCGGCGGATCGTTCAACCCGGCGCATACCGGGCACCGCCACATCAGCTTGCAGGCGCTGCGCGCGCTCGGGCTCGACGAAGTGTGGTGGCTGGTCTCGCCCGGCAACCCGCTGAAGGAGGGGGCGAAGGACATGGCGCCGTTCGCGGCGCGGCTGGCATCGGCAGCGCGCCTGGCGCGGCGGGCACGCATCCGCGTCAGCGACTTCGAGCAGCGCGCGGGCACCCGTTACACCGTGGATACCGTCACGGCGCTCAAACGCCGCTTCCCCAGGCATGACTTCATTTGGTTGCTCGGAAGCGACACCCTGCCAAATTTTCACAAATGGCGCGATTGGAGGGGGTTAGCCCGCGAACTGCCGATTGCGGTGATTCCCCGGCCCGGCTATGATTCAGCTGCCCACGCGGCCCGCGCGATGGGCTGGCTTCGCAGGTTCGTCCGGCCTTGGAGCCAGGCACGTAGGTGGACGGAGTGGAGTGCACCGGCGATCTTAGTGCTTCGCCTGCCGCGAGACCCCACGTCCGCAACCGCTATCCGCGCGCAGCTCCCCAACTGGCATCGCCGAACCCCAAAACGCGCCCTGCGCGTTGCGCGTCTCGGTTTGCCTTTGTCCGCAAGGAGACCTCTTGACCGAACGTCCCGCTGAGACCGGCTCCAAGGCCGCTCCTCCCCACGCTGACGTCGAAGATCTTCACCGCCTCGTGCTTCAATCGCTCGATGACGACCAGGCGGTCGAGGTCGTCACCATTCCCCTCACCGGCAAGTCGAACATCGCCGACCATATGGTCGTCGCCTCCGGCAGGTCGACGCGCCAGGTCGCGTCCATGGCCGTTAAGCTTGCCGACAAGATCAAGGAGCGATTTGGGAAAATCGTTCGAATCGAAGGGCTTCCGGCCGCGGACTGGGTGCTGATCGACGCGGACGACGTAATCGTCCATATTTTCCGTCCCGAAGTAAGAAGTTTTTACAATTTGGAACGAATGTGGGCGTTTGGCGATTCGGATTCGAGCGTCGCTGCTCGCGGGTGAGGCAAATGCGGATATTTGCGTTTCTTCTCGCGCTTTTTGCGTTCACCGCGCAGCCCGCTGCCGCGGCCTCGTCGCCGAGCCTGCAAAGCCTCGAGCAGCAGCTGTCCTATCTCGTCGCCGGCAACTCGGCCGACATCGGCATTGCCGCGCTCGACCTCAAAACCGGTGAGACCGTCAGCATCAAGGGCAGCACGCCGTTCCCGATGGCGAGCACGGTCAAGGTCGCGGTCGCGGCGCTGTATCTGGCCCAGGTCGACCACGGCCGCCGCTCGCTCGACGACACGATCAACGGCCAGTCTGCGCGCAGCCTGATGAGCCGCATGCTGATCCACAGCGACAACCGCGCGACCGACATTCTGATGAAGGATCTTGGCGGTCCCGGCGCGCTGCACGACTGGCTGCAGCAGAACGGCGTCACCGGCCTGCGCGTCGATCGCACCATTGCCCAGCTGCTGAGCGACAAGCGCGACCTGTGGGACCATCGCGATTCGAGCACGCCGACGGCGATGGTCGACCTGCTGAAGCGGATCTACCGGGCCGAGCTGATCAAGCCGCAGAGCCGCAATTATCTGCTCGACCTGATGGCCCAGTGCCAGACCGGCAAGAACCGGATGAAGGCCCTTCTCCCGGCCGGCACGCCCGTCGAGCACAAGACCGGCACCCTCACCGGGCTGACCGACGACGTCGGCTTCATCACGCTGCCCGACGGCCGGCGGATCGCGGTCGCGGTGTTCGCCCGCGGCGGGACCAACCGTCCGAACACCATCGCTGCGGCGGCGCGCGCGATCTACGACGGCTTCACCCGGATCCTGACCTGGCCGTTCGCGGCGCCGGCGTCCGCCTTCGCCGGACAATAGTGCTGCTCCACATCGTTGCGCGCGGGAAGGCCGGCCGCTCCCCGGAGGCCGAGCTGGTCGAGCGCTACCTGAAGCGCATCGCCTGGCCGACCAAGGTCACCGAGCTGCCCGATCGCGGCGGCAAGGTGCCGGAGCTGCCGCCCGGCGGAGCGACCGTCGTCCTCGACGAGCGCGGCCACGCGCTGAGCTCGGTCGAGCTCGCCAAACGTCTCGAGCGATGGCGCGACCGCGGCACGCGCGAGGTGCGCTTCCTGATCGGCGCCGCGGACGGCCATGACGAGGCACAGCGCCGGGCCGCCGACCTGCTGCTGTCGTTCGGGCCCGCGACCTGGCCGCATCTGCTGGCCCGCGCCATGCTCGCCGAACAATTGTTCCGGGCGACATCGATCCTTGCGAACCACCCCTATCATCGCGAAGGTTAGCGCATGATCCGTGCTGCCCGAGCCCTGCTCCTCGCACCGCTCCTGCTGGCGGCGAGCGGCCCGGTGCAGCCGCAGGCCGAGACGCTCGACTCCGCGGTTCAGCGCGCCCGCGCCGAGCAGGCGTCAGCCGAGGTCGAAGCGCGGCGGCTCGGGCAGGTCGCGGCCAATGCGCGCGGCGCGGCCGCGCGGCTGCAGGCGGAGCAGGCCGCCGCGGCGCAGGCGATCGAAGCGGCCGAGGCCCGGATCACCGCCGCGGACGCCAATCTCCGCCTGGTTTCGGCGGCGACCGAGCAGCGGCGCGCCGAGCTTCGGCGTAAGCAGCAACCGATCGCCGCGCTGCTGTCCGGGCTCGTGGTGATGGCGCAGCGGCCGCCGCTGCTCGCCGTTGCCGACCAGGGCGGGACCGACGAGTTGGTCAAGGTCCGGTTGCTGCTCGATTCGACGCTGCCGGTGATCCGCGCGCGGACGGCCGCTTTGTCCGGACAGCTCGCCGAAAGCCGCCGGCTCGAGGCGGCCGCGCTGGCCGCGCGCTCGGAGCTTGCGCACAGCCGGCAGGAACTGGTCGTGCGCCGCGAGCAGTTCGCGATGCTCGAAGCGAAAGCCCTCAAAGCCTCGGCGGCGGCGCAGGGACGGGCGCTCGCCTCCGGCGACGTCGCGCTCGCCGCTGGCGAGAGTATCGCGAGCCTGCAGTCGGCCGCGGCGGGCGATCGGGCCGCCCGGGCGATCGCTGCGGAGCTCGCCGCGGCCGATCCGGCCCAGGCGCGGCCGGCGCCGCCCGAAGGCGGCAGCGCCCAGCCGCCCCTGGCTTATGTGCTCGTCGCCGACGCTCCGGTCATCGCGGGTCTCGGCTCGGTCAATTCCGGCGGCGTCCGCTCGCGCGGGCTGACGCTCGCCACCGGCCGCGGCGCGCCGGTCATCGTCCCCGCATCGGGCGTCATCCTTTATTCGGGGCCGTTCCAGAGCCACGACGGGGTCGTGATCATCGACCACGGCCACGGCTGGATGAGCCTGATCGTCAACGTCGCCTCGACCCTGCGCCGGGGCGCCCCGGTCCGCATCGGCGATTCCCTCGGCCGCGCGCTCGGGCCGCTCCAGGTCGAACTGTCCCAAAATGGGCGCAGAGTCTCCCCTGCCCTCATCGCAGGTTCATCTCAAACCCTGTCAAATGGCCGCGAAGGCGGCTAAAAACGCGTAGCCGCCGAAATCAGGACGACCCACATGAAAGCCATCCGCAAATTCCTGCCGCCGATCGCGCTGGTCAGCGCGCTCGCTCTGGTGCCGGTCACCGCCAGCTCCTTCGCTGCCGCGGACACGACCAATTACCAGGAGCTCGAGAAGTTCATGGCGGTCTATCAGCAGGTCAAGTCGCACTACGTCGTGCCGGTCGACGACCATACTTTGATCAAGGGCGCGATCGACGGCATGCTGTCCTCGCTCGACCCCCATTCCTCTTATGCCGAGGGCGCCGATTACGACGCGCTCAAGACCCTGATCGAGGGCAGCTACGGAGGGCTCGGCCTGTCGGTCGGAATGGAAGACGGCACGGTCAAGGTCATCACCCCGACCGAGGACACGCCGGCATGGAAGGCGGGGATCAAGGCCGGCGACTACATCACCCACATCAACGGCGAGCTGATCTACGGCTTCACCCTCGACGAAGCGGTCGAGAAGATGCGCGGGAAGCCGGGCAGCCCGATCAAGCTGACCATCGTCCGCAAGGGCCGCGACAAGCCGTTCGACGTCACCATGGTCCGCGAGGAGATCAAGCTCCGCCCGGTGAAGTGGGAGGTCAAGGAAGGCGTCGGCTACATCAACATCAACCAGTTCGCCAACGGCACCGGCGAGGCGACCGAGGCCGCGATCACCGCGATCGACAAGGCGACCGGCGGCCATCCGCTCGGCTACATCGTCGACTTGCGGTCCAACCCCGGCGGCTCGCTCGACGAGGCGATCCAGGTCAGCGACGCCTTCCTCGAGAGCGGCGAGATCGTCTCCCAGCGCGGCCGCGAGAAGGACGACATCCAGCGCTATTACGCCAAGCCGGGCGACATGACCCACGGCCTGCCGGTGATCGTGCTGACCGACGTGGGCAGCGCCTCGGCGTCCGAAATCGTCGCCGGCGCACTGCAGGACCATCGCCGCGCCCTGGTCATGGGCGAGCGGACGTTCGGCAAGGGCTCGGTCCAGTCGATCGCCATGCTCGGCGACCGCACGGCGCTGCGCCTGACCACGGCGCGCTACTACACGCCGTCGGGCCATTCGGTGCAGGAGGGCGGGATCGACCCGGACATCACCGTGCCGCAGCTGTCCGACCCGGACTACAAGGACCGGCCGGTGACCCGCGAGGCCGACCTCCGCCGCCACCTGCTCAACCAGGCGAAGGTCGACGACAAGTTGCTCGAAAGCGACGACACCACCGACCCGCGCTTCAAGGCGACCGCCGACGAGCTCAAGAAGAAGGGCGTCGACGACTTCCAGCTTTATTATGCGATCAACACGCTGAAGCGGATCGCCGGGCCGGCCGCGCCGCCGATGTCGATCGCCAAGAAGGGCCAGTAAGCCGCGCATGGCTGAAGCGGTCGCGGACGCCCCGCAGCTCGGCTCGCCGCTGACCCGGGCGGCCGTCGCGCGCCTCGTCGCGCTGCTCCTCCCGGCGACGCTGCTCGCCGGAGCCTTCGGGTCGGAATATTTCGGCCACTTGAACCCGTGCGAGATGTGCTGGTGGCAACGCTATGCGCACCTCGCCGCGCTGGTCCCCGCAATGCTCGCCTTCACCGCGCCCGCCGGCTCGCGGCGCTCGCGCCTGCTGGTCCTGCTGGCGTCGCTGGGCATCGCGGTGTCGGGCGCGATCGGGGTCTACCACGCCGGGGTGGAGCTGAAGATTTTCGAAGGCTTCACGACCTGCACCCGGACCGGGGCAGCGACGCTCCAGGACATCATCAACGCGCCGCTGGTCCGCTGCGACCAGGTGCAATGGTTGTTCCTCGGCATTTCGATGGCCGGCTGGAACGCGATCCTGTCCTTGGGCGGAGCGGCGCTGATCGCCTTGCTGACGGCCCGGGGTTCCCGCCGGTGACCCGCTGGCGCCCCGGCGACCGGCGGGCCGACCGCGCGTCGATGCTGCGCGTCGACCAGGCCGGCGAATATGGCGCGACCCGGATTTACGCCGGCCAGCTCGCCGTGCTCCGCGACAATTGCCCCGAAGCCAAGCTCATCGCCCGCATGGCGGCGCAGGAGGAGCGCCATTTGCAGCGCTTCGACGCGCTGATGGCCGAGCGCCGGGTGCGGCCGACCGCACTCCAGCCGCTGTGGAACGTCGCCGGCTTCGCGCTCGGCGCGGCGACCGCGCTGATGTCGGAGAAAGCAGCGCTCGCCTGCACCGACGCGATCGAGACCGAGATCGACCGCCATTACCAGCAACAGCTGGACGCGCTCGGCGACGACGATCCAGAGCTCGCCGCCGACATCGCCGAGTTTCGCGCCGACGAGCTCGAGCATCGCGATACCGCGCGCGCGGCCGGCGCAACGGAGGCGGCCGGCTATCCGCTGTTGACTGCGGCGATCCGTGCCGGTTGCAGGGTTGCAATCGGGCTTTCGAAACGCATTTGAGGAACCTAAGGGCTGTTTGGCCCGCTGACAGCCCTGTGGAAGGACGACCATGAGCAAGCTGACGATCATCCTGACCGCCACCGCCGCTTTGGCCGGCGCCGCCGCCGTGCTGCCCGCGGTCGCCGTGGCACAGCCGGCGGACAGCATCAGCGAGGTCATCGTGTTCGGCAACGATCCGTGCCCGCGCGGCAGCAACAATGAGGTCGTGGTGTGCGCGCGCAAGCCCGAGGCCGAGCGCTTCCGCATCCCCGAGAAGCTGCGCAGCGGCGGCCCGCGCCAAAGCCGCGACGCCTGGGCCAACCGGGCCAAGTCGCTCGAAACGGTCGGCTCGACGGGGACCTTCAGCTGCTCGCCGGTCGGGCCGAGCGGCTACACCGGCTGCCTGACCCAGGTCATCAACCAGGCGAGGCGCGAGCGGCGCGAGCAGTCCGAGCAGGGCACCGCCCCCGAGGAATGATCGGCGCGCGCCGGGCGTCGTTCGATGAACGACGGAACCGCGCGTAGACTCAAAGCGTCGCACCGGCGAAACGAACCCGTCACCGCGGGAGAAGCTGATGACCGTTGCCGACGCCACCCCCGACTTCGAGCGGGGCGACCACAGCGACCGCGCCTTTCTCGGCCATCCCAGGGGTCTGGGCTTCCTCGGCTTCACCGAGGCGTGCGAGCGATTCTCTTATTACTCCATGCAGACGCTGCTGACGCTCTACATGGTCAATTACCTCTTGCTGGCCGGCCATATCGAGAAGGTCACCGGTCTCGCCTGGCTCCGGGGCTGGCATTATCCGGGGCTGGACGGCCAGCCGCTGTCGTCGGCCATCTTCGGCGATTACACCTCGCTGGTTTATCTCATGCCGATCCTCGGCGGGATCATTGCCGACAAACTGACCGGCCGCCGGATCGCGTTGATCGCGGGCGGCCTGGTCATGGCGCTCGGCCATTTCCTGATGGCCTTCGAGGGCGCATTCCTGTTCGCCCTCCTCGCGTTGATTGTCGGAGTGGGCCTGTTCAAGGGCAATATCGCGACGCAGGTCGGTGAGCTCTACGATCAGCATGATCTGCGTCGCGCGATGGCGTTCCAGATCTTCTACATCTTCATCAACGTCAGCGTAATCGCCGCGCCTTTGATCTCCGGCACGCTCGGCCAGAAGGTCGGCTGGCACTATGGCTTCGGCTGTGCCGGCGTGGTCATGGTCCTCGGCCTCTTCATCTATCTTTCGGGCCAAAAGTCGCTTCCCCGCGACCTGGAAGTTGCCAACCGCGATCGCGGTCAGCTGATCGGCCGGGTCGTTGCCGGCGCCGTCGGCATCGCGGCGCTGGTGATCGTCTGGCTGCTGATCTCGGGCATTCTGTTTTCAAGCTGGCTCGTCGGAACCCTCTCCGCGGCCATCATGATTGGTGCGCTTTACTGGTTCCTGACGAGAAACCTCGGACGCGAGGACAAGGTTTGCGTCCTTTCGCTCTGCATCCTGATCCCGGTGCTGGCGATCTCACTCCTCACCAACCAGGAGATCTTCAACGCCTATCTCGTCTGGGGCGACCGGCACTTCAACCTGCAGTTCATGAGCTACACCATGCCGTCGAGCTGGCTGATCACGCTCGATGCGACACTCAGTTTCTCGATGCTCGTCGCGGTCGCCCTGTTCTGGAAGTGGTGGAGCGTCAGCCGCAGGGAGCCCGACGAGATCACCAAGATGATCATCGGCAGCGTGTTCACCATCGCCGGCGGGGCCTGCCTGTTCCTCGCCGCAGCGAGCCAGCCGGAGGGCGGCAAGATCGGCCTGTTCTGGCCGTTCATGTTCCACCTACTGAACAGCATCGGCTTCGCGCACATCCTGCCGATCAGCCTGGCGCTGTTCACCAAGATCGCTCCAAAGCAGATCACCGCGACGGTGATCGGCCTCTACTATCTGGCCTTCTTCGCGGCGAACAAGATCGTCGGCTATGTCGGCGGCCTCTATTCGTCGCTCCCGACCACGACCTTCTGGCTGATCCACGTCGCCAGCGCGGCGTTCGGCCTGATCGCCTTCATCGTCTTCAAGATCGCCCTCGGTCACCGCATGTCGGCCGGGCCGAAGGAGCAGGCGAAAGCCCTCGGCTAGAGGCTGACCTCGGCGACCTTCTCCTTCATCCCCGCCTCGGGCTTGCGCCCGAGCAGCTTGTTGAGCGCGGGTTTCAGGAAGCCTTCGACGTCGCTCAGCCAGATCTTGGCGTCCGCGACGTCGAACCGGACGAGCGCGAGCTTGGGATCGTTCTTGCCCTCGTACCATTCGGCAACGATCGGGTTCCACAGCCGATCGATGGTCGCCCGGTCGTTGTGGAGGGCGAGGGTGCCGCGAAGGCTGGCGAAGAGGTCGTGGCCCTTGGCCGCGAAGGTCGCCATGCCTTGGCTCGATTGCCCCATCGCGCGCGTGAAGTCATGGTCGTTGGCGGTGAAAAACCACAGCACGCCGGCCTCGCAATCCTGGTCCTCGAACTGCGCGGTCATCGGTTGAGTCGCGCCGTCGCGCGCGCCGTCGATGCCCAGCATCAGGAACGGACTGTCCTTTAGCGCCTTCCAGAATTCGACTTCGATCTCGTGGTCGTCGGCCACATCATTCTCCTTGCAACTGGATGGGGAAACGGGCGCACCCGCCCGCCGTTCCGGCCGCTGCGGCGGATCGAGCGCAACGTGCGCCGCTCCTGCTCGTTCACCGGACGATGTCAGGCGTTGCAACGGACGGACTGAAGCACGCGCTCGAGGCGGAGCGAGCGATTGAGCCCAGGAGCAATACGCGCGCGGCATGGGAGGAACTGCTTAAGGATGCGCGCCAGTGCACCCGCTGCGACCTCTACAAGCATGCAACCCAGACGGTGTTCGGCGAGGGGCCGCTCGACGCCGCGATCCTGTTCGTCGGCGAGCAGCCGGGCGACCAGGAAGACCTTGCCGGACGGCCGTTCGTCGGCCCGGCCGGCGCCGTGTTCGACGAGGCTCTGGAGACGGCCGGGATCGACCGTTCCTCGGTCTACGTGACCAACGCGGTCAAGCATTTCAAATTCCTGCTTCGCGGCAAGCGGCGGATCCACAACAAGCCCGACGCGGGCGAGATCACCGCCTGCCGCTGGTGGATCGATCAGGAGCGGGCGCTGATCCGGCCGCCGGTCACGGTGGCACTCGGCGCGACTGCGGCACGGTCGCTGATCGGCAAGGTGGTGACGATCGCCAAGGTCCGCGACAGGCCGCTGACCCTCGCCGACGGCAGCGAATGCTGGGTCACGGTCCACCCGAGCTCGCTGCTCCGCATCCCCGACGCCGAAGGCCGGCGCGCGGCCCGCAAGCTGTTCGTCCGCGACCTCAAGCGCATCAAGGCGCGAGCGGCGGAGCTGGCCGGCTAATCGTCATTGCGAGGAGCCGAAGGCGACGCGGCAATCCGGGCGCCGCTGGATTGCTTCGTTGCGCTTGCAATGACGACGGCTTCAGAACCGGTATCCGACCGTCGCCTTGACCGTGCGCGGCGCGCCGGGGGCGAGGTTGTTGTCGGCGTTGGCGGTCGGGAAGTAATGCGCGCCGAGGATGTTCTCGACATTCACCTGCGCCTCGATCCCGCGCGGCAGCTTGTAATAGAGCGCCCCGTCGAGGCGGGCGTACCCCGGCAGCTTCACCGCATTGCTGATCGTTGCGTAGGATTTGGACCGCGCGATGACGCCGAGGCCGACGCCAACTTGCCTCGTGACGTTGTAGCGGTTCCACAATGAGAAGCTGTGGCGCGGCACCAGCGGCACTTCGCAGTCGCCGCTTGCACAGGCCGTGGTGGCGCTTCGCACTTTGGCCTTTTGCAGCGTGTAGCCGGCGGAGATCAACCAGCGGCTGGTGACGCTGCGCTCGAGGCCGAGCTCGAGCCCGCGGCTGCGCTGCTCGCCGCTGAGCAGGAAGGTCCCGTTGCCGTTCGGGTTCGCCACCCGCGTGTTGGTCCGGTCGAGCTGATAGAGTGCGACCGTGGCGAGCAGGCCGTGCAGCGGCTCCCACTTCGCCCCGACTTCGTAATTGTCGAACCGCTCGGGCTCGAGCGTCGCGGTGTTGGCGTCGAGCCCGCTGAACTGGTCGCCCGACTGCGGCAGGTAGGAGCGGCTGAAGCTCGAATAGATCGACAGATTGTCGGCCGGCTTCAGGATTACCCCGAGCCGCGGCGACCACAGGCTGTCGCGGCGGCCGAACGCGCCGCCGGCTGCGCGCAGGTCGTCGACCTCGGCCTTGAAGCTGTCGAAGCGCAGCCCGGCGACGATCTCGAGCCAGTCGGCGGGCCGGATCTGGTCCTGGATATAGGCCGCGGCCACGGTCGCCTTGACCCGGTTGTTGGCGTCGGTCGAAAGCGGCGCGAAGGCCACGTCGACGCCCTGCGTCGGATCGGTTAGCGGCACGGAGCCGTCCGCGAGCACGCCGGATATCGTCCCGGTCAGCCGGTGGTTGCGCGATTTCTGCCGCCCGACCTCGAACCCGAGCAGCAAGGTCTGGTCGATCCCCGCCAGCCGGTTCTCCCAGATGAGGTCGGTTTGGCTGAACAGGCTGCGCCGGTTGTTGAGGTTGTTGTAGGCGCCGAGCTTGACCCGCTCGGGCAGCGTGGCGGTCGGGGCGAGCACCGGGCTGTTGGCGAAGATGTTCTGGTAGAATTTGTCATAGTCGCCGAACATCGTCCGGTTCTTGAGCGTCAGGCCGTCCCCCAGGCGATGCTCGATGGCGACGCTCGCGAGGTTGACGTTGGCCCGCGCGACGCTCTGGTCGGGATCGCCGAAGAAGCTATGGGTGAAGCCGCGCAGCGGCTCGCCGCCGTCGGACGGGAGGCCGCGGTCGGCCGTCCGGCGGTCGTGGAAATATTCGTAGCTCAAGTCGACGCGCGTATCGGGGCCGAGCAGGATCACCGCGGTCGGATTGATGCCGTAGCGCTTGAGGTCGACGTGGTGGCGAAAGCTGTCGCCGTCCTCGTAGAGGGCATTCAGGCGGACTCCGAACGCCGCGCCGAACGGCTGGTCGACGTCGCCGGCGAGGCGATAGCCGCCGAAGCCGTCGCCCGACGCGGTCAGCCCGCGATAGGCATTGAAGCTGGGCCGCTTGAGCACGCGGTTGACGATCCCGCCGCCGCCGCCGCGGCCGAAGATCATCGCGTTCGGGCCCTTCAGGATCTCGATGCGGTCGATGTTGTAAAAGTCGCGGAAATATTGAACGTCGTCCCGCACCCCGTCGATGAAAAAGTCCGCGGTGCTCGAGTTGCCGCGCAGGACGATCGTGTCGCGATTGCCCTCGCCGCTGTTGTAGGACGCACCCGGCACGAAGTTGAGCAGGTCGGAGATCGAGCGCAGCTGCTGGTCGGCGATCTGGCCGCTCGACACGACCGTCAGCGCCTGCGGGATGTTGCGGATGTCGGTGTTGGTCTTGGTCGCGGTGCTGGTCGAGCGTACGCCATATTCGACGCGCTGCCCGGTGACCACGATTTCGCGCTGGTCGCCCCCGCCCTCAGCGGCGGCGTCGGCAGCGAAACCGGGTGCCGCGCCGCTCAGCAGGACAGCGGCGAGCGAACAGGTCGTCAGGCGATTCATGCATTCCCCTTTGGTCTTCGCCCGACCCTCTAGTGTTATTGATAGTCATTCGCAATAGCACGAATTGCCCTGACGCGTTCAGCGCCTCCGGAGGATCAGTGGCAAGCCGCCTTTCGGTCGCAGCGTCACCATGCCCGCCACCCGGACGTCGTGGCCCGCTTCGGCAAAGCGCCACGCGCCTAGCCAGTGGGCGAGGATGGTCAGCGCCTCGGCGATGGCGAACTGGGCGCCGACGCAGGTGCGCGGGCCGCCGCCGAACGGCAGATATTGGAACCGGTGCCGCCCTTCCCGCCCGGCGAAGCGCTCGACATCGAACGCGTCCGGGTCGTCCCAATATTTGCGATGGCGATGGAGCATCCACGGCCAGATCGAGACGATGTCGCCCGGCGCGACGTCATGCTCGCCAATCCGGTCGGCGGCGACCGCCTGCCGGTCGAAGCGCGGGACCGGCGGATAAAGCCGCATCGCTTCGTTGAGGAACAAGCGCAGCCGCGGGACTCGCTCGGCCACATCGTCCGCGCCGCCGCCCAGCGCAGCCCGCGCCTCGGCGGCCAGCTGCTCCTGAAGCTCCGGCTGCGCCGCCAGCAGGTACGACGCCCAGGTGATCGCATTGGCGGTGGTCTCGTGGCCGGCGAGATAGAAGGTCGCGGCATTGTCGATCGCCAGCGCCCGCGCCTGCGCGTCGGCAAAGCGCTGGCGCAGCGCCCCGATCACGCCGGTCAGGAAATCCGGCTCGACCCGGCCATGCCAGCGATCGTCGACCACCTCGGCCAAAGTCTTGCGGAGGAAGACTTGCCCGCGCTTGCCGGCGCGCCCCTTGGGCGTGACCGGGAACTGCGGGAGGCGCAGCAGCGCAAGCATCCGCGCTTCGGAAAAACCTTCGATCGCCGCGGCGATGTGGGCCATCGCGGCGTCCGAGGTCAGCCGCGCGTCGCCGCCGAACAAAGCGAGCGCGATCACCGTCATGGTGGTGCGGGTCGCCTCGGCCGCCATGTCGTGCCGGCCCGCGCTCCACCGCGCCATGGCCTCCTGGGCCGCGCGGACGAACATGGCTCGCTGCGCCTCGACCGCCGCGGGCGAGAAGCTGGCGGCGACGATCCGCCGCTGGTCGCGCCACAGGCCGCCGTCGGAGGTCAGCAGGCCGCTGCCGATGATCGGATCGAGCAACGTCTTTACGATGTCGGGCTTCACATAATTGGCGGCATTGTCGAGCAGCACGTGCTGGACCAGCGCCGGGTCGAGCAGGATGTGGACCCGGAAGCCGAGGATGTCGCGCTTCAGATAATCGATGTCGAACGCCCGCTGCGACCAGCCGTAAACCGAGGTCCGGGCGCGTTCGCCGAAGAAGCCGCGCCAGGTCGCAACCGGCTTCTCCGGGCGCGGCGGATGCGGCGGGACGAAGCGCTCGAGCAACGTCAGGCCTCGCTGCCCTTGACCGGCACTTGCCGGGCCTGCTCCATCGCCCGGTCATATTCCTCGATCAGGCGGTCGAAGCTCTCGCGGAACGCCACCGCCTCGTCGCGGAACGGAATGGTCGAATCGCCGGCGATCGGCGTGGACAGCAGCCAGTCGAGATGGCGTTGCGCGGCCGCGGCGCGTTCGCCGCAGCGGCTCGCCTCGTAGAGGTCGAGCATCGCATCTTCGACCAGCTGGAAGCGGATGCTCCACACCTTGACCCAGTTCGCGCCCTGCTCGCCGTAGCGCCGCAGCCAAACGATTTGCGGATCATCGAGGTCGACCTCGCCGTTCGCCGCCCAAATCACCCGCGCGCGCTCGTACATCAGCTCCTGGAAGACCAGTTCGGGCTCGCTCCGCCAGCGTTCGACCAGCACCGGGTCGGCGCGGCCGAAGTCGCCGTCGGGATAGACGAAGCGGTCGGCGAAAATCGGATGGTCGAAGGTCAGCGGCCGCAAGTCCGGAAGCTCGAGATAGATCGCCATCTCGGTAAAGGTGCTCGCCTCGCGCTCGTTGCGCAGGTTCTTCGCCTCGAAGGTCGGAACATTGCCGTTCCGCAGATACGGCATGGTCGAGGCATGATAGATTTCGTGCAGGTAGCGCAGGTCGCGGATCGCGGCCTTGTCATAGTCGACCAGCAGGATCCCGCCCCACCAGGTCGAGAAGTGAGTCCATTCGATCGTCGGCTCGGACGCCTGGTAAAAGAAGCGCGGCACGCGCGCGAACCGCTCGACGATGCGGTGGACGGCGCCGCCGCGTTCATGCGAGCGTCTGATCGGCCCGTCGGACCACAGGCCGAGAACGAAGTCATGCACGTCTGCCGGCTCGATCAGCAACGCGACGGTTTCAGGCTTCAGCGAGTCACTCCCATGGCTTCCCACAACGCCTGTAGCGCCGGTGCCGTGCCGGGCGCCAGTTCCGCCGCGATCAGCACGGTCATTGCCGGGGTCAGGCAAATCCGCATCACCTGCTCGGCCGGGCTGCCCCGCAACACGGTCCGCAGTACGTCGCTCGAGGCAAGCTTGGGCGCTGCCGAGCCCATCAGCAGCACGTCGGCGGGCTCGAGCGCGCCGATGCCGAGCGCCCGGCCGACGCGCCGCGCCGCTTCCTCCTGCACAGGGCGATACTTGCGCGGCAGCTCGAACACCGAATGCCGCCGCATCATTTCGGTGCCCCAGGCCAGCGACAGCAGGTTCTTGAACCATTTGTTGCCGAACAGGCTCGGGCACTCGGCCCGGGCGAAGACTCCGCCGACCCGGTGATAATAGCCGCCGAACGGCTTGCTGTGGCTGATCACGAAGGCCGGGATGTTGGGCTTGTCCAGCCCGACCTCAAACGCGCGGGCGACGCTCCCGACATATGTCAGGTCCGGGATCAGGCCGACGTCCGGCCGGTCGGCCGCGAGCAATTCGGCGAAGGCGTCGAAGTGCGGCCAGACCTGCCCGTCGATTGCCGAGGGCTGGCTGATCCAGAACAGGCCGTCGCGATCCATCGTCGCGGCCGCCCCGCGCCAATCGCTTCGGTCGTGGCGAACGCACCGGATGTTCAGCGCCTCGGCATAGGCCGGGAACCCCTCATATTCCCCGTCGAAGATGTGGATGGTCGGCTCGCGTCCCGACGCGTGCATCCGCGCCGAATACTCGGCCATGAGCTTGAAGATGGCCTCGCTTGCCCCCGCCGTCGGATAGCGGAACGGGAAGGCCGACGGATCGAGGCGGACGATCGGGGCCGCCCACTCGAGCCAGGTCGCGAAATAGGCCTCATGCATCGCGTCCTGTTTCTGGGTCCACGGCTCGCGGTAGCGGTCGAACAGGCCCTCCTCATCGCCGACGAGCGTCGCCAGCGCCGCTTCGGATTCGGGCATGACCAGCGAATAGATCGTGCCCGAGCCGCCGGCCGCGAGCAGCGCTGCTTTCGCGTCCGCCGCGGCGTAGGCGGGGAGGTGGCCGGTCGGGCTTGCGCTCATTCGGCGGCGAGCAGCGTCTCGGCGCCGCCGAGGTCGACCGAGACCAGCCGGCTGACACCCTTCTCGATCATCGTCACGCCGTAGAGGCGGTGCATGCGGCTCATCGTCACGGCATTGTGGGTGACGATCAGATAGCGCGTGTCGGTCTCCTCGGTCATCCGGTCGAGGAGGTCGCAGAACCGCTCGACGTTGGCGTCGTCGAGCGGCGCGTCGACTTCGTCGAGGACGCAGATCGGCGCCGGGTTGGTCAGGAACAGGGCGAAGATCAGAGCGATCGCGGTCAGCGCTTGCTCGCCGCCCGACAGCAGGGTCAGGGTCGACAGCCGCTTGCCCGGCGGCTGGGCCATGATCTCGAGTCCCGCCTCGAGCGGGTCGTCGCTTTCGACCAGCTCGAGATGCGCCTGGCCGCCGTCGAACAGGGTCGTGAACAGCCGGCGGAAGTGCGCGTCGACCTTCTCATAGGCGTCGAGCAGCCGCACCCGGCCCTCGCGGTTGAGGTTGCCGATCGAGCCGCGCAGGCGGTGGATCGCCTGGCTCAGCTCCTCCGCCTCCTCGGCCCCCCGGGTCCGCGATTCGTCGAGTTCGGCAAGCTCGCGCTCGGCTACCAGATTGACCGGGCCGATCCGCTCGCGCTCAGCGGTCAGGCACTCGAGCGCGGCCGACTCCTCGTCGGCGTTGCGGACGTCCGCGGGGCCGAAGCCGAGCTTTTCGGGCAGGCGCTGCGGCACGCACTCGAACTTCTCGACGCAGGCCTTGGCGAACTCGGCGCTGCGCTCGCGCTGGGCGTCGGCGCGAGCCAGCGCACCGGCCCGGCGCTCGCGCGCGTCGGCGAACTTCTCGCCGGCGGAATTGACCTCGCTGGCGACCTCGGCCAGCGCCCGCTCCGCCTCCTGCTCGGCCGCCGACGCCTCACCGATCCGGACCTGGCTTTCGCCGTTGGCGCGCTCGAGCTCGGCGATTTGGCGGTCGAGCTCGGCCGGCTGACTTTCGAGCTCGGCGCGCTCCGCGCCCTGCTGCTTCTGCCGCTCCCGGGCCTCGGCCAGGCGGCGCTCGGCGTCGCTCTGGCGGCGCTGCCACTCCGCCTGATCGCGGCCGGCGGTGCTGTGTCGCTCGCGGTCCGCCGCCGTCTCGCGTGCGCGGGTCGCGGCCTCCGCGCGCTTGTCGGCGACCGCCGCGGCGGCCGTCGCCGCCGCCGTTCGCACACTCTGGACATCCTGCTCGAGACCCGCCGGATCGGGCAGCGCCGCAAGCGCGCGCTCGGCAGCGCCGACCGCGTCACGGGCCGCGTCGAGCACCGGCCGCAGGTCCTGTTGGCGCTGGAGCAGCTCGGCGCGCTGCGATTCGACGCGCTCGAGCGCCGCCGTCGCCGCATCGCCAGCCCGGGCCGCGTCGCGCGCATCGCGCTCCGCCGCCAGCGCCGCGTGCCGCGCCTGCTCGGCGCGCGCGCGGCACGAGTCCATCTCGGCCAGTGCAGAGTCCCGCTCGGCCATCGCCCCGGCGACCGTTTCCTGGAGGCCGGGCAGGTCACGCGCCAGCTCGGCCAGACGGTTGGCGCGGAGCAGCCGCTCGGCGGTCGCCGCGCCGGCGCCTTCGGCAACGAACCCGTCCCAGCGGCGGAGGCGCCCGTCGCGCGTGACCAGCCGCTGGCCGACCGCGAGCGGCTCGCCCCCATCCTCCTCGACCACCGCTACCTGGCGCAGCCGGCGGTTCAGCTCGGCCGGCGACTGGGCATGATCGGCGAGGCAGGCGACGCCCGGCGGAAGCGGCGGATCGCTCGCCAGCGCATCGCTGCCCTGCCAGCGCCGGGCGCCTTCGTGCCCGACGGTCGCATCGGCATCGTCGCCCAGGGCGGCCGCCAAGGCACGCTCGTAGCCGGGATCCGCCCGGAGGCTGCCGATCGCCGAACCGGCGCCATGTTCGAGCGCCCGGGCGAGTGCATCATGCTCGGACTGGGCGGCGGACAAAGCGGCCCGCGCCGCGGACAGCTTGCTTTCCGCGCCATCGCGCGCTTCGGCTGCGGCCGCGCGGCCCTCGTCGGCTTGCTGCCGGCGCTGCTCGGCCTGGTCGAGCGCAGCGGCGGCCGCAGCGGCGTTGGCCCCGGCCGCGTCGCGTGCGGCGGCCTGCTCCGAACCGTCGCCGAGCGCGGCAATGCGCGCCTCGAGCTTTTCGCCGTCCTGCCCCGTCCGGCCGAGCTGGGCGCGGGCCGCATCGAGCGCGGCGTCGGCGACGCGCCGCTCGGCGCGCATCGCCGCCTGCCGGGCAAGCAGCTCGGCTAGCGCCGCTTCGGCTTCGCGCGACGCCGCCTCCGCCGTGCCGAGCTCGGCCGCGATGCGCCCGGCGAGGGCCTCGGCGTCGTGCAGCCGCTGCTCGATTGCCGAGCGTTCCTCGTCGAGCTGCGCGATCGCCGCCGCGGCGTCGCCGTGCAGCGCAGCCTCGCGGGCGATGTCGGCGTCGAGCGCGGCGGTCAGCCGCTCGAGCTCGGCGAGCCGGCGCGCCACCGTGTCGCGGCGGGCCCGCGCGGTCGCCAGCTGATGCGCGAGCTCATGGCCGGCGTCGCGCGCCGCGGTGAGCGCATTGCGGCGCTCGGTGAGGAGTGCCGCGGCCTGCTCCTGCGCCGCCTGCGCTTGCGCAACGGCGCGCTGGATCGCACCGACCTCTTCCTCCGCCGCGCGCGCGTCGGCCGTCGCCGCTTCGGTCGCCTGCTCCGCCTCGCTCCACCGGGCATGGAGCAGGCGCGCCTCGACCGCGCGAATCTGCTCGCTGACCTTGCGGTAACGCTCCGCCGCACGGGCCTGCCGGCGCAGTTGCGAAGCGCGCTGCTCCTGGTCGGACAGGATCTCGCTGAGCCGGGCAAGGTTCGCCTCGGTCGCCCGGAGCTTCTGCTCGGCATCCTTGCGCCGCGCGTGCAGGCCGGAGATTCCCGCGGCTTCCTCGAGCAGCAAGCGGCGCTCGACCGGCTTGGCGGAGATGATCGAGCCGACCTTGCCCTGACTGACCAGCGCCGGCGAGTGCGCGCCGGTCGCCGCGTCGGCGAACAGCAAACCGACGTCCTTGGCGCGCACGTCGCGGCCGTCGATGCGGTAGGCCGATCCGGCGCCGCGCTCGATCCGCCGGCTGACCTCGCTCTCGCGCGCGGCGCCATCCTCCTCGGCGGTCTGGTCGAGCAGGATGGAGACTTCGGCGAAGTCGCGCGGCGGGCGGCTCGCGGTGCCGGCGAAGATCACGTCGTCCATGCCGCCGCCACGCAGAGACTTCGGACTCGCCTCGCCCATCACCCAGCGGATCGCTTCCAGGAGGTTCGACTTGCCGCAGCCATTCGGACCGACGACCCCGGTCAGCCCGGCTTCGACGCGCAGCTCGGTCGGCTCGATGAAGCTCTTGAACCCGCTGAGCTTGAGCCGCCGGATGCGCACCGCTGGGCTCCCGGTCCCGCGCTAGCCGCGCTCGCCGAGCGCGGCGCGAAGCTTGGGCTCGAGGTCAGACCAGGTGGTCGTGCCGCCGAGCAGCTCGCCGTTGAGGAGAAAGCTCGGCGTGCCCGGGAAATCGGGATATTTGTCGGTCGTCGCGCCATTCATCGCGACCAGCCGGTCGATCTCCCTGGTGTTGCTCAGGCACTGGTTGCTCCGCGCCACGGGCACCCCGTGGGCCGCCGCCCACTGCTGCAGCCCCGCGATCCTCGCGGCCTCGAGGAACAGGCGATTTTCGGGCAGATCCTTCAGCGCCTCCTTCCGCTGCTGGGGCGCCGACCGGGCGGTGGCGGTCCACTTCTCCTGGTCCTTGAACAGCGCGCGGGTGAGCGGGAAGAAGCCCTTCGCCCCGTTGCACCGGGCGATCAGCGACGCGCCGAGGTCATAAGCGTCGCGAACGTAGTTGCGATACTCGTAGCTCACCTTCCCGGTCCGGACATATTTGGCGATCAGCGGGCTCACGCCCTGCTCGTCGAAACGCTGGCAGTGCGGGCAGGTCAGCGAGCCATACTCGACCAGCTGGACCTTGGCCCTGGGGTTGCCCATGCGGAAGCCGCCGGACGGCTGGAGCGCGACCGTGCGGGTCCAGTCGACCGCCGGCCGGGGAGCGGCGCCGGCGGGGGCTAGCGCCGTCGCGACAACCGCAAGCGCAGCTCCGGCAACCCTCAACGCAGGGCCTCGCGCAGCTTCGGCTCGAGCGTCTCCCAATCGACGACTTCCCTCGGCAGCATCTTGCCGTTGATGACGAACGCCGGAGTTCCGGTGAAATCCGGATATTGGTCGCTGACGTTGGTGACCACCTGGACTTCATGGTCGATCATTTTTTGGTCGCTCAGGCACTGGTTGCTCTTCGCTGCCGGCACTCCGCGCGCGGCCGCCCAGTCCTGCAAGCCGAGGAGGCCGGCCATGGCGACGAACACCTGGTTGGTCGGCAAGGTCTGAATCTGCGTCACCTTGTCCTTCGGCGCCGTCTCTATCTTCGCCAGCCAGCTCGTCTGGTCCTTGTACAGCGCCTGCATCAGCGGGAAGAAGGTCTTCTCGCCGTTGCAGCGAACGACCAGGTTGGCCGCCATGTCGACCGGACCGTGGATGATGTACGGCCGGAATTCCCAGCTGACGTTGCCCGACTTCACATATTTGTCGACCAGGGTCGGCACGCCTTCATCGTCGAAGGCCTTGCAGTGCGGGCAGGACAACGAGCCGATCTCGATCAGCTTCACCTTGGCGTCGGGATTCCCCATCATGAACCCGTCGGGCGTGGCGGCGACGACGGTTGTCCAGTCGCCGCCCTTCGGCGGCGCCACCGGCGTGAGGTTCAGCGGCGCGTTGTCCGCCGCATTGTTCTGCTTGTTGCACGCCGCGAGGGCGGCCGCGGCGGTCATGCAGACCAGGAAACGGGACAGGTTCATCGCTTTATTTGCTCCGAATGATCTCGGGAAGAGGTGCGTCGTCGGCGCTGCCGAAAGACGGCCGCCCATTACTAGCGGCAATTTGCGACGCAAGCGATTCGAGGCAGGCGCGCAGCTCCGGATCGGCGATTTCGCGCAGGCCTTCGCCCAGCTCCTTCGGTACCGGGCGCAGCTCGGGCCGCTTGGGCCTCGGCGCAGCCGCGGCCGGCCGGCCCTGCCTGAACACGACGCGATTGATCGCCGGATAGCCTAAGAAACGGTTGACCCGCTCGATGATGATTGGGGTGAGGTGCTGGATCAGCGGCGCGTGCGCGCCCTCGACCAGCAGGGTCAGCGCGCCGCCGCTCTTGCGGCCGGCCGGGAAGCGGATCGATTCCGGCGATGAGACCTTGGCGTAGCGCTCGCCGACGATCTCGCTCCAGCGGCTGACGATCGAACTTTGGATGAAGCCGAACCGGCGGAACGAAACACCCCCGACGGCGCCGACCAGCTCGCCGGCCGAGCGCGCCCGGCAGCTCCTCTCGGCCTCGCCGCCGTCTGTCTTTCGCTTCGCCATCGGCCATCAGCATGCCATAGCGATTGCGTGACCGCCAACGCCGCCGCGCCGCTCATGCAACATTATGTGGATAACTTCCGGCGCTTGCCGTGGCGGGCCGAACCGGGCGCGCCGCCGCCGGATCCCTATCGCGTGTGGCTGAGCGAAGTGATGCTTCAGCAGACCACCGTCTCCGCGGTAATTCCGCGGTTCGAGCGATTCATCGCGCGCTGGCCGACGATCGATGCACTGGCCAGGGCGCGCGATGAGGACATTCTCGCCGAGTGGGCCGGCCTTGGTTATTACGCCCGCGCCCGCAACCTCATCGCCTGCGCCCGACAGGTGGCACAGAGCGGACGCTTCCCGACGAGCTCGGCCGAGCTTCGGGCCCTGCCGGGCCTCGGCGAATACACCGCCGCAGCGATCGCCGCGATTGCCTTCGCCGAGCGCGTCGCGGTGGTCGACACCAACGTCACCCGCGTCGTCGCCCGGCTCAATGCGATCGAGGTCCCCGACAAGGCGCGGGTCCGGGAGCTGGTGCTGGCGATGACTCCGGCGGACCGTCCCGGCGATTTCGCGCAGGCGATGATGGATCTCGGCGCCACGATCTGCCGCCCGAAGGCGCCCCTGTGCGGTGAGTGCCCGCTGCACTCCCAGTGCCTCGCTCATGCCTCGGGCGCGCCGGAAACCTTTCCTGCCGTCAGGACCAGGAGTGCGCGCCCGGTGCGGCACGGCATCGCCTGGTGGATCGAGCGCGACGGCTCGGTGTGGCTCGTCCGCCGGCCGGAAAATGGCCTGCTCGGCGGCATGGCCGCGCTGCCCGGCGGCCATTGGACCGAGACCGCTCCGCCATCGGCCTCGCCGATCGAGGTGACGCACGTCTTCACCCACTTCCGCCTCAAACTCGGTCTCGAGCGCCGCGCTAAGCCGGTCGGCGAGGGTTGGTGGCAGCCGCTCGATCGCCTCGCCGAAGCCGGTCTCCCGACGCTTTACCGCAAGGCGGCGGCAGCCGCGCTGGCAAGCGGGCGGCGCCTTGCCGCCTGAGCCCTTCTTCAGCGGCGCGGGCCTCGACCGCGCCGACGCGTTGCGCGGGGATGCGGCGGCCATCGCCGCGCTCGCCGGGCGCAATGACGCGCGGGAGCTCAAATGGTCCAATGGCCTGCCCGAGCTGACCGCCGACGGGCGTCTCGCCTGGCAGCCAGTGACAACGCCGGAGCTGTTCCTCGGGCTGGACGGCGAGAGCCCGCGCTTCTCCGCGATCCACGAGGCTGAAGGCGCGCCTTGGGCCGCATTTCCACTCCTCGCGATCCTGGCCGACGGCGACGCACCGCTGTTGGCGGCGGGGCTCAGCCTCTCGCGCTGGCACACCCGCCACCGCTTTTGCGCTAATTGCGGCCATTCGACCGACATCGTTCGGGGTGGCTGGTCGCGGCGCTGCCCGAGCTGCTCGGCCGAACATTTCCCGCGCGTCGACCCGGTGGTGATCATGATCGCCGAGCATGGCGACGAGCTGTTGCTCGGCCGCCAACCGCACTATCCGCCCGATCGCTATTCGGCGCTGGCCGGGTTCGTCGAGGTTGGCGAGAGCATCGAGGACGCGGTCCGGCGAGAGATCCACGAGGAGGCCGGAATCGCGGTCCGCGAGGTGCACTATGTCGCCAGTCAGCCGTGGCCGTTTCCATCCTCGCTGATGATCGGCTGCAGCGCCCGCGCGGAATCCAGGGCGCTGACGATCGACCGCACCGAGCTCGAGGACGCGCGCTGGTTCAGCCGGGACGCGATCGCCGCGGCGCTCGCCGGGGCGCCGCACGCCGCGTTCGAGCCGCCGCCCAAAGCGGCCATCGCGCGAACGCTGCTCGAACGCTGGCTGGCTGCTTGAAGTGGGCGGAAGTCGCCCGTAAGAGGCGCCGCAAATCCATTCATTTCGCCCCGCGAAAACAGGGAAACTTCATGGACGATCGCTTCAACACCATCGCCGGCTGGGTGCTGTTCGCAGGCATCGTCGCACTCGGCTCCTCAATCGTCGCCGGCGAGATGTTCCACAGCGAGCGCCCCGAAAAGATGGGCTATCCGATCGAGGGCGTCGCCCAAGAGGGTGAAGACGGAGCCGCTGTGGCCGAGCAGCCGATCGAAGCGTTCCTCGCCAAGGCCGACGCCGCCAAGGGCGCCGACGTCTTCAAGAAGTGCGCGGCCTGCCACAACGCCGACAAGGGCGGCGCCAACGCCGTCGGGCCCAATTTGTGGGGCGTGCTCGGCGAGCCGGTCGGCCAGGGCCGCGGCTTTTCCTTTTCCCCGGCGCTGTCGGGCAAGGGCGGCAACTGGAACTGGGACAATCTGTCGCAGTGGCTGACCAGCCCGAAAGCCTTCGCTCCGGGCACCAAGATGACGTTCGCCGGAATCAGCAACCCGCAGGACCGCGCCAACGTGATGGCGTTTTTGAACCAGCACAGCGACAGCCCCCAGCCCCTGCCCGCTGCGCCCGCACCGGCCGAGACGGCCAAGGCGGAAGGCGGCGCCGACAAGGGCGCGGCAGCCGCGGGGAACGCGGCGGCCCCGGCCGGGAATGAAGCGGCACCGGCGGAAGCGAAAAAGCCCTAGGTCGCGATTATTCCGGCGGCCCGCTGTGGATGCGCGCCGCCGCTGGATGCTGCTCGTAGAAGTTCTGGACGAAGCCCCAGGCTTCCTGGGCATCCTCGCACCAGTGGAACAGCTCGAGGTCGTGCGGAGCAATCACACCTTCCTCGGCGAGCCCCTCGAAATTGACCATCCGGCTCCAGAAGTCGCGGCCGAACAGCAGGATCGGCAGCGGCCGCACCTTGCCCGTCTGGACGAGGGTCAGGAGCTCGAAGAATTCGTCGAACGTGCCGAAGCCGCCGGGGAACACCGCGACCGCCCGGGCGCGCAGCAAAAAGTGCATCTTGCGCAGTGCGAAATAGTGGAACTGAAAGCTTAGGTCCGGGGTGACATAGGGGTTGGGCATTTGCTCGTGCGCGAGGACGATGTTGAGCCCGATCGACTCTCGTTCCTCTTCCGACGCGCCGCGGTTGGCCGCCTCCATGATCGACGGCCCGCCGCCGGAGCAGACCACGAAGTGCTTCTTCCCCTCTTCGTCGGAGGCGCAGCGGCTGGCGAGCCGCGCCAGCTCCCGCGCGACCTCATAGTAACGCGACTTGGCCTTGAGCCGCTCGGCGATCTTTACCTGATCGTCGTTGGTTGCGGCGGCGACCAGCGCGTCGGCCTTGTCGGGCGACGGGATCCGGGCCGACCCGTAGAACACGAAGGTCGAGCCGATCTGCGCCTCGTTGAGCAGCAGCTCGGGCTTCAGCAATTCGAGCTGGAAGCGGACCGGGCGCAGGTCCTCGCGCAGCAGGAACTCATTGTCCTGGAAGGCGAGCTTATAGGCTTCGCTTTCGGTCTGCGGGGTCGACGGGACGTGGCTCGCGGCGTGGGCATCGACCTTGGACGTCGGGAAAATGCGCTTCGGGGGAACTGCTGAATCAGCCATGACGCGCCCGACTAGCGACAATCTTCGGCAGCGTCACGTCGCTTTGGTGGACCCACGGCGATGCCGGCTGCGAGCGTGAGCCCGCAGCCGGCGATCGGCGCCGCGAAAGGGAGATCGATCGGCTCCCTCAGGCGGCCGGAGCCGCCGCTTCCTCCGGATCGCGCTTGCCGCCCCAGTCGATGCGCCGCGTGGCGTACATCACCCCGGCGAGCGCGGCGAACAGCAGCAGCGAGCCGATCAGCAGCGAGAAGGCCTCGAGGCTCAAGAGGATGTAGAGCACGGCGTAGAGGCCGAGCAGCAGCCCGCCGATGAACGCCGCCCGGCGCCAGCTGCCGAGGACCGCGGCGGAATAGGCCGTGTTGAGGCCGGCGATCGCGGCGGAGGCGAGGACATAGGCCGGGGTGAAGCCGATCACTTCGGCGAAGGCCAGCAGCAGCACGAAGAACAGCACCAGCGCCGCGCCCATCAGCAGATATTCGACCGGGGTCACCCGGACCCCGGCGATCACGTCGAACATCAGCAACGCGAGGAAGGTGAAGCCGATGAACAGGAAGCCGTATTTGATCGCCCGGTTGACCTGCGAATAGAGGTCGACCGGCTGGATCAGGCTGATCGAGGCCGCCTGGTCCGAGGCGCCGCCGTCGACCGCAGCGACCTCAATCGCGTCGCGGGCCGACGAGTCCGACGCCGCCGCGGCCGCATCCCCGGTGCTGACCAGCGATTGCCCGAGCGCGAGGTTGCCGATGCGATAGTTGGCGCTGAAGCCCTTGGACGTGACGTTGTGCCCATCGG
This sequence comes from Sphingomicrobium sp., assembly GCA_035637935.1. Taxonomy (GTDB): domain Bacteria; phylum Pseudomonadota; class Alphaproteobacteria; order Sphingomonadales; family Sphingomonadaceae; genus Sphingomicrobium. The sequence continues at coordinate 32,359 of DASRAY010000081.1, forward strand.
GGATGAAGCCGCCGGCAAAGCTCGGGCTGGGCCACGACGAATGCACGGTCCAGCGCGTGTCGCCCGCATCCGGCTCGAGCGCGAGCGAGGCATTGCCGCGGAATTCATAGGCGAACTCGACCGCCATCGGTTGCCCGACGAGGTCGGTCGCGTCGACCCAGGCGAAGAAGCCGCGCCCGCCGCTGCTTCCGCCGCCCGGCTGGAGGCGGAGCGGCCGGCCGCCGACCTTGACCTGCGGGTTGGCGCCGAGGCCGCGCGGATCGCTCAAGCCGAAGCGCAGCTCGGCGCGGGTCAGGTCCATCTGCGCCGGCTGGACTCCGGTGCGCGCGAGATCCGGCGGGAAGGCGAAGCGGGCGCGCCCGCTGACCTGTGCATTGTAGAGGACGGCTTCGTAGATCGAGCGCTTGCGCAACTGATGCGGCATGTCGGTCGATAGCTCGACTGCTTCGGGGGCCAGGGTCAGCTCGCGCGCGACGTCATGGGTGCGGGTCACGCTCTTGCCGTTCTCCATCTCGGTCTCGGTCGTCGTCGCTGTGTAGGGAATGACCAGCACCGGCCCGGACATGGTCTGGGGGCCGCCCCAGCCCGCGGTGATCGACCGCGCCGCCTCGCGCGACTGGGATTCGCGGTCGTAGGCCAGCATATAGACCGAGACCAACGGAATAGTCAGCACGAAGCCGACGACGATGGCGAGAAACAGTTTGAAACCCGGCGTGCGAGCCCCGTCACTTCTGTACACGAGCTTGTCTCCCTGTTGGTTTGGTCAGCCGAGCCTGCTGCAGCGGGCGATGACCGTCATGAGCTAACCCTGAGCATTTCCTGAGGAGTGGCGTCGGACCCTCACTCGACTCGTCTATGAAAATGCACGGTTCGTCGTCAAGCGACGGCGCGTTCGCCGAGCGGGCGTCAGGCTTCGACCGCTGCGACCAGGTAATTGAGGCGCAGGTCGTCGCTCAAATGCAGGCCGCGGGTCGGCGACCAGGCGATGCCCTCGACGTCGAGGCAGTTGAGGCCGGCGTCGGCCAGCAGCAGCTTCATCCGGTCCGGCGCAATGAACTTGGCGAAGTCGTGCGTCCCCTTCGGGATCCGGCCGAGCCCCTCGGCGAGCGTGATGGTCAGCAGCTTCGACCAGCCGGTCGCATTGGGCGTCGACAGGATCAGCAATCCGCCCGGCGCCAGGCGCGCGGCCAGCGCCTGGACGAACGCCGCCGGGTCGGCGACATGCTCGATCACCTCGAGGCAGGTGAGGAGGTCGAACCGGCCGTCGAGCTCCTGGACGTCGCCGGCGTGATAGTCGATGGCGAGGCCCATCGCCGCCGCATGCTCGCGCGCGACAGCGATCAGCTCGGGCGAGGCGTCGATCCCGCTGACCCTGGCGCCGAGCCGGGCGAGCGGTTCGGTCAGCAGCCCGGCGCCGCAACCGACGTCGAGCGCCGTCCGTCCGTCGAGCGGCCGGCGGCTGCATTCGTCGCATTGCCAGTGCTGATCGATCTGGTCGCGAATATATTTGAGCCGTACCGGGTTGAGCTTGTGCAGCATCCGTTCGGAGCCGTTCGGGTCCCACCAGTCCCCCGCGTGGCTGGCAAACTGCGCGATCTCGTCGGGGGCAATGCTTGTCTCGACCATGGCGCGCTTCATGCGCCCAAGCCTTGCAAAGGAAAAGGCAGCTGTGCGTTGGGACGTCGGCGATGGATCATTTCCAGCTGAGAGACGGCGAGTTGCGTTGCGAGGACGTGCCGCTGGCCGAAATCGCCGAACGGGTCGGTACGCCGGTCTATGTCTATTCGACCGCGACCATGCTCGGACGCGCCGCCGAGCTGCGCTCGGCGCTTGAGGGACTCGACGACCCGCTGATCGCTTATGCGGTGAAGGCGAACCCGAACAGTGCGGTGATCGCAACCCTGGCGAAAGCTGGCCTCGGCGCGGATATCGTCTCGGGAGGTGAGTATCGCCGGGCGCGAGCGGCCGGCGTGCCCGGGGCCAAGATCGTCTTCGCCGGCGTCGGCAAGACCGAGCAAGAGATGCGTCTCGCGCTTGAGCGCGGCATCTATCAATTCAACATCGAATCGCTTGCCGAGGCGGAAATGCTTTCGGGCGTCGCGAGCGGAATGGGAATCACCGCCCCCGTTGGGTTCCGAGTCAACCCTGACGTCGCTGGCGGCGGCCATGCCAAGATCACGACCGGAACTGCGGCAAGCAAGTTCGGAGTTGCGATCGGCGAGGCGGCCGAGGCTTTTGCGCGCGCCAGGGAGCTGCCCGGCCTCGAAGTCCGGGGAGTTGCAGTTCATATCGGTAGCCAGCTGACGAGCCTCGATCCGCTGAAACTCGCCTTCACCGGAGTCGGCGCGCTGATCGCGGAGCTTCGGGCTGCCGGGCATGACATCCGCGTCGCCGATCTCGGCGGCGGGCTCGGCGTGGCCTACGATCCGTCCCATCCGCCCCCGCCCAGCCCCGACGATTATGGCGCGATGGTGCGCCGCGTGACCGCGGACTGGAACGTCCGCCTGGTGCTTGAGCCTGGGCGCCTGATCGTGGGCAATGCCGGAGTCCTGCTGTCGCGGGTGATCCGAGTGAAGCCGGGCGCGACCGATCCGTTCGTGATTGTCGATGCGGCGATGAACGATCTCATGCGCCCTGCGCTTTACGACGCGTGGCACCGGATCGAAGCCGTGCGTCCGTCCGGCGCCCGGCGAACCGCCAATGTCGTCGGGCCCGTTTGCGAAACCGGCGACACGTTCGCGACCGGCCGGGACATGGACGAGGTAGAGGCCGGCGACCTTATCGTCTTCGGCACTGCGGGCGCCTATGCCGCGGCGATGTCGAGCACCTATAATTCGCGTCCACTGACGCCCGAGGTGCTGGTCGATGGCGACCGCTGGGCAGTGGTGCGTCCGCGCATCGACGTCGACCGGCTGATCGCCGCCGACCGAATGCCTGCGTGGTTGGGCGGTTGCGCGGAACCCGGCAGCAGCTAAGACCCGCGCCGATGGCGCGCATCGTGATGAAATTCGGCGGAACGTCGATGGCGGGGATCGAGCGGATCCGCAGCGTCGCCGCGCGGGTCCGGCGCGAGGCCGAGGCGGGCAACGAGGTGCTGGTCGTGGTCTCGGCCATGGCCGGAGAGACCGACCGGCTGGTTCAATTGTGTCGCGAGGCCGCGCCGCTCCACGACCCGACTGAATATGACGTGGTCGTCGCCTCGGGCGAGCAGGTCACCGCCGGGCTGCTGGCGATGACCTTGCAGGCGATGGGCGCGAAGGCACGCAGCTTCATGGGCTGGCAGCTGGTCCGCGCCTCGGGCGTGCACGGCAACGCGCGGGTCGAAACCATCGAGGCGGCCACTCTCGACGAAGCGCTGAGCGGCGGGATCGTCGCGGTCATCCCCGGCTTCCAGGGCGTGTCGGACGACGGCCGCCTGGCGACGCTCGGCCGCGGCGGGTCGGACACGTCGGCCGTGGCCATCGCCGCCGGGGTCAGGGCCGACCGCTGCGACATCTACACCGACGTCGACGGCGTCTACACGACCGACCCGCGCATCGTGCCCAAGGCACGCAAGCTGACCGAGGTCACGTTCGAGGAAATGCTCGAACTGGCCGGGGTTGGCGCCAAGGTCCTGCAGGTTCGCTCGGTCGGGCTGGCGATGCGCGCGAAGCTGCCGCTGCGCGTGCTATCGGCGTTCGAGGACAAGCCCGGCACCGACATCGTCGCCGAGCTGACGGGAGACGGAATGGAACGCAATCTGATCGCCGGCATCGCCGCCGACCGCAACGAGGCGCGGGTCACGCTGACCGGGGTGCCCGACAAGCCGGGGACCGTCGCTCAGGTCATCAGCCCGATCGCCGAGGCCGGGATCCAGGTCGACATGATCGTCCATGCTGCGACTCCCGACACGGGCGCCAGCGACCTCACCTTCACCGTGCCGCGCGCCAGCCTCGCCCAGGCGATGGCGGTGATCGAGCAGCGCAAGGCGGAGATCGGCTATGCCGAGCTGGTCCATGACGACGCGGTCGCCAAGGTGAGCATCGTCGGCGTCGGCATCCGCTCCAACCCGCAGCTCGCCGCGACGATGTTCGAGGTGCTGGCCGAGCGCCAGATCAACCTGCTCGCGGTGTCGTCGAGCGAGATCAAGGTCAGCGCGCTGATCGCCGAGGACCAGCTCGACCTCGCCGTCCGCGTGCTCCACACCGCGTTCGGCCTCGACCAGGAGCAGAACGCATGAGCGGGGAAGGACTGATCGCGGAGCCGCGCGCGGTGCACGCCAGCGCCGGCCATGCGCGCCTCAAGGAGCTGATGCACCGCGGCACCGAGTTCCTCGGCTGCGATGTCGCGATCATGGGCGGCGCGATGAGCTGGGTCTCCGAGCGCAACCTCGTCGCCGCCATTTCCAACGCCGGGGGGTTCGGGGTGATCGCCTGCGGCGCCATGTCCCCCGAACTGCTCGACACCGAGATCGCCGAGACCAAGGCGCGCACGACCCGTCCGTTCGGCGTCAACCTCATCACCATGCACCCGCAGCTCTCGGAGCTGATCGACGTCTGCGCGAAACATGCGGTCGGCCACGTCGTGCTCGCCGGCGGACTCCCGCCCGGCTGGGCGCTCGACCGGATCAAGGCCAACGGCGCGAAGCTGATGGCCTTCGCCCCCGCGCTCGCGCTGGCGAAGAAGCTGATGCGCTCGGGCGTGGACGCGCTCGTGATCGAGGGCATGGAAGCGGGCGGCCATATCGGCCCGGTCTCGACCTCGGTGCTGGCGCAGGAGATCCTGCCCAACGTCGCCAAGGATATCCCGGTGTTCATCGCCGGTGGAATCGGCCGCGGCGAGGCGATCGCCGCTTACCTTGAGATGGGCGCGGTCGGGGTCCAGCTCGGCACCCGTTTCGTCTGCGCCCACGAAAGCATCGCCCACGCCAACTTCAAGAAGGCGTTCATCCGCGCCTCGGCGCGCGACGCCGTCTTGTCGGTGCAGATCGACCCGCGGCTGCCGGTGATCCCGGTGCGCGCGCTCAAGAACCAGGAAACCGAGCGCTTCGCCGCCAAGCAGCGCGAAGTCGCCAACCTGCTCGACCAAGGCGCGATCGAAATGGCCGAGGCCCAGCTCCAGATCGAGCATTATTGGGCCGGGGCGCTCAAGCGCGCGGCGATCGACGGCGATGTCGAAACCGGCTCGATCATGGCCGGCCAGTCGGTCGGCATGGTCAACCGCGAGGAGCCCGTCGCGGCGATCATCGAGGAACTGGTCGACGAAGCCGCCGCCGCGCTGGAGAGCCGGGGCTAGCGTGCGCTTTCGACCCATTGCAGAATTTGGTCAGATGAAGGTAACCCGGGCTTAGCGCAGGAGCGTCATGCCGCCGACCTGGTTCCTTGTCTTCGTCTTCGTTTGTGCGGGGTTTGTCGTCGTCAAAGCGATTCGAGGATTTAGAGGAGAGGGTTTCTACATCGCCGGCCAAGGGTGAGTCCGGCCATGGCAATTGCATCCTTGGTGCCGTTCCTGATCGTAATGGCCATCTGGGCAGCTATCGGCCTTGGCTTCATTACCGACTACGCACCTAATTGATCGCTCTCCACCCGAAGCGGACATAAACGCCCGCAACCGAACGTCGTCGCGTGACATGGAAGCCGCCCATCTGATAGCGGCGAACCATGCCCACCTCCGCCGCCGTTTCCGCCCGCGAGATCCTGACCGGTCTCCACGACGTGATGGCGGCGCGCGGCTCGGTCCAGGCCAAGCTTTCCAAGGTCGTCGACCTGATCGCCGAGAAGATGCAGAGCGAGGTCTGCTCGATCTACCTGCTCCGCGACAATAAGCTCGAACTGTTCGCGACCCACGGCCTGCGGCAGGAGGCGGTCCACGTGACCAAGCTGCGCATGGGCGAAGGCCTGGTCGGGACCATCGCCGAAGGGCGCATCCTCAACCTCGACGAAGCCGCCGAGCACCCCGCCTTCGCTTATCGGCCGGAGACCGGCGAGGAGAGCTTCCACAGCTTCGCCGGAGTGCCGATCGTCCGGCTCGAAAGCCCGATCGGGGTACTCGCCGTCCAGCATGCCGAGCCGCGCTGCTACGAGGACGTCGAGATCGAGGCGCTGCAGACCGTCGCCATGGTCCTGTCCGAGATGATCGCGGGCGCCCGGCTGGTCGACGGGGCGCGGCGCGGGCGGCTGCGCAGCGCGGGCCCGCTGCGCCTCACCGGCCTCAAGCTGGTTGCCGGAATGGCCAAGGGCGAAGCGGTGTTCCACGAGCCGCGGGTGGTCGTCGAGCATACGGTCGCCGACGACATCGAGGCCGAGCGCGAGCGGGTCTACGGCGCGTTTCGCAAGATGCGCGAGCAGATCGACAACATGACCAAGGAGGCGGAATTCGGCACCGCCGGCGAACATCAGGAGATCCTCGAGACCTACCGCATGTTCGCCTACGACGAGGGCTGGTCGCGGCGGATCAACGAGGCGATCGACAGCGGCCTCACGGCGGAAGCGGCGATCGAGCGGGTCCAGCAGCGCATGCGGGCGCGGATGCGCGACATCGACGACCCGTTGCTGTCCGAACGGATGCACGACCTCGAGGACCTGTCCAACCGCCTGCTGCGGATCGTGTCCGGGCGGATGGGAACCGCCGCCCAGACCGGCCTCGCCCGCGACACGATCCTGATCGCGCGCAACCTCGGCCCGGCCGAGCTGCTCGAATATGACCGGCGACGCTTGAAGGGCGTGCTGCTCGAGGAGGGATCGCTGACCTCGCACATGGTGATCGTCGCCCGGGCGATCGGCGTGCCGGTGATCGGCCGCCTCAACGACATCCGACACAGCGTCGCGGAAGCCGAGACGATCCTGGTCGACGGCGACAACGGCAGCGTCATCATCCGCCCCAACCGCCCGCTTCAGTCAAGCTTCGAACATCGCATGACGCTGAGCCAGAAGCGGCGCGCCGAGTTCGCCGCGGTCAAGGCGCTGCCCGCGGTCACCCGCGACGGCGTGCAGGTCAGCGTCATGGTCAATGCCGGGCTCGCCGAAGACGCCGCTGCGCTGTCGATGACCGGGGCCGACGGCATCGGCCTGTTCCGCACCGAGTTCCAGTTCCTCGTGTCGGCGACCCTGCCCGGGCGTGAGCGCCAGCAGCGGCTGTACACCAAGGTGCTCGAATCGGCCGGCGACCGGCCGGTCGTGTTCCGCACCGTCGACATCGGCGGCGACAAGGCCCTGCCCTATCTGACCGATGTGCACGATGAAGCGGAGAATCCGGCGATGGGCTGGCGCGCGCTGCGCCTGTCGCTCGAGCGGGTGACGCTGATGAAAGCGCAGGCCCGGGCGCTGATCGAGGCGTCGGGCGGCAAGGTGCTCCGAGTGATGTTCCCGATGGTCTCCGAGCCGTGGGAATATGAGGAAGCGCGGAGCCTGTTCGAGGAGCAGGTGGAGTGGGCGCGCAAGGCCCACCGCAAGGTCCCCAGCCGGATCGAGTTCGGCGCAATGCTCGAGGTGCCGAGCCTTGCCGAGATGCTCGATCAATTGCTGCCGCGGGTCGATTTCATTTCGATCGGCACCAACGATCTGACCCAGTTCCTGTTCGCCGCCGACCGCTCCGAACCGCGGCTCGCCCAGCGCTACGACTGGCTGAGCCCGGCGATCCTGCGCTTCCTCAAGCGCGTGCTCGACGCCGCGCGGGCCGCCGGCGTCCCGGCGCGGATCTGCGGCGAAATGGGCGGCCGGCCGCTCGAGGCGATGGCGCTGATCGGCATCGGCGCAGAGAATTTCTCGATCACCCCGGCCGGGGTCGGCCCGGTCAAGGCGATGATCCGCTCGCTCGATGCGGCTGCCGCCCGCAGCCGGCTCGACCAGCTGCTGCGGAAGCCGCCCCGGGACATGCGCAAGGCGCTGAGCGACTGGGCCCGGCGGCACGGCATCGTCGTTGGTTAGGATCGGCGGTTGACAGTGCCGCGCCAGCCTTCAAACAGTGGACTTTCTTCACGCGAAATCTAAGGCGGGGTGATGGACGAGGAACTGGTCGAGACGGACGTTCCTTCGGTCGGCGAGCGCCTGCGCGCAGCGCGCGAGGAAAAGGGCCTGAGCCTCGAGGATATCGCGGCCCAGACGCGCATTCCGCGCCGCCATCTCGAGGCGATCGAAGGGGCCGACTGGGACCGGCTTCCGGCTCCCACCTACACGATCGGCTTTGCCCGCAGCTATGCCTCGGTCGTCGGGCTCGACCGCGCCGACGTCGCCGATCAGTTGCGCGGCGAGATGGGCGGCAGCCGGGCCACCACCACGGCCGAGGTGTTCGAGCCGGCCGACCCGGCGCGGACCATGCCCAAGGGCCTCGTCATCGGCGCGATCCTCGCCGTGATCGTCATCATACTCGTGATGAGCTGGCTCAGCCGCCGCTCGCTCGAACAACCCGACGAGTCCGCGGCCAACACCGCGGCTCCGGCTGCGCCGGCGACCCCGCCGCCGGCTGCGGCTCCCCCGGCCACTCCGACCGCGCAAGGGCCGGTCGTCCTGGCAGCGACCGATGCGGTCTGGCTCCAGGTTTCTGAGAAGGGCGGCGCGACCCTCTTCTCGGGCATGCTGCAGCCCGGCCAGTCCTATACCGTTCCGGCGACCGCGACCGCGCCGGTGCTGAAAACCGGCAAGCCCGAGGCGCTGCGCGTGACTGTTGGCACCACGGTTGCACCGCCCGTCGGCCCAGCCGCGACTCGGGTGAGCGACGTCAGCCTGCTTCCGGCCGATCTCCTTAGGACCCGGGCCGCGCCCGCTCCGGCTGCTGCTCCGGCGCCGCGTTCGACGCCCGCGGCGGCAGCCGCGCCGCAGCCCGCTCCGCCGCCGTCCGCGCCGCCACCCGAGCCGACCAATAATGCCGCAGCCACCTGAAGATTCATCGCCGGGAAAGCCGCGGCGAGTCACACTCACGTCAGTTCGAAGGGTTGGGGAAAGTTCAGTGACAGTCACGCGTGCCTTCGCTGCGATCGCGGCCTCCGCCGCCGCCATCGCGCTCCTTCCGGCGCCGGGCTTGGCCCAGCGCCAGGCGCCGACGCCCGAGCAGCGCATCGAGCGGCTCGAACGCCAGCTCCAGCAAGTCCAGCGGCAGGTCTTCCCGCGCGGCCGGCCGGCCGACACCGCCGGCTTCTCGGACGAGCCGGCGGCGACCCAATCGTCGGTGGTTACGCTCGACCAGCGCCTCGACGCGCTCGAGCGGCAGACCGCCGACATCCTCCGCCAGTCGGAAGAGAATGGGAACAAGTTGCGGACCCTCGAAATCGACCTGGCCAAGGCGAAGAGCGATCAGGACCAGCGGCTCGCGACGCTGGAACAGCGGGTCACTGACGCCGCTGCTGCCGCGGCCACGGTCCCGACCGTCGCGACTCCGCTGACCCCCGCCGCTTCACCGCCAAAGACGGCGGCGATCCTCAAGCCGAAGCCCGAGATCACGGTGGCGACTGGAACCGGCGGAGCGTCCGAGGCCACGCCGGAAACCGACCCCGGCGAGGACGCCTACAGCCAGGGCTTCCATTTGTGGGAGGCCGGCCAGTACGACCAGGCGATCGTTTCGCTGAAGTCCTTCACCTCGACTTATCCCAAGCATCGCCGGCTCAGCTACGCCAAGAACCTGATCGGCCGCGCCCAGCTCGACAAGGGCGACGCGCGCGACGCCGCCGCCACCCTGCTCGCCAATTACCGCAACGATCCCGACGGCGCGCGCGCCCAGGACAGCCTCTATTTCCTCGGCCAGGCGCTGATGAAGCTCGGCCAGCCCGGCCAGGCGTGCAAGGCCTATGCCGAGCTCGAATCGGTCTACGGCGCGAAGGTCCGCGCCGACCTCAAGAAGCAGCTCGCCACCGCCAAGACCGACGCCCGGTGCAGCTGACCGTCGTCATGCTGAACTTGTTTCAGCATCCATTGTGGTGACGTCCGCGAGCTTCTCGTAAATGGACCCTGAAACAAGTTCAGGGTGACGAATGGAGGATGCCCTCCTCGAACGATTCCGCGTTGACCTCGACGCGCTGAGCGATCCAGCGCAGCGTCTCGGCATCGCCGTGTCCGGCGGGCCCGACAGCCTGGCGCTGCTGTTGCTCGCGGCCGCCGCGCGGCCGGGCGCGATCGAGGCCGCGACCATCGACCATGGCCTGCGGCCCGACAGCCGGGCCGAAGCGGACATGGTCGCGGCCGTTTGCGCTCGGCTCGGCGTGCCGCATGCGATCCTCACCGCCGACTGGGCCGAGCCGCCGGCGACGGCCGTCCAGGAGCGGGCGCGCGACATGCGCTATCGGCTGCTCGCCGACTGGCTGGCCGAGCGCAGCCTGGCCGCGCTGGCGACCGCGCACCATGCCGATGACCAGGCCGAGACCGTCGTCATGCGCCTCAACCGCGGCTCCGGAGTCCGCGGCCTGGCCGGGATGCGCCCGGCCGCGACCGTGCCCGGCAGCCGATTCCCGTTGCTCCGCCCGCTGCTCGGCTGGCGGCGAAGCGAGCTCGAGCGCATTTGCGCCGACGCCGGGCTCGACCCGGCGACCGACCCGAGTAACGCAGACGATCAGTATGAGCGGGTGCGCGTCCGCAAGGCGCTGGCCAGGACCGGCGTCCTGGACGGGGCCGCGGCCGCCCGCAGCGCGCGCAATCTCGGCGAAGCCGACGAAGCCCTGAACTGGATCGCGGAGAACCTCGCGGCGGCGCGGGTCAGCGACGACGCCGAAGCCTTGCGCATCGATCCCGCGGGGCTGCCGCGCGAAATCCTCCGGCGGATCGTGCGCGTCGCCTTCTTGCGCTTCCACGCGCCCGAGCCGCGCGGCCCGGAGCTCGAGCGCGCGCTCGACGCGCTCGCGACGGGCGCCACCGCCACCCTCTGCGGCCTCAAGCTCGAAGGGGGAGCGAGGTGGCGCCTGACCAAAGCGCCCGACCGTCGCGGCTGACCCCGGAGAATATTTTCGTTTCGGACCCGCAGCGGACTCGACCCGTGGATTACCGGCGCTAAAGTCCGCCCGTCGAATCGACGCTTCACCGGGGGAGGAGCGCGTGGAATCCGATGCCCGATTCTATCGGCGGCGGGCCAATGAGGAGATCGCCGCCGCCGGCCGTGCCGTGACCGAAGAGGCCCGCGAACGGCGGATGCTGCTGGCCGGCATCTTCCTCGACCGCCTCAAGGACCTCGAGCGCCGCCCGGCCTTCGACTGGATCGAAGAGCGCCCGCTCGAGCACGTCTAAGTCCGTTCATCACTCTCTAAGCGGCACATTGTTATTGAGCGCCATGCGCCTATTTTAAGGCGATGGGTGTTTTGCCCGCGAAAGACGAGCGATGAACGACAAGGAAAAGAAGCCCGGCAACCCGTGGACCAAGAGCCTGCTGATCTGGGTCGGCATCCTCTTCGCGCTCGTCCTGTTCGTCCAGATGATCGACGGCGGCTCGCGCAGCACTGCCGGCAACCAGATCGCTTATTCCGACTTCGTCCGCCAGGTCGACGAGCAGAACGTCAAGTCGGTGACGATGATGACCAGCGCCAACCGCGATTCGGCGATCGTCGGCAAGCTCAACTCGGGCGAGGAGTTCCACACCATCGCGCCGGCCGGAGCGGACATCGCTGACCGGATGATCCAGAAGGGCGTCGCGGTCCAGGTCAAGGCCGAGGAGACTGGCAGCATCTGGCTCTACATGCTGTACAATTCGCTCCCCTTCCTACTGATCCTCGGGATCAGCTTCTTCGTCATGCGCCAGATGCAGAAGAACGCCGGCTCCGGAGCGATGGGCTTCGGCAAGAGCCGCGCCCGCATGCTGACCGAGAAGCAGGGCCGGGTGACTTTCGCCGACGTCGCCGGGATCGACGAGGCGCGCGAGGAGCTGCAGGAGATCGTCGAATATCTGAAGGACCCGGGCAAGTTCGCCCGCCTCGGCGGCAAAATCCCCAAGGGCGCGCTGCTGGTCGGCCCTCCGGGCACCGGCAAGACCTTGCTCGCCCGCGCCATCGCCGGTGAGGCGGGCGTTCCCTTCTTCACCATTTCCGGCTCGGACTTCGTCGAAATGTTCGTCGGCGTCGGCGCCAGCCGCGTGCGCGACATGTTCGACCAGGCCAAGAAGTCGGCCCCGTGCATCGTTTTCATCGACGAGATCGACGCCGTAGGCCGTCACCGCGGCGCCGGCCTCGGCAACGGCAACGACGAGCGCGAGCAGACCCTGAACCAGCTGCTGGTCGAGATGGACGGCTTCGAGGCCAACGAAGGCATCATCATCATCGCCGCGACCAACCGCCCGGACGTGCTCGACCCGGCG